>JAAZNW010000023.1 GCA_012798065.1 Chloroflexota bacterium
TGGCGTTCGCGGTGCAGGTCCGCCTGCGCAGCGGCAGCCTGGATATTAAATCCCTTGCGAGCCTGAAGAGGTAACCCATGACAATGGCAATGATCATAGTAATGATTGGCGCACCCTGGCTCGGTGCTCTTGTGGTTTGGCTGGTGGGCGACCGCCGTGAAAAGCTGCAACATTGGCTGGCGGTTGTCTTCTCTATCGTCGCTGCTGCAGCCTCCCTTGTGTTGATCCCAAAGGTCACCAGTGAAACCGCGGTGAAGATACCGATGGGTGGGGCTTTTGGCGAGTTTACCTTTGTGCCTGATGGGTTGGGTGTCTTTTTAACCGCGATCGCCACGGTGATTGGCTGCCTGGCGGTGGTCTTTTCGACCAGTTATATGAAAGGTGAAGCCTCGCTTGGACGTTATTACGCTTTGGTGCTTTTCTTCATCGGCGCGATGGTGGGGCTGGTGCTTACCAGCAACCTGCTGCTCATCTTTTTCTTCTGGGAAATCACCGCGTTTTGCTCTTATGCGTTGATCGCATTTCACAATGATGACCCGAAAGCAGTACGCGGCGGCGTCAAGGCGTTGATCATCACCTCAACAGGCGGTGTGGGGTTGCTGGCAGGCGCGCTGGTGCTCTTTGCTTACACCGGGAGTACCGACATCAACGCTTTCATTGGCGCGGCAGGTAAAATTCCCGCCAATATCCTCTCTCTGCTGGCGTTTGGCTTCCTGGTGGCCGCGGCGGCGAAATCCGCTCAGTTTCCCTTTCAGACCTGGCTGCCGGATGCGATGGAAGCGCCTTCCCCGATAAGCGCCCTCATTCATGCCGCGACGATGGTTAACGCGGGCGTGTACCTGCTGGCGCGCACTTACCCTGTTTTTCAGAATGTGCCCTATTGGCGAGAAGCGGTGATGGTTGTGGGCACGCTTTCTGCTATCCTGGCAGCAGTGATGGCGTTGACCGCCAATGACCTGAAAAGAGTATTGGCGTATTCGACCGTCAGCCAGCTTGGGTATATGGTGTACGCCATTGGCGCCGGCGGTGTTTTCGCCAGTCAGTTTCATCTATTCAGCCACTCCATTTTCAAAGCCTTGCTCTTCCTTGGAGCTGGGGCGGTTATCCACTCCATTGGCACTCGTGATATGACAGAGATGGGAGGGGTAGGAAAAAAACTGCCGCTGGTGAAATGGGTGTTCCTCATCGGTTCACTGGCGCTGGCGGGGCTGCCAGTGTTGAATGGATTTTGGAGCAAAGAGCTGGTTCTGGAAGCGGGCCTGAAAGGCGGACCCACCTGGTTGTATGTTTTGATGGTGATTGTGGCTGGCCTCACCGCTCTGTATACTGCGCGTTGCGTTGGGCTGGTGTTCTATGGCGAGTCGCGCAGCGAGTATCACGTTCACCCGGTAGGGCTGGGCATGAAGGCGGCGCTTATCCCGCTGGCGACAGCCGCGTTGGTGAGCTGGATTGTGGTAGGCCCATTTTCTGAAATGTTGGGGGCTCATTCACTTCCTTTCCATGAGATTAAAAAAATGCCCTTGGCTGAGCTCTTTCATGAAATTTTGACCCTGCCCACGCTGGTTACCCTGATCGTAATTGGGTTGGGCATACTGTTGTGGTTCACACGGTCAAAACTGGAGGGATTGACCAACGGTTTACGCAGCATCCGCTGGGCTTCAGAAAAGAGTTTTGGTTTTGAAGCCCTGAACACCGCTTTTGTCGAGGTTTTAAATAACACCGCCGAAACGCTGCGCGGCACTCAAACTGGCATTTTGAACTGGAATGTGCTGGCGATTTCTGCCGGGCTGATCATCTTGTTTGTGGTCGTTGTGGTGGGAGGCTGAGATGAATAATGCTCTTCTCTTAAAAAGCCTCCTCGTTCTGCCGTTCGTGGCTGCCGTGATCGTCTACCTGGCTGGCAGAATCTCGCTGCGCAAGGAGAAAGACTGGGGATTCAGCGTTGCCCGGGCGTTAACCGTGTTTGTCTTGCTGGTTGAAGGCTGCCTGTTGTTCTTCGGGGTAAGAATGGCGCTTCAATCTGGAGGGCTCTACCTGGATGTTGGAGAGATCACCCTGATGCTGGATGGCATTGGCCTCTTGCTGATTGCTGTAGTGCTTTTCCTGGGTTTAATGGTCGCGTTGTTTTCGGTGGATTACATGGCGGGTGAGAAAGGGGAGGAGAAGTATTATGCCCTGCTTTTAGCCACCATAGGCTCCGTGATTGGGTTGGGGCTGTCATTTGACTTGTTCAACCTGTGGGTCTGGTTTGAAGCCATGGCGGTCAGCACTTTTCTGCTGGTGGCTTTCTACAACGATCAGCCGCCGTCATTGGAAGCCGGGATCAAGTACCTGGCGCAATCAGCGGTGGGTTCGGCGCTGGTGCTGTTTGGTATCGCGTTCATTTTCTCCCAGACCGGGAGCACGGATTTTGTAGATATCTGGCAAGGGGCAACCCAGAACCCCAAGGTGATGCTTATCAGCGGAATTTTGTTGATCGTTGGCTTTGGCGTGAAGGCGGCGCTCGTTCCGCTGCACACCTGGCTGCCAGATGCCCATTCGCAGGCGCCTTCAGGTATCAGCGCGATGCTTTCAGGGGTTGTCATTGAAGCGGGCTTGCTGGCGATGCTGCGTTCATTGAGCTTTTTCGGCAGGGTCGAATTTAACTGGGGGGCAACGCTGCTAGTGTTTGGTTGTCTGAATATCTTGATTGGCAACCTGCTGGCACTGCGGCAGACAGAGATTAAACGCCTGCTGGCTTATTCCAGCCTGGCGCATGTGGGTTATATGCTGGTGGGTTTTGGGATGGGCTTCTGGTATGGACAGGCAAATGGCGCCGGCGGAGGGTTTTTCCACCTGATCACTCATTCCCTGATGAAAGGCCTGGCTTTTCTGGCTGCCGGCGCGCTGCTCTACGCACTTCACCTGCAGAACGATGAGCATGTCCCTTTGACCCTATCTGACCTTAATGGGGCTTCGCGTAAATACCCGTTGGCAGCCTTTGCTTTAAGCGTGGCACTGCTGGCGTTGGGCGGGCTTCCTCCACTGGCAGGTTTCATGTCAAAGTGGCAAATTCTGGCCGCTGTCGCTTCCGCGAAAAACACGCTGATGATACTTGTGGTCATTTTTGTGGGGCTGAACAGTGTGCTCTCCCTGGGGTATTATGCGCCCATTGTTAACCGCCTCTACCGTCGCGAAACATCGCCTGCGGTAGAGAATGGCAAACCCATACCGGTGATGATGGTCATTCCGCTGGTGATATTGGTGCTGGCTTTGGTCGTGATCGGTCTGTGGCCCGCGAGTATGGATTTCTTCACCGAAAAGGCGACCTCCAGCCTGCTGTTCCCATTCTTTTATTAGGAGACCGCATACATATGCAAATCCTTACCTCCACTCCCATCGCGCTCCTTATTTACCTGGCGTTAGTAACGTTGCTCTACCTGGTGGGCAAAGCCCTCGCCGGTAAGGAGAACCCGACGCCTGAGAAATCCAGCCTCTATGGCAGCGGTGAAGAAGCCCCTACCTCGTTTGCCTCTCCGGGTTACCGCCCGTTTTTTCTCATTGCATTTTTCTTCGCCATACTGCACCTGGGTGTGCTGGTGATCGGCAGCGGAGAATTTTCATTCAAACTCATTCCCATCCTCCTGGGGTTAATCCTCGCGCTTGTGGCTTTGATTCTGGGTTGATGGACCATTACTGGAGAACAGCATGAACAACCCTATCCAAAATGTGATGGAAAAAATAAAAACCTGGGCAAGGACAAACTCACCTTGGGCGATCCATTTTAACAGCGGCTCCTGCAATGGTTGTGATATTGAAATTCTCGCCACACTTACACCGCGTTATGATGTAGAGCGCTTCGGCATCAAGCTGCAAGGAAGCCCGCGCCATGCGGACGTGCTCATCTGTACAGGCCCGGTGACCTTGCAGGCGCGTGACAGGCTGGTTCGCATTTATGAACAAATGCCGGAGCCCAAGTTTGTGGTAGCCGTCGGCTCCTGCAGTATTTCCGGTGGTGTATTTGATGGCTGTTACAATGTGGTCGGCGATATCAGCGAGGTCATCCCTGTCAACGTATATGTGCCAGGCTGCCCGCCGCGGCCCGAGGCCATCATTTACGGAATCGAGCAGTTGTTGAAAACCCTGCAGCCGTAAAAGTGGAGGTTAGTTTGAATACTCAAGAAGCATTGGAAAAGGCTGAAGCCATTTTAAAAGACCTGGCACTGTCGTTTACCTGCCCGGAAGAAAACCGCCTTGACGCGGTTATCAAGGCAGATGATCTCAAGAAGGCGGTGGAAGCGCTGTTGGTGACGAATCGATGGGGGTATCTCTCGGCGCTGACGGGGCTGGACAACCCTGAATACGAAGTCGATGAAGACACCCGGGAGAAAGTGGCTGTGGAAGGAAAGGGTTCACTGGAGGTGCTGTATCATTTTGCGGCTGGCGCTGCGATAACCACTCTAAGGGTGTCGCTGCCTTACGACGCAGCGGAAATAGACTCTATCTGTGACCTGGTTCCCGCCGCCACGCTTTATGAACGGGAAGCCATGGAATTGTTCGGTATCTGTTTTAAGGGCACCCCAAGCACGGAACACCTGGTGCTGCCGGATTGTTGGCCGAATGGCGTGTACCCGTTGCGAAAGACTTTTAAAGGTTTGAACGAAAAAGCGCAGGGATAAGGAGGAATGAGCATGCCAAGACAGAAAAGCGAGAGGTTTATCGTCCCAATTGGCCCGCAGCACCCGGCCTTAAAAGAACCCGGTCATTTTGAATTTACCGTGGAAGGAGAAGTTGTCACCAACGCCACTGCCAGGCTGGGCTTTGTTCACCGCGGCATGGAAAAAGGCGCGGAGAGCAGAACCTGGACGCAAGACCTTTACCTGATGGAACGGGTATGCGGCATTTGTTCGCATGTACACTCCATGGCTTTTGTGCTGGGGGTTGAAAAATTGGCCAATGTGCAGGCTCCCCCGCGCGCGCAGGCGATCAGGGAACTGGTGGCAGAGCTGGAGCGGATTCACAGCCACATCCTCTGGTTGGGAGTAGCGGCGCATGAAGGCGGTTTTGACACGCTCTTTATGTTCTCCTGGCGCGACCGTGAGACGGTGATGGATCTGCTCGAAACCATCAGTGGGAACCGGGTGAATTATTCCGCCAATGTGCTTGGCGGCGTCAAAGTGGATATCAACGAGCGCCAGAAAGACGAGCTGCTGCGCGGGATGGACTTTCTCGAAGAACGCACGCGGCATTATTTGAAAGTGGTAACAGAAGATGATACCTTCCTTGGGCGCACGCGCAATATCGGCGTGATGACCTTTGAAGAAGCAACCCGATTGGGGGCTATCGGCCCTACTGGCAGAGCCTCGGGGCTGTTGCGCGATGTCCGTATGGATTCTCCTTATGCTGGCTACCCTGATTTTCCCATTCAAATCGTCACCGCCAAGGCTGGAGATCTTGAGGCACGCTTTGTCGTGCGCATCAAAGAGCTATTTGAGAGCTACCGCCTGGTGCGCGAAATTGTGGAGAAGATTCCTTCTGGTGATCTGACCACCAAAATCCCACGGCGCATCCCCGAAGGAGAAACCGTGAGCCGTGTAGAAGCGCCGCGTGGAGAACTCTTTTACTATATCAAAAGCAATGGCACAGACAGGCCTGAACGCGTGAAAGTGCGCACGCCCAGCCTGTGTAATTGTGCCAGCGTGTTGACCACCGCTATTGGTCACAAACTGGCTGATATGCCCATGATCCTGGCGGGTATCGACCCCTGTTTTTCGTGCAATGACCGTATGGTCGTATTGAACGGGCCCGCTGGTCAATCGCTGTGGGATTGGGAAAAACTACGCCAATACGGAATCGAGTACTATAAAAAATGAATGTAACCTTTCCACCACTCATCGCCTTGTTGCTGTTCCCCGGAGGATTATTTCTGCTCGCGAGCGGCCTAGTTTTTGAATACGTTGACCGCAAATTCATCGCGCGCTACCAGAACCGCATTGGTCCTCGCTGGTTCCAGCCGCTGGCTGACCTGGTCAAATTACTGGCGAAGGAGGAAGTGATTCCGGCAGGAACAATCAAGGGATTGTTCATCGCTTTGCCCATCGCCGCCCTTGCAGCTGCGCTGACAGCCGGGTTGAACGTGCCACTATTCGGGTTTAGACCGGTTTTCAGTTACCCCGGAGACCTGATCGGTACCCTGTACTTACTGAGTTTGATGACCCTGTGTATCGGATTGGCGGGCGCCAACACCGAAAACCGTTTTTCGATCGTCGGCGCCACGCGTGCTTTGACGCAGTTATTCTCATATGAAGCGCCTTTTTTACTCGCGCTGCTCGGACCCGCAATCGCTTTGGGTACCTGGAACATTGGCGAGATCAACCAGGCTGCCGGGATGAACCTGTGGTTCATTCTCTCTCAGCCCATCGGCTTTTTAGCCGCCCTGATCGGGTTAATGGGTAAGCTTGAACTGCCGCCTTTTGACGCCCCTGAAGCGGAAACCGAAATTGTGGCAGGCGCGCTGACGGAATACTCTGGTCGCGGTTTCGCGCTTTTCAGGATTGGCCGTGACGTGGAATTGGTCATTGGGTTGACGCTGATCGCGTCTTTCTACCTGGGCGGATTCAGTTCCCCGTTAGATTTTCTATGGAAAACGGCTGTGCTGCTGCTTATCACCGCCGCGCTGCAATCTCTGTTTGCCCGTTTGCGCATCGATCAAACCGTGGGTTTGTGGTGGCGTGTTGGCGCTATTTTATTGTTGGTGCAGATGTTGGTGATCATTGTAGGCTCCAGCCTGGCGCCTTTTGTTTCCCGGCTGTTTGGAGGTTAGTATGCCGATAGGTTCGATGTTAGGTGACATTGTTAAATCGTTTTTCAAAAAACCGGTTACTGAGAAGTACCCGTTCGTGAAAACCGCTGCGCCAGAAAACCTGCGCGGCAAACTGGTCTGGAATCCAGAAAACTGCTCGGGCTGCCAGTTATGCATCAAAGATTGCCCTGCGAACGCCATCGAACTGATTACGATTGACAAGGTCAATAAACGCTTTGTGATGCGCTACAACCTGGACAAATGTACTTACTGCGCTCAGTGCGTGGTGAGCTGCCGGTTTCATTGCTTGGAAATGTCAGATGACCAGTGGGAGCTGGCTGCGACCCACAAGGAGCCGTTCGAGGTCTATTATGGCAGAGAAGAAGACATCAAGTTCCTTCTGGAAAAAGCGGCTCTCGGTGCTCCTGAAGAAGCATGCCCTGAGGCCTGACACCAGAGTCGCCGTAGTTGGTGTGGGCGCAGAACTGAACGGGGATGACGCTGTCGGTCTAAGGGTCGCCGATCGGCTGGCGAGCCTAGTGGGTCAGCAGGAGAATTTGCTGGTATTGAATGGCGGCTCGCTGCCTGAGAGCACCTCTGGAGCGTTGCGGCGTTTTCATTCGACGCTTGTCCTTTTTGTTGATGCTGCCGACCTGGGGAAAACAGCGGGCGCAATTGAAGTGTTAGAAACGCAACGCGTTGGCGGAGCCTCTTTTTCCACACACGGAATGCCTTTAATTATGTTGATGGATTACCTGGCTGAAGAACTGGGCTGCGAGTCTGTGCTTATCGGCGTCCAGCCTGAATGGGTGGATTTCGACTCACCTCTATCAGACCGCGCTAAGAAAGCCGCCACCCGTTTGGTAAAAGAACTGTACCATTTGCTCGCAGCACCAAACTTGGATGAAGAAGAATTGTTGGCGAAAAAAGAAGACCTCGGAGTTTGATGGCAGAATACAACCAGCGGCATTCCAAAGCGACTACAATCCTTGCATTGATCCCGGCATACAACGAAGCCGAGCGAATCACTGCAGTCATCACGGGTACACGAGCCCTGTTGCCTGTATTGGTGGTGGATGACGGCTCAACTGACGACACCGCTGCCATCTCCTCAGCGTTGGGAGCGGAGGTGTTACGCCAGCTTCCCAACCAGGGAAAGGGGGCCGCGCTGCTGGCGGGGTTCCGTTATGCGCTCGAAATGGGCTACCAGGCAGTGGTCACGCTGGATGCAGACGGACAGCATGACCCTCAGGAAATACCGTTGTTTATCCACGCCTTTGAGGAGGGCGCGGACCTGGTGATAGGCATGCGGGATTTCAAGAAAATGCCCTTCCCACGCAATATTTCCAACACGATCGGCACCTGGTTGTTCTCCTGGGCGTTGGGACAATATTGCCCGGATAACCAATCCGGCTATCGGCTGCATTCCCGACGCATGATCGAAACCTCTCTGCAAAGCGCCGAGACCAACTTTGAATTCGAGGTTGAGATTATCACGCGCTGCGTGGAACAGGGCTACCTGCTTCGCTGGGTGCCGATCAAGACGATCTACGCCGGCGAGAAGAGCCATATCAAACCATTACGCCACATCCGCCATTTCTTTCGCCTGGTACGCGGCACACGCCACCGCCTGCAGCAGCTCAAGAAACAGCCATGAAAGAACCCTTTTTCACGGGTTTCCCAAACCACTTATCTAGTAGATCCTGCATTGTGATATAGTATGAATGTTTTCTGAAAAGTCCGCACAGGCGCAAGACCAGAACCCTTTGTTGCATCTGAATGGCTGAAGGCGAACGAACACGCGCGCGTTCCTGGGTTGTACGATTAACTTTGGATTCTTTACCTGGTCCATTTGCAAGCATACCTTTCAGCGAGGAAAACAGTTAAAAATGCAAAACACACGCGAAAGCATCGAAAAATTCTTGCAATTGAAAAAAATTTCCGTGGTGGGGGTTTCACGTAATAAGGATAAGTTTGGCAATATGCTCTACAGAGAGCTGAAGAACAGCGGCTACCAGGTGATGGCGGTGAACCCGAACGCAGACATGGTAGAAGGTGACCGCTGCTACGCCGGGTTGGGTGCACTTCCAGTAAAGCCTGAAGGTGTGGTGGTGGTTGTAACGCCAGCTGAGGCTTTACAGGTCGTCGAAGAGGCGGCCGGTTTGGGTATCACTCATATCTGGCTGCAGCCGGGGGCAAGTTCGCGCGAAACAGATCAGAAATGCGAGGAATTGAACCTCAATTGGATCAGCGGCGAGTGCCTCTTTATGTATCTGGAGCCGGTGAAATCGGTGCACGCTTTTCACCGGTTTATCAGGCGGTTGTTGGGCAGAATGCCAAAATAACAGCGCTGAAAAAGCGAGCGGCTTTCCTGTCGGTTCTAGGCGATTTGCGCTTTCAATTTATCGCGCGTTTCGATAAATTCTCGTAATTTTGCACGTTCTTTTTCCACCACAGCGGGGGGAGCTTTGGTTGCAAAATCACTGGCGAGGAGCTTTTCCAGGCGGTCCACTTGCGCGCTCACGACCTCTAACTCTTTCCGCAGCCGTTCGACATCCTGAACACTGTCTGTCTTCTCCGCCAGGTCGAGGAATATTTCGACTCCTGATACCACCACTGAAACGAATCCGGTTGTATCTTCCGTAATCTTGCGGCTGATATGAGAGTGCTCGATGTCGAGCCCTGCCAGCGCGGCCATCGTGGCGCACTGGCCGCGCAGTATATCCATCTTGGCCCCGGCGGAGATCAGTGCGGGCAGCTTGCGCCCGGGAGTGATTTTTTTATCGGCCCGGATGTTGCGAATGGCGCGCACCACTTCCTGGATTACGGTGAAGCTGGAGATGGCTTGCTCTTCCCAACCTTCGCTTTTTCCCGCTTCAGGCCAGGCTGCGATGATCAGCGCGTCTTCCCAGGCGCGCCTGGAGTTGAAGGGCTTATAGGCTTTGTCAAGCGCGGCCCCTTTGAGATGACCCCAAAGTTCTTCTGTGACGTAGGGGGTAAATGGATGGAGCAGGCGCAGGCAGGCATCTAATACACGCACCAGGGTGGTAGCAGTGTAGTAGGCGGCGTCACCCCCTTGACTCATTTGGATTTTGGCGATTTCCAGGTACCAATCCGCGAAGTCGCTCCAGAAGAATTCGTAAATCTGTCGTCCGGCTTCACCATACTGATAGGATTGGAATAAGCGGTCGGTCTCGCGTAACAGTTCTTTTAACCGACCCCAGATCCACGAGTCTGCCAGTGTCCAATCTGGCTCGCCGCCCGGCTCAGCTGGGGCTTTTTCCACGGCCGAGAGGACGAAACGCCCAGCGTTCCACACTTTGTTGGCAAAATTGCGGTTAGCTTCCACCTTCTTGATATCGAGGTTGGTATCATGCCCGGGAGTTGAACCCACCAGCAGGGTGAAACGCAGCGCGTCTGTGCCGTAATCGTCCATGATCTCCAGTGGATCGATGACATTGCCCTTGGTCTTGCTCATCTTTTGCCCATCTTTGTCCAGGATCAGCCCGTGCAGGTACACAGTATGGAAGGGCACCTGACCGGTGAACTCAAGCCCAAACATCATCATGCGTGCCACCCAGAAGAAGAGGATATCTGCGCCCGTTTCCATCACCGAAGTCGGGTAAAAGTACTGTAAATCAGCGGTTTCTTCTGGCCAGCCCAGGGTTGAGAAGGGCCACAGCCCGGATGAAAACCAGGTGTCCAGCACGTCTTCGTCCTGCCGGATATTTCGAGTACCACATTTGGGGCAGGCGGAAGGGTCTTGGCGCGACACGATAATTTCACCACAATCATCGCAGTACCACACTGGGATACGGTGACCCCACCATAACTGGCGACTGATGCACCAATCGCGTATGTTTTCCATCCAGTTGTAATAGATCTTGGTAAAGCGTTCAGGGATGATCCTGGTGCGTCCGTCCCTCACCGCTTCAAGCGCTTTTTCAGCCAGCGGTTTGATGGCGATGAACCATTGTGTTGAAATCATCGGCTCCACAATTTCACCACTGCGCTGCGATTTCGGCACGTTCATAGTGTAGGGCTGCTCTTTGATCACCAGCCCTGCTGCGCGCATGTCTTCCCATATCTTTTTCCGGCATTCAAAGCGGTCCATGCCCTGGTAGGGACCGGCGTTCTCATTCATACGCGCGGAGGTATCCAGGATGTTGATCATCTCCAGCCCATGGTTCAAACCGATGGTGTAGTCGTTGGGGTCATGAGCGGGGGTGATCTTCAACGCGCCGGTGCCAAACTCCATGGTCACATATTCATCAGCGATCACCGGGATCTCGCGATTCAGTAAAGGAACGATCACCTTCTTACCGATGAATCGCTGAAAGCGTTCATCTTCCGGGTGAACCGCCACGGCGGTATCTCCGAGGATGGTTTCTGGTCGCGTGGTGGCAACCGGGAGATAAGCGCCTGAACCATCCGCCAGCATGTACTTGAAATAATACAGAAAACCAGGTTCCTCGCTGTACTCCACCTCGAGGTCTGAAACGGCTGTGCGCAAAGCGGGAGACCAGTTGATCATGCGCGGTCCGCGGTAGATAAGACCTTTTTCATAAAGGCGCACGAAAGCCTCGCGCACAGCGCTTGAAAGACCCTCATCCAGGGTGAAACGCTCGCGCGTCCAGTCGCAAGAGGCTCCCAGGCGGCGGATTTGGGAAGTGATGCGCTGGTGATAAAGGTCTTTCCACTCCCAGGTGTGCTTCAGGAATTCTTCTCGGGTCATTCCATCGCGTTTTTTGCCTTCTTTGGCGAGGGCTTTCTCTACCAGCATCTGGGTGGCGATACCCGCGTGGTCAGTGCCCGGAACCCACAATGTAGGGATGCCTTTCATCCTGTGGTAGCGGATCATCAGGTCTTCCATAGAGACAAACATGGCGTGACCGGCGTGGAGCTCACCGGTAACATTGGGCGGGGGGATTGAGATGACAAAAGGTTTTATGCTGGCATCGAAATCCGCCTTACGTGGGTCATTTGAGGGCTCAAAATACCCTTTTCCCTCCCACAGGCGGTACAACCTCTGTTCGGTTGCGCGGAAATCGTACGTTTTTGCCAATCCTGCTGTTGCCATTATGTCACTCCTCAATCCAGAATAAAAAACCTTTCATCCGTAGAGGACGAAAGGCTCAATGCTTCGCGGTACCACCTCAATTCGCCAATGGTCTGGCGCACTCTCCGGATTATCTCCGGATTAAGCGCTAACGGGCTCACCCGTGCCGTTCTACGCCCTGACGGGTTTCTTCGGCATGTATTCCAAACGACTTCGGTTTGTGAAAATTGCGGAGCATTTCAGCCTGGAGCTCCTTCTCTACCAACCTTCGCTCAAACCTACTCCTTTTGGCACGGCTCGTATAGAATTATGAAAGGATTATACAAACATAACAGTCAGTCGTCAATAAGAGAAACGCGATGCCTAAAAAAGTTGTACAACACAGCAAACCCTCATGGCTTACCTGGGCGCAGCGCATCCAGGCGCTTGCGCAGAGCGGACTATACTACACCAGCGACGTGTACGACGCGGAACGCTTCCGCGAGTTGAGCCGCATCGTCTGTGAAATCATGGAGGCGAACACACTCTCACAGCCTGGTGAAGTGCGCATGGTTTTCGCGAGTCAGAGCGGGTACGCGACCCCCAAACTGGATATCCGCGGGGTTGTTTTCAAAGAGGATAAGATTCTGCTCGTTCGTGAACTGCAGGACCAGGGCAAATGGACGCTGCCGGGTGGTTGGGTGGACATCAATGAACCGCCAAGTCAGGCTGTGGAGCGTGAAGTGCGCGAAGAAGCCGGAAAGATCGTTAAAGCGGTTAAACTGCTGGCTCTGTACGATTCCAACCAACACGGTCATCCCCCTCTCCCGTTTCATTCGTACAAGTTGTTCTTCCTGTGCGAGATGTTAGGCGAAACCACCCCCGCCCCGTATGAGACTGCTGAGCCGTCTTTTTTTGCGCAGCAAGAAATCCCTGAACTTTCAACAACCAGGGTCACGCATGAAGAAATTCAGCGTTTGTTTGAGCATTTGCGCGACCCTTCGCTGCCTGCCGATTTTGATTAACCGAAAATTCGGGTATACTCTACCTTCGCAACCCGAAGAGCGGTTGAAGGAAAAGCCTTGAAAAAAATACTCGTTGGCGTATGCAAAATGGTGGTCGTGCTGGTCTTGAGCGTGACGGCGTCTTGTGCACCGCGCTCATCTCCCACCCCCGCGATCACTGCAACACCCACCGCGCGCATCACCTCAACAGCCAATTACAGCACAAGCACTCCTACCATCGCTGCCATCAATCCCCATGTCGATATCCAGAAACTGGATGGTTTACAAATTCGTTTCATGCACCCGTGGACAGGGGAGTCACTCAAACTGCTTTTCCATATGGTCGACCAGTTCAATCAAACGAATGAGTGGGGCATTCACGTGATCATGCAGGCTCCTGGTTCAGCGGCGCGAGTGAGCGAAAAGATCCATGAAGAACTCACCAACCAGATCGCATCCAACGTGCTGGTGGCACCGGTCAGCCTGTTGCTCGCCATTGATGAACGCTTTCAACAGGTGGTCGACCTGTCAGGCTATATCGCTTCTCCCCTGTATGGAATGGATCCTTCGCTGGTCAATGATTTTCACCAGGCATTTTGGGATGAGGGGGTTGTGGATGGGAAGCTGATGGGAATACCCGCGCAGCGCAGCGCCCTTTTATTGGCATATAACCACACCTGGGGTCAGGAGCTTGGCTTTACTTCCATCCCTGATACGCCAGCGGAGTTCCGCAGGCAGGTTTGCGCGGCGAACGCTTCATTTAGAAAAGACGCTGATACTGCCAATGACGGGCTTGGCGGATGGATACTCAATACTGACGCGGTTTCCATGCTCAACTGGCTGCTGGTTTTTGGTGCGAACCCTTACAGTAACGGTGGATTCACCTTTTCTACGCCCTCATCGCAGGATGCGCTGACGTATCTTTACGGACTCAAAACCGATGCGTGCGCCTGGGTGAACCGTTCTGCCGCCGACGCGGAGCGTTTTTCAAGGCGCGAAACCCTGGTTTATTCGCTGTGGCTGCAGGAGTTGGACAGGCAGGTGGCGGCCATGGAGCGCAGCGGTTCAAAAGATGAATGGATGTTAATGACCTATCCTGATGGTATGAAGGGGCAAGTATTAACCCAGGGTTCTTCGTACGCCGTGCTGCATAAAGACGCTGAAAGCGATCTGGCCGCCTGGCTGTTCATCCGTTGGCTGTCGCAGCCCGCGCAACAATTCAGGTTGTTAACCGCCTCAGGTACACTGCCGCTGGGAAGCCAGGTGATGACGCAGATGGAAGAATACGGTGCCGAACATCCCCACTGGCTGCAGATAGTGAACTCGTTGACGCGATTTACTACCCCTCCGGTGAACGCTGACTGGCAGGTCATCGCACCGGTGTTGGAGGACGCCCACTGGCAGTTATGGATGGGCGGCACCAAGGAAGACGAGATTACTGGCTTGCTGGCACAAATGGATGACCTTGCCGTAGAGCTTGCTGAAAGATACCCCTGATGACAGATGAGATCATCATTTACACTGACGGCGGGTGCGATCCGAACCCTGGTTTGGGGGGCTGGGCTGCGGTGATCATTGAGGGCAAAAACCGCCGGGAAATTTCGGGTGCTGCAGCTTTTTCTACCAACAACCGTATGGAATTGACCGCTGCGATTGAAGCCTTAAAAGTGGTCAAAAAGAATCTTCCAATCACTTTGTTTACTGATTCTCAATATCTCAAGAGGGGGATTGATGAGTGGCTACCGCGCTGGCTGGCTAAAAATTGGCGAGGAGCCAACGGCCCGGTGGCGAACAAAGACCTGTGGCAGGAACTGCTGCGCGTAACCCGCGACCGAAAGGTGAACTGGCGCTGGATATACGGTCACACGGGCAACCCGGACAACGAAAGAGTTGACTTTTTATGCCGGCTTGCACGTTCTCAGTTCAGGCGTTCGTACTGAATCCGTTAATGATATTTTGTGCCTGGAGATAGACAGGCTCTTCAGAAAGACTGAAGAGGATATCCCCTTTCTTCAACTCCAGGCTACCGGTTGGTTGGATGTATTCTCCATCTCTCAAGACCATAATGATGAGGTATTCTTCGGGCAACTTTAACTGGTAAATGGCTTTATTGACCGCGGGAGAGGAGGGCGTGATGAGAATCTCACGCAGGTCGGCTTTTAATCCCTGCCCTGAAACCACCTCGATGGGGGCTTGGGAATTGACGGGCAGCGGCGCATCCACTTTGAGCCAACGCGCCACGACGGGTAACAGGGTGCCCTGCAGCAAGACCGAGGTAATCACGATGAAAAAAACCAGGTTAAAGATGGCGCTGGCATCTGAAATGCCTGCAACGAGTGGAAAAGTACCCAACACTACCGGCACCGCTCCGCGTAAGCCCACCCAGGAGATAAAGGTCTTTTCTCTCAAGGTGTAGCGAAAAGGAATTAGGGTCAGGAAAACCGCGATGGGGCGCGCCAGAAAAATAAGCACAAACGAAACCAGTAACCCGGGGAGAATGACCGGCTTGATCTCAGAGGGGAACACCAACAACCCCAAGGTGATAAAAAGGGCTATTTGCATCAACCAGGCGTTTCCGTCGAAGAACCGCACCAGTGAACGCTTGTGCAGGAAATCTTCTTTGCCTAATAGCAGCCCCAACACATAAGCTGCCAGGTAACCGCTGCCCCCCAGAAGGCTGGCAAGCCCGAAAGTCAGAAACACCAGCGCGAAAATCAACACGGGGTATAAGCCTTCGTACCCCAGCTTAAGCCGGTTAATCAAAAAGAGCGACAGCCGGCTTATCAACCAACCCACAATCAAGCCAATTCCCATCTGCATAATGAATAACAGGATCATTTCAATGGGTTGGTCGATCTTGTTTTGAAGCCACTGCAAGATGCCGATGGTCAGGAAGATGGCCATCGGGTCATTACTACCCGATTCAAGTTCAAGCAGGGGAGCCAGGTTTCCTTTCAGACGGATCCCTTTTGAACGCAGCAGGGCAAAAACTGCCGCCGCGTCAGTGGATGAGGCAATGGCGCCGATGAGCAGGCTCACATGCCAGTTCAGTTGGAGAATGAACCTGGAGAAAAGAGCCACCACGGCAGCGGTGAGAAACACCCCCAGCGTGGCCAGCAGCAGCCCTTCTTTGAACAACGGCTTAATGCGTTTCCATTCTGTATCAATGCCGCCCGAGAAGAGGATAACAGAGAGGGCTACCGTACAAACCCATTGAGCGACCAATGGATCGTCAAAGTAAATTCCGCCCAATCCCTCTGAACCCGCGACCATACCCAGCAGGAGGAACAATAACAACAAAGGAATCCCCAGCCGTTCAGAAACCTTGCTGATCATCACGCTGATCAGGATGAGGATTGCTCCGATAATTAAAATAATTTCAAGGCTTTCAGGCATGTCCCAATTATAGTGAATGAATTCTGTTTTCGCAAAATTAATGAAACTTGAAAGCGCTGCACTGGAGTAATAACAACTGGGGAATGGCGGTTTCAGGCGCTCTCAATCTAAGGGGGTGAAGACGCATCGCAGGTGCCTTGGTCGTTTAACGAATTAATGAATGAGGAGGCGACGATGGGATTTGAACCCATGATCAGGGTTTTGCAGACCCTTGCCTTAGCCTCTTGGCCACGTCGCCTCGCAATGAGGATTTTATCAGAAGGTTAAAGGGTGGTCAAGCAGCAGGCTGGATGTAAAGAAAAAAGAGGTAACTTTGGATGGGCAATAGGAATGCACAGCCTCCCAGAGCCCAAAATAAAAACCCCTTTTCAGGGGTTTGTCTGAGCGGGCGATGGGAGTGCACAGCCTCCCAGAGCCCAAAATAAAAACCCCTTTTCAGGGGTTTGTCTGAGCGGGCGATGGGACTCGAACCCACGACCTTCTCCTTGGCAAGGAGACATTCTACCAACTGAACCACGCCCGCGCTCCTGCAACTTGCAGAAGGGATTTTACTTGAACTTGTGATGCGCGTCAACCCTTATGAATTGTATCCTGTGTGAATTGTAACCTGCCATTTGCTAAGGGTATAATCACCCTGGTATGGAAAAATTCGCGAAAGATGTGTACAGGCTCATTGGCTTAAAACTATCTCCCCGCCAGTTGAGGGCGTTTCGAGACTATGAACGAGAATTGCTCACCTGGAATGAAAAATTTAATCTGACCGCCATCCGCGAGGTTGAAGACATCCGCACCAAGCATTTTTTAGATTCACTTTCAACGCTACTGGAACTGAAGGACCCCGCGCCGACTACACTTGTGGATGTGGGCACAGGCGCCGGCTTTCCCGGCATCCCGCTTAAAATCGCGCTGCCTGATTTACGCCTTACCCTGGTTGAATCCATCGGAAAAAAGAGCGAATTCTGCCGGCATGTGGTCAATCAATTACAGCTGGATGAGGTTGAAGTGCTCACTCTCAGGGCAGAGGATGTGGGTCAGCAATCGCGTTACCGCGAACAGTTCGATTGGGCAGTTGCCCGAGCGGTGGCGTCTTTACCGGTGCTGGCGGAATACCTGCTGCCGTTGGTGCGAGTTGGCGGTGCTCTGCTGGCACAGAAAGGCGGAAACGCGCACGCTGAAGTTCATGCGGCAGAGAGGAGTATCCAGTTGTTGGGGGGGAGTCTGCGCAAGTTAAGCCTGGTAACGCTGCCTGGGGTAGTAGATGAACGTTACCTGGTAGTGGTAGATAAAAAAGCCGCCACGCCGCCAATATACCCGCGGCGCGCAGGAATGCCTTTGAAAAAACCCTTGTAGATCAATCTTCCGCGCCAAGCTGGGTGACACTGCCTTCCACCACCCGCCATCGCTCACATTTCTCTCTGAAATCATGCGGAAACA
>JAAZNW010000024.1 GCA_012798065.1 Chloroflexota bacterium
CAGAGCAGCCACCGCTGAAGGAGCAAACGCGGTACTGCGGGATCATATACGACCGGCGCTGGCACAGTTATTTGGCTCAGGGCTGGCACAGAATCTGCGCATCCTGTACGGTGGTTCGGTTACGGTGGCCAATGCTACCGAATTTTTCCGTCAACCGGAAATTGATGGCGCGCTGGTTGGCGGTGCCAGCCTCAAGGTAGATGAATTTGTGAAAATCGTGGAAGCCGCAAGGCCATAATTAAGAACAGAACAACAGAAGACCTGGCTGTTGGCTGGGTCTTTTTGTATTTTACGCGGTGCCAAATTCTCGATCGCCGGCGTCTCCCAAACCGGGAAGAATATAACCGACGTTATTTAAGCGTTCATCTACCGCAGCCAGGTGGATGGGTACCTCGGGATGTGCCTTGGTCATCGCAGCAATGCCCTCGGGAGCCCCGATTATGCCCACGAACTTGATCCTCTTCACGCCCCAGCGTTTCAGCACCTCAACCGTCGCTGTGGCTGAACCTCCAGTCGCAAGCATGGGGTCTAAGATCAGGCACACGGAGACGGTTGGCTCAGTTGGCAATTTGTTGTAATACTCGACAGGCTTGAGTGTGTTCTCATCGCGGTAAATGCCGATATGCCAGACCTCAGCGCCGGGCATTAGATCCCAAAAACCTTCCACCATCCCCAGTCCGGCGCGTAAGATAGGGATGAGACCAATCTTGTCTTTTAAAATCTTCCCAGAAGCCGTGGCGAGAGGAGTGGTTACCTCTATATCTTCCATCACCAAGTCAGCGGTAGCTTCGTAAGCCAGCAAGCCGGCAATCTCACGCACCAGCTCGCGAAACTTCTTGGGTTCGGTGCGGGCATCACGTAATTTTGCTAATTTATGAGCGACCAGGGGATGAGCGGACACATGAAGGTTGGACATAGCGGCTCCTTGAAAATTTATATCATTATAGCGCCAAATAAAAACAGCGTTCAACAAAATGGCTCAGTTGATCCCTTGCAGGCAGGGGAGCGTGTATAATGGGGTTTATGACAGCAGACGAACGCATCGTGAACCCTGTGCCAAAGGTGGACGATCGGGTAGATAACGTGTTGCGCCCTTCCAAATTGAAGGAACTCATCGGCCAGGACCAGGTACGCCAAAATCTGGAGATTTTAATTGCGGCTGCGAAAGGGCGGAAGGAATGCCTGGACCACGTGCTGTTTTACGGTCCTCCTGGGCTGGGAAAAACTACCCTGGCGTACATTCTGGCAAATGAAATGGGGGTCAACATCAAGGTCACTTCAGGTCCGGCTATTGAGCGCACCGGTGACCTGGCAGCGATCCTGACCAACTTGAGGGAAGGTGACATCCTGTTTGTGGATGAGATACACCGGCTGGGTCGCTCTATTGAAGAGGTTCTTTACCCGGCGATGGAAGATTTCTCATTGGATATCATCATTGGCAAAGGACCTTCTGCACGCTCGCTGCGCCTTAAATTGCCGCGCTTTACCACCATTGGCGCCACCACGCGGCTGGCGTTGGTCACCGCGCCGCTGCGCGCGCGCTTTGGCGCTGTTTACCGCCTTGATTACTACGACCTGACAGCCATGCGTAAGATCGTAGAACGCGCTGCGGGTTTATTGAATGTGACCAGTGATGATACCGGAATAGAAGAAATCGCCCGCCGGGCGCGAGGAACGCCCAGGGTGGCGCTGCGCTTGTTGCGCCGCGTGCGCGACTTCACCCAGGTGCGTGCAAATGGTCTCATTACCCGAGAAACGGCCATCAATGCGCTGGATTTGCTGGCGGTCGACGCGATGGGGTTGGATGATGTGGATCGCAGAGTATTAAAGACCATTATTGAAAAATATAATGGCGGTCCTGTAGGCCTGGCAACAATCGCCGCTTCGATAAGCGAAGAGGCAGACACAATCATGGATGTGGTTGAGCCATATTTACTTCAACTGGGATATATCGACCGCACTCCCCAGGGTCGAGTTGCCACGCCGCTGGCTTACGAACACTTGCAATTGCCTTATAACCAGAAGGATAACCAGCCGCGGCTGATTCCTTGAGCATGCAGACCGCTGATTTTGATTATCACCTGCCGCCAGAGTACATTGCCCAAACGCCAATCGAACCGCGACACGCGTCACGTTTGTTGGTGTTACGGCGTTCTTCTGCCACCCTGGAAGACAGCCACTTTTGCCAGCTGCCTGATTTTCTAAATCCTGGCGACCTCCTGGTGATCAATCAAACAAAGGTGATACCGGCGCGTTTACACGCCCGCAAGACCAGCGGCGGCAAAGTGGAATTGTTGCTGCTCAAACAGCGGGAGCCGGGTTTATGGGAAGCCCTGGCGGGAGGTAAAGGATTGCGCAAAGGGGTGCGCGTTCAGCTGGAGAATGGACCTTATGTGGACATTGAAGAGGAACTGACGGGAAGCGAAAGGTTGATTCGCTTTTCTGAGCCAGTGGAGCAATTACTGCCAACCATCGGGGAGATGCCGTTACCGCCTTATATCCATGAGAAATTGCTGAGACCTGACCGCTACCAGACAGTGTACGCAACTGAAACCGGTTCAGCAGCTGCGCCGACCGCTGGGCTGCATTTTACCCCCTGGTTGATGGATGAAATTGAAAGAAAAGGGGTTCGTATTGCCAAAGTGACGCTGCATGTCGGGTTGGATACTTTTGCCCCGGTAACAGAGTTGGACCCGGTTGAACACAAAATACACACGGAATGGTGCGAGCTCACCGAAGAAGCGGCGCTGCTGATCAACCGCACGAAAGCATCTGGTGGGAGAGTGGTGGCAGTGGGAACCACGAGCGTGCGCACGCTTGAGAGCGCCGCGGCTACCAGCAACCAGCCCTCTTGGGTAGCGCCCTACCGTGGACAAACAGGGCTTTTCATCCTTCCGGGATTTGAATTCAAAGTGGTAGACGCGCTGGTCACGAACTTTCATTTGCCAAAATCCACTCTGCTGATGCTGGTGAGCGCCTTCGCAGGGCGGGAGCGAGTGCTGGATGCCTACCAGGCGGCGATGGAGCGCGGGTACCGCTTCTATTCCTTTGGCGACGCCATGCTCATTCTTTAGGAGACTCATTGACCTGTCCGCGCAGCCTGAAATTATTGGATAACCAAATCATCGCCTGCAGAACCTGTCCACGGCTGGTTGCATGGCGGGAAAAAATTGGTCAGGAGAAACGGCGCGCCTACCTGGGGCAAACTTACTGGGCAAAACCATTACCAGGTTTTGGCGACCCCCTGGCGCGTGTACTGGTGGTAGGCCTGGCGCCGGGAGCGCATGGAGGAAACCGCACCGGACGAATGTTTACAGGTGACGCTTCAGGCGACTTTCTTTTCTCAGCGTTGCACCGGGCAGGGTTTGCCAACCAACCTGAAGCCAAGGCATTGAACGACGGCTTAATGCTCAATGATGTTTACATCACAGCGGTTTGCCGTTGTGTGCCACCGGATAATAAGCCCTTGCCAGCTGAGATCTCAAATTGCCTTCCATACCTGCAGTACGAGTTTGAATTACTGGAGAAAGTAGAAGGCGTGGTTGTCCTGGGCAGGATAGCGTTTGACACAGTCAGTAAATTGCTTTATCACCAGCGCAAATTGGCCACCTCGGCGATTTTTGGGCATGGGGTCCTGCAGCCATCCACTGATGGTGCCCCCTGGTTGTTGTGCTCCTATCACCCCAGCCGGCATAACACCCAGACCGGCAGGTTAACTACCACCATGTTCGATCAGATCTGGGAACAGGTGAACCGGCTGTTGGGAAAAGATGAGTTACTTTCTTGTCAGGAACCAGGCTCGTCCTGACTGGCTTCCTAACGGGGAGATGGGATCCAGGCTGCTGACTTTATCAACCACGTGAAGCCCCGCATATTCCAGACAGGATTCGATCTCAGCGATTGAAAAACCGCGTTCGATGTGCTTTTCTTCATATTTTTCCCACTTATCATCCACTTTGACAAACCAGGTAATCTTTATACAGCCCAGGTTCTTTTCGAAATCATAACAAGTGCGATGAAGTTCGAGCAAGTCCTTGGTTTCTTGTCGAACATAACAGCGGTTCTTTTGCCACTCCACCGCTAACCCATAAATTGTGTTCATATCAAAAAGGAACCAACCATTGGGTTTTAAGGAGCGCGCAATGCTGTTGAAGGTGGATTGCAGGTCGTTGTTGGAAATGAGATAGTTGAGACTATCAAACCAGCAAGTCGCCAGGTCAAATTCGTTGTGATAGTCAATGAAGCGCATATCCTGTTTTTCAAATTTCACATCGACCTGGTCATTTTTTGCCCGATGTTTTGCCAGACGCAGCATTTCTTCAGATTGGTCCACGCCGGTGACTGACCAGCCATTCTTTGCCATTTCCACGCAAAAGCTGCCCTCACCGCAGGCGACATCCAGTAATTTCTTTCTGTTATTCGTGAGTATTTTGTAGTGCTTCATCACCCCTGGAAGAATAGCAGCCATCCGTTGTGAGAGGTTCGGATAATCACCGCTCGCGTAGACACTGGCAAAACTGTCATATAGTTTCATCTCTCTCCTTGTGGGGCCTCCCAAACTGGCAGGTTCATCAATTAGTACCACACTTGGCGGGAATTGAAAATGTTACGGATTCTGGATGTGATTACAACTCTGCAAACAAAAAGACAGCAGTGGAGGCCGCTGTCTTTGAATGAATGAAAAAATCAATAGGCTTTGAGCGCCGACCACCCAGCGTAAGCGGCGGTTTCACCCAGTTCAGCCTCGATGCGCAATAATTGGTTGTATTTTGCCACACGGTCTGAGCGGGCGGGGGCGCCGGTTTTAATCTGCCCAGTGTTGAGCGCGACAGCCAGGTCAGCAATGGTAGAATCTTCGGTCTCACCTGAACGATGAGAAGTAACCGCCCGCCAGCCGGCACGGTGGCAAGCTTCGACGGCTTCGATTGTTTCGGTCAGAGAGCCGATCTGGTTTACTTTGACGAGCAGGGCGTTGCAGGCCTCTTCCTTTATAGCGCGCCTTACCCGTGACGTATTGGTAACCAGCAGGTCATCTCCCACAATTTGCACCTTGTGACCGATTTCTTTGGTCAACAACTTCCATGAATCCCAATCATCCTGCGCCAGCCCATCTTCAATAGACACGATGGGATACTGTCTGACCCAGTTCAACCAGAACTCCACCATCTGTTCGCCACTTAATTTTTTGCCCTCCTTACGCAGGTTATACGTTTTGGTTTCTTCCTCATAGAATTCTGATGCGGCAGGGTCGAGCGCGATGGCCACTTCTTCACCAGCCTTGTAACCGGCCTTTTCAATGGCTTCAAGGATAACCTCAACCGCCTCGCTGTTGGCTTTGAGAGCTGGCGCGTAGCCGCCCTCATCTCCAACCAGGGTGGGATATCCACGAGATTTCAACACACCTTTAAGCGCCTGGTAAATTTCATCCCCGCAACGAAGGCCTTCAGCAAAAGATGGCGCCCCCAGCGGCATCACCATGAACTCCTGCGCATCGGTAGATTGCCATCCAGTGTGAGCGCCGCCATTCAGAATGTTCATCATCGGTACTGGCAGTACATGCGCGTATACCCCACCAATATAGCGGTAGAGCGGCAGATCGAGTGACGCTGCTGCAGCTTTGGCGACCGCCAGGCTCACACCCAGGATGGCATTGGCTCCCAGGCGAGATTTATTGGGCGTACCATCCAATTCAATGAGCATCTGGTCGATGGCTTTCTGGTCGATGGCATCCCACCAGATCAGGTTTTCAGCGATTTCACCGTTCACATGCTCAACCGCTTGCAGCACGCCCTTGCCGTTATAGCGGTTTTTATCGCCGTCACGCATTTCAAGCGCTTCGTGAATCCCTGTTGACGCGCCGGAGGGAACCGCAGCCGTGCCTATTGACCCATCTTCCAGTATCACCCTCACTTCTACAGTGGGGTTCCCGCGTGAATCGAGTATCTCTAATGCTTCAACTGATGCGATTTCCATTTTTTATCCTTTTCCCTTTTTCAGGTGTGGTTAATTGATTTTGAGCCCAAACGGCTGTAAGTATAACGAAAAATCTCTATTTGTGGGTTACCCACCGAGGAGTTGCCGAAGTTTTTTAACCACCCGGAGTGTCGATTGACCGTCATTGTATGTGCATATTTCTTCAACGATCTTCTTGCGCCCTTCGGTTCTTTCAGCTGGCTTTTCGAAGCCATCATTGACCGCGCGGATGAAATCGGGCCTGGAGTAAACCAGGTCCAACCCCCCGGAATTGGTGATGGGAATGTAGTGTTCGCGGATATACAGTTCCTTCAGCACGCGGTCATACTTCCGGCTGCTGCCGGGGTCATAGGCGGGTCCGATCTGAGGGCGGTCGAATACAGCCCCATCCACCGTGAGGGTAGAAGAAGAGTTGATCTGCACCGCGCAATGCGCCAGTGTGGAACAGAGTTGTTCGATATCGGCATGGGTGATGTTGATCTGCCCACGGCTTTCATTGGCTTGCCAGCTTTGGTCAGTAAAGGTGTTTTTTACCCCGCTCAACACCTCTTGCCAGCGGCTGGCGATATCCCCTGGGTGACGGCGGAACAGAATGATAGGATGTGCAGGAACCTCTCCATTCGAAATGGCGTCATCCAGTTGCTTTAAGAAGAGCGGCTCATTGGGAACGATTTTATATGTACCGCCCCCGAAAAGAATAACCGGTCGCGCAGATGGGAGCCCGAGCCTGGAACGCCATTTTTCTTCCGGTATGACGTTTGCAGAATCGTAGTAAAAATCAAACTGCGGAGGACCGGAAATGGTGATCTGTTCAGGAGTGATATCAGGGTATGCGCGCAACAGTTCTGCGTGGTTGTAGCGGTTCCAAACCAGGTAATGCTCAAAAGAAACAGGCAGGCGGGTACGACTGGTGACGTTATCAAACGAAAGGATGGAGGTAATTCGCAAAACGCCGCGCTTTTGCGCGCAACGCAATAACGGTTCTTCTTTGTTGACAAAAGGAGTAATCGAAAAGACCGCATCGGGTTTGGACTGGTCAAGAATGGCATCAAATTCCTGGTAATTCGTCTCCGACCAGAACAGGGATTCTTCCTGCTGCAGGAGGTGCGGGATGCGCGCCGGGAGGGCTGTTTTGATTCTATCCTTCAGAATTTGAACCTCGTAGTTCACCCTTTCCCGCAAACCCAGCAGAGAGGCTTCACGGCGGATATCAATCTCAGTGGTGTTGGTCTGCCGCACCTGTTTATGCCAGAAGTTTACAAGTTCTCGGGTTTCTTTGAATTGGGAGCTGAAGGTGAAGTTGGGAACATGAAGAATTTCAGCGCCAGCCTGGCTGAATTCATTTTCAAGCGCCGGGTCTTGCCAACTTAAAGCCACGATCGGTTGAGTGAATTCGGTGAGCGCCGTCAACATACCGGTTCTGAGAATGTAGCGCACGGAAAAGTGGGTGAAGACAGGGATTAATAACCTGGGTTTGGGCATACCGACTCCGGGACTTGGCTTTGTTACCTTGTCCATGTAAATTGAATAACCTGGATATTATATCCGCTTATGCGAGGATTAACGTTTGTACAACAGCGGCGGGTCGCGATAGGCCACTCCGGCTTTCACAGCCGCGGCGCGCATGAAAGCGAGGAAAAGCGGGTGCGGTCGGGTAGGTCGGGAGAGGAATTCCGGGTGAAACTGTGTGCCTAGCATAAATGGATGATCTTTCAGTTCCACAATTTCGACCAGGCTTTTATCAGGCGATAGACCCGAAAAAACCATGCCGTGTTGCGCCATCCGTTCTCGGTAGGCGTTATTGAATTCAAAGCGGTGGCGGTGGCGTTCTTCGACCTTTTTCACGCCATACGCATTGGCAGCGATGGTGCCTGGCTGCAGGATACAGGGATAGAGCCCCAGGCGCATGGTGCCGCCAACTTCCTTAATGTTCTGCTGGTCAGGCATCAGATCGATTACGGGGTGCGGGGTGCTCAGGTCAAATTCGGCAGAGTTCACCTGGTCAGAACCCAGCGCGTACCTGCCGAACTACACGCACATTAACTGCATGCCCAGGCAAAGCCCAAAGTACGGAATCAAGTTTACACGAGCGTAATTGGCAGCCCAAATCTTCCCTTCAATGCCCCGGCTGCCGAATCCTCCCGGCACAATGATTCCGTGGGCGTCTTCCAGAGCATTTACATGTTTTGCTTTTTCAAGATCAGCCGAATGAACCCACCTCAAATCCAGTTCCAGACCCAGAGAGAGCGCGGCGTGTTTTAAGGCTTCACGCACACTCATGTAGGCGTCATGAAGCTCTACGTACTTACCCACCAGGGCGACGGAAACCCTGGGTTTTTCACGCGCTGTTTCGCTGACCAGTTTTTCCCAGTCACTCATATCCGGCTGTTGTTTGGAATCCAGGTTCAGGCGGTGCAGCAGGTATTCGCCGACTTTTTCTTTTTCCAGCAGCAGAGGGATTTCGTAAAGGATGGGCGAAGTGACCATTGGGATCACGGCGCGTTTTTCAACATCACAAAACTGCGCGATCTTTTCCCGCAAATTTTCAGCAACCGGGTGATCACTGCGGGCAACGATCATATCTGGGGCGATACCAATGGAGCGCAATTCAGCCACGGAGTGCTGGGTGGGCTTGGTTTTAATTTCATCAGTGGCACCAATATAAGGCAGCCAGGTAACGTGAACATTGACGGTGTTTTCTCTTCCCAGGTCTGAACGCAGCTGGCGAAGAGCTTCTAAAAAGGGTAGGCTTTCAATGTCGCCCACGGTGCCGCCAACTTCTACAATGACAATTTCGGCGCTGGTTGATTTGGACACCAGGTTGATCCGGCGTTTGATCTCGTTGGTGATGTGAGGGATGACCTGGATCGTGCCACCCAGGTAATCACCGCGGCGTTCTTTCGCGATGACTTCAGCATAAACCTGACCAGTGGTGATGTTGCACACCCGGTTTAGGCGGATATCAATAAAGCGTTCGTAATGACCCAGGTCGAGGTCAGTTTCAGCCCCGTCATCCAGTACATAAACTTCGCCATGCTGATATGGGCTCATCGTTCCAGGGTCGACATTAATATACGGGTCGAGTTTTTGAACGGCGACTTTATACCCGCGTTCTTTCAGGATCAATCCGATGGCTGCGGCGGTCACGCCTTTTCCCACTGAACTCACCACTCCGCCGGTGACAAAGATGTATTTTGTGGTCATGGTCTGCTCCTGAACGAGAAATATAAAAGAAGCGAGGAGGGCGATTTATCCTTGTCCTCCTCGGAACTCACTTGATGTAACCCAATATCTCGCGTGAAATATCAGCATTTGTGTTTTCTCAATAAAAGTGTATCACAACTCGATTTTCCTGACAAAAGAAAAACCATCCATGAGGATGGTTTTTCAGAATCAGTTGGTTTGAACCTTGTTTTCCAGCGTGCGGGCGAGGATTTCATCCTGCTCGGTAGAGCCGGGTTTCGGCCTATGGACGTCCTGTTTCTTTTTCTTTTGTTTGGCTTTTTCCATTGCGGCACGCATCGCCAGCTCCATGTAGGTGGGTTCAGGCTCTGCAGCCTCGTTCTTCACTTCGAGAACCCCGGAGCTTTCAACCTCTGATTTTCGACGAGGTTTCCTGGCGGATTTCTTCTCGCGCCGCGGTCCTTCTGCGCCGGAAGCAGCGGGAGCAGGTTTTTCTTCAAGGACCTTTTCAGGCTCTGGTTGAATAGCCTTCATACTAAGTTTGATCTGTTTCTTGCGCCGATTAACTTCGATAATTTGGGCTTCGACCTCATCGCCTTCCTGTACCACATCAGATGGCAGCTTCACATAACCATGCGCCATCTCGCTGATGTGGACGAGCCCGGGTCTTTCAGCGCCAATTTCTACGAAGGCTCCGAATTTCTCCAGGCGAACGACCTTTCCTTTGACAGTTTCACCCACCTTGATTTCACGCCACTCAAGATCTAAGGGTTTGAACATGGTCATTTCAATACGTTCTTCGCTATCTTTTCGGGTGAGCTTTTTGACCCACACGTCGATTTCTTCTCCCTCTTTGAGGAGCTCGTCGACCTTCTTGTTCTGTGTGTTATCTGGAGCAGTGATCTGCGAAACGTGGAGCAAAGCAGGTTTGCCGATGCCGATATCTAATATAGCTCCGGCCAGGCTCACCTTGATTACCCGTGCTTTGAACGGCATTTTTGGTTCAAGTTTCTGATTGTCTTGAGTTTCTGCGTTCTTTTCCATCAATATTCTCTTTCATCTCGGTAGTTAGCGAGGAAAAATTATACCCCCTGCAGGGAGGAATGTCAATTTTTTCTCGCTGTTTTGAGAAACCAATTTACTTGTTCTCGTTCAACAGCAGGTCAATCGCCTTATTCAGTTGAGGATCAAGTTCAGCTTCTATGTCTTCCTCTGTGCGTTCAACGATGTAATCAGGTGTGAGCCCAATTCCGTGGATGAGCCTGCCCTTAGGGGTCAACCAACGGGCGATGGTCACTTTTACGGCACCCTGTTCATCAGCGAGGGGCACCCAGTTTTGCACAGATCCTTTGCCGTAGGTGGTTGTGCCCACAATTTTTCCGCGCTGATAGTCCTGTATCGCGCCAGCGGTGATTTCAGAGGCGGAAGCGGAATACTGGTTAACCAGTACCACCAGTGGTATCTCGGTAGCCAACCCGCCCGGATGTGCTTCGAATGTGACCTCTTTACCATCGCCGAACCTTTCTATCATGATCACACCTGACCCAATGAACTGCGAGATGATATCGATGGCGGCGTCGACATAACCACCGCTGTTATCGCGCAGGTCAAGGATCAGCCCGACTGGGTGTTGTGCCAATAATTCAGTCAGCGCCGTTTTCACTTCTTGTGCGCTTTCGCTTCCGAATGTGTACAGGGCGAGATAACCGATGTGCTGGTCAAGCATGCGGCTTTCAACACTGGAAACCGTGATCTGTGCACGCACGATGGTGAAATCAAGAATTTCTTCTGGAGCATGGCGCTGGACAGTTAAGACTACGGTGGTGCCTTCAGGTCCTTTCACGGTTTGGAGTACCGCGCTTGGGTCCTTGCCAATCACACTTTGACCATCAACGCCGATGATCTCATCGCCCGGCTTCAACCCCGCGGCTTCGGCAGGAGAACCAGACATGGGGCGGATGATGGTAAGGTACTCGCCGGCTGTATCCACCCAGGCGCCAATCCCTCCATACGAACCGTCCAAAGCTGTGGTCGCCTGGTCGTAATCTTCCGGGGTCATGTACCCGGTGTGAATGTCACCGAGCGAATTGAGCATGCCTTGAATGGCGCCGCGCATCAGTTGAAGGTCGTCTACCGGTTGATCAACATACTGCTCGTGAATAATGTCCCACGCTTCCCAGAAAGGTTGGAACAATTTTCTGAGATTCGCAGGTGTAGATGAAGGCGGTGTTGAATCAGGTAAGGGGGCTGTTTCTGCAGGCTTTGTTGTATCAGGTGTGAGCGTCTCGAGTGGAGAGCCAGAGGGGATCAACCAGCCAAGGATAACACCGCCGGAAAAGGCACCGGCTAACAACACAAGTGAAATCATAATGGCCAGGATGATCTTACCGGTGTGATTGGTGTTCATTTTTTACTCCTGCTTCATGGTTACCATTCTGTGAATGTTCGTTGGGATAAGTTTTGGCCTTAAGACGCTGAACGCGCTTTGAAAGTTCGTGTATTTTCTTGTTTTCTTCGGCGAAAGGGTCGCGCAGCGTGTCTCCTGCTTTTTTTACTGTGTTTGCCCAATTTGAGCGCTGCCCTTTCTCTTTCAACCTGGAAAATAACGAGATGAACAAACTGGTGATTAACATGACCGTAAAAACGATCAGGATCCAACCCAGAAGCGGTATTGGTTTTGCCAAGATTCAGCGCTCCATTGTCTTGTGCGAGGAGGGGATCACATCAGGCAGGTCAAGGAGAGAAAGTATCGCCGCGTCAGCAAATTCGCACCTGTTTTCAGTTCCTACCTGAATTGTGTAAAAGCCCATTTCACGGGCGGTTTTTAAATTTCGCGGCGAGTCATCAATGAACACACAATGTTCAGGGTCTTCAATTTGAATGATTTCCAGGGCTTTCTGGTATGCCTGGGGCAGCGGTTTACAATACGGTGATATCTGAAGAACATCGACAATCTCAGGGAAGAAATCCGCAAGTCCCAGGACCTCTAAAACCCGCTCAGCATGCCCCTGGTTGGCGTTGGTAAAGATAACCTTACGGCTGTCATAGGCGGAAATCGTTTCAATAAGCGCCTCATCTTTGCCCAAGAATTGCGCAAGGGGGATATCATGCACGTAATCCAGGAAATCACGTTCATCGATGTGATAAAGGGTCTTTAACCCGCGTAACGTGGTGCCATATTCATGAAACAGCCCATTGCGGATTTGTTTAACCTCGTTTGCGGCCACTCCGAGTGTTTTAATAATGTACGAATCCATACGATCGCCGATGGCATCCCACACGCCGCTGGTAGAAGGATAAAGGGTATCATCCAGATCGAAGAGCATTACAGCAAAACTCATAGCGGTTAGTATACCCTCAAATTGATTCCCCGGTCTGGATTAACGCCCGATAGGGGTCAGTTATAATTAGACTGATGAGCATACAGGTGCTTTCTGAAGAACTGGCTTCACAAATTGCGGCTGGAGAAGTGGTGGAAAGACCGGCTTCAGTGGTGAAAGAATTGCTGGAGAACGCCATTGATGCCGGCGCGTCGCGCATTTCAATTCGGGTAGAAGACGCCGGTAAAAAAAAGATTGAAGTAAGTGATGATGGAACTGGCATCCCTATCGATGAATTACCACTGGCAGTCTCAAGACACGCCACCAGTAAAATCAATACCGCGGAGGATCTTTTTCATATTCGCACGTTGGGCTTCCGTGGAGAGGCGTTGGCATCTATCGGCTCTGTCTCCCGCCTGATGGTCTTGTCGCGTAACGCAGATTCTCAGGTTGGCGCACGCATCATGGTTGAAGGAGGGAGAATCGTCAGCAAAGAAATGACTGGCAGCGTAACCGGCACAATCGTGCGCGTCAGCGACCTGTTTTACAACACTCCCGCCAGATTGAAATTTCTCAAGCGGGATGTGACGGAAAGACAGCAGATCGACACCCTGGTGAGCCGGTATGCGATGGCTTATGCCGGTAAAGCGATTCATTTAGAGCATGATGGCAAAGCGGTATTACGGACTTCGGGGAATGGTGAGCGGCGGGAAGTATTAGCGCAGCTGTATGGAATTGAACTGGCGAGGCAGCTTCTAGAAGTGGTCTTTGAAGAAGAAGGGATGAAGATCGAGGGTTATATCAGCCCCATCTCGATCAGCCGTTCAAACCGTAAAGATATGACCTTTTTTATTAATGGGCGCTGGGTTCAGGACGTCACCCTGGTGAGCGCGTTGTTTAAGGCTTATCAAACCTACCTGATGGTTGGACGATACCCGCTTTCCATTTTATTTATTGAAATTCCTCCAGAAGCGGTGGATGTAAATGTGCACCCGGCCAAGGCTGAGGTGCGCTTTAGAGAGCCAGACCGTGTATTTACCGCTGTGCAACGCGCGGCCAAGAGAGCGTTGATGGCTTACGCTCCTATCCCGCAACTGGCGGCTGCTTCCTGGAGCAGCCAGGCGTGGAACCCTTCGCCTGAACTGGACGGCACGGGGATGAATGCCAGACCCATGCAGCCGCAGAGTACCGGTCAACCCCAACCGATGGCTGAAACACCCTCATCATCATCGGTAGAACCAGCGCCTTTTGCAGCGGGAATACCATTGCTGCGTTTAGTCGGTCAGATTGGCGCCACTTACTTGGTGGCAGAAGGCCCAGATGGGCTTTACCTGATTGACCAGCACGCAGCGCATGAACGTGTGCTATATGAAAAAATGCAGCGACAAAAAGAGAACATTCCTACGCAACCTTTGCTTGAACCATTGCTGATTCAGTTACCTCCCCAATCCGCTCAAATCATCTGTGATAACCTTCAGGTGTTAAGGAAGATTGGTTTTCATCTTGAAGAGTTCGGGCGCAATTCCTTTCGGCTGAGCGCGATTCCCGCTTTGTTCACCCAAAAAGATCCCCGGGCAGCCATCAATAGCGTGGTGGAAGATTTTTAGGAAGATGAAGAACCTCTCAAGGAGGTGCACGAAGACAGGCTCATCGCGCGAATTTGTAAACGCATGGCAGTTAAAGGCGGCTCCATCTTGTCCACCGAGGAGCAGCAGGCGTTGTTGCGCGACCTCGAGAGTTGTTCTTCTCCGCGCACCTGCCC
>JAAZNW010000025.1 GCA_012798065.1 Chloroflexota bacterium
CACCACCGCAATGATTGTATCCGCCACGATCACAGTGAGCGCGAGGGTCTGGGCTGTGTTCATTTGTCCGCTCAAGTTACCAGCCAGGATGAATGCCAGCACCACTCCTTTCACGATCAACTGGAGAGCGACAACCACTTTGATCAGGTTACGGGTGATCAGCAGGCAGTACAGGCCAATACCCGCCAGGCAGAAGATAGTAAGCAGAATAATCAGAGGGAGAGACAGGTTCATTTTGTCTCCTCCTCATAATGGGGTTTGACCTTATCAGCGAGCAACCCGATCACCCCTAATACTCCGGCGAAGATGAGCACAACCTGGAGCAGCAGGTCAACATAACGTGACTGCCACAGGATAACGGATCTCTCAGGAGCAGGGGCGGTGAGACCCGCAACAGGGTTCGCGCGCAGGATGAGCACCAGCCCCAGCCCCACCGCCAGCGCCACAGCGCCAACCGCCACGGGCATGGGGATCAGCGACTTCAGCACTGAGATATCTTCGCCTGCGATATTGATCGCAAAGACAAAAAGGACGGTGACCAACCCCGCTCCGACGCTCAATTCAATCACCGCAATATGCGGCGCTCCTAACAGGTAGATCATCACCGCCACCAGCGCGCTGGTCAATGCCAGCCAGATGGCGGAAATTAACAAGCGGCGGGAAAGGACAGAAAGGATGGCACAGGCCAGGATGCCCATTCCCACTAAAAGATAAAAGACCATACCCTCCTCCAATAAAACAAGGATTTCAAACCATTTTTTTTGTGGTAAGCGCCTGCTAACGGCAGGCGTTGACAATCACCATTATCCTTTATATGTGCTCTTTTTTTGCCTGATAACCTTGTCTATTATATTCCGTAATTCTATTATCGTCATACAGAGCTGTCGCTGGTTGCATGCCAGCGCGTGGCTTCAGCATTTTAACGGCATGGACAAGGAAGGCAAGGGAATCTTGGGTACCGGAGAACTGGCGCAAACCATTAGCGTTGATGATTATTTCTGTTGATTGAAACCTTCAGGAAGAGTAGCAGTATAATTTCGTGACAACAATTCACCTCCAAAACGCGGTTGCCGTGTTTTAATAAGTGGTCATCAAATCAAAGTCGTATAAATAAACGAAGTTCGACTATCTTATCAAACATCGAGGTAGCAAATGAAACGAGCCGTCAGCATCAGCCTTGGTTCTTCCAGCCGTAATAAAAGCGTCGACATCAACCTGCTCGGAGAGACGATTCGCATGGAGCGCATTGGCACCGATGGCGATATGCAAAAAGCCACCGACCTTTACACTGAGTTGGACGGCAAAGTTGATGCTTTCGGCGTCGGTGGAGCGCTGCTGGGCATCATGGTGGGAAACAAATGGACCCCCATGTATTCCGTTCAATCGCTCATTAAAAATGTTCGCCAGACCCCGGTGGTGGATGGCACAGGCCTTAAAATGACGCTTGAGAAGAAGGTCGCCTCGGTAATTAACAACAGCCTGCCGGGATATGTAAAAGAGAAAAAAGCCTTTGTCGCAGTGGCGCTCGACCGCTGGGGGAGCGCAGAAGCCTTTATGAATGACGGGTACGAGTGTGTCTTTGGCGATCTGATGTTCGCCCTCGGTTTGGGGTTGCCCGTGCGCAAACGCTCTACGCTCATCAACTTGGCGAATATATTGCTCCCAGTGCTCAATCGACTGCCATTCTCCCTGTTATACCCCACCGGAGAAAAACAAAATCAACGCCAGCCGCGTTTCAGCGAGTTCTTCGAGTGGGCAACGGTAGTCGCCGGAGATTGCCATTATCTTTGGCGCCACATGCCTGAACGCCTGCCTGACAGGGTCATTGTCACCAACACCACTACTCCCGCCGACCAGGATTTCTTCCGCTCAGCTGGCATTAAATACCTCATCACCACCACACCCATTATCGATGGACGCTCTTTTGGTACCAACATGATTGAAGCCGCCATCCTTGCCGCGCTCGGCAGAAAAGACCCTGTGGATTACGCCCGACCGGGAAATTACTTCAACCTGATGGAAGAAATGCTTGAAAAAATTCCCTTAATGCCCCAGGTCAAGGAGCTTTAAATGGACGCCCTCGTGCTCGCGGGCGGCGGCGTTTCCAAATCCGACCCCCTCTACCCTCTCGCTGGCGATCAACCCAAATCAATGGTCCCCATTGCCGGTAAACCAATGGTCCAATGGGTGTTGGATGCCCTTTCAAGCGCTGAACTGGTTGATTCTGTGGCCGTCATTGGTCTGGATGACTCCTGTGGTTTGCATTGCGTTAAAAGGCTCACCTACCTGCCGGATACTGGCTCATTATTGCAAAACATCCAGCGCGGCGCTGAGCACTTTTCACAGGTTACCCCGGCAGACAGTCACATCCTCTCAGTGTCTGCGGACGTGCCCGCGGTTACCCCGGAAATCATCGACGCCTGCATACGCATTTTTAACGCGCGGGAGTTTGATATTTATTACTCCGTTATTGAAAGAAGTGCCATGGAAAAACGTTTTCCAGATTCACGCCGCACCTACCTCAAACTTAAAGACGGTGAGGTCTGCGGCGGAGACGTGAACTGCATCAGGAAAAAGGCCGCGCTCGACCCCGACAGTGCCTGGTCTGGGCTGATCGAACGCCGTAAGAACCCCATCAAACAGGCGTCGATGATTGGCTGGGGAACCCTGTTGCTATTGATGACGGGTATGTTGACGCTGGACAACGCAGCCTCCCGCGTTTGTCAGCGGTTGGGCATTCAGGGGAAAGCACTGAAAATGCCCTACCCTGAGATCGGCATGGATGTGGATAAGCCTTTCCAGCACAACATCGTTGAGCGTGACCTGTTGCGGTAGAATTGCCCCATGAGATTTGAACGACTGCTGCAGCAGGACATCCAGATAACCGAACGCCTGCGCCTGACCAACCCTGATTCCCGTCTGAAACCTATCGCGATTTTTCTTGCGCACTCAGGCGACTCCTGGTTCATTTTATTGGGATTGTTGATCATTTGGTTCCTGTCTGTCGGTCTGTGGCGCTCAATGACGGCGCTGATGGCCGCCGGTGCGGTGGGCCTGGCGCTGGTGGTGCTCGCCATCAAGTTCACCATTCGCAGGCGCCGCCCCGAGGGAAAGTGGGGGGCCATTTACCGCAATACCGACCCACACTCCTTTCCTTCCGGGCATGCCGCCAGAACCGCCATGCTGGCAGTGATCGGCCTGGTTATCGGTCCCTTATGGTTCGGTTTACTCATGCTGGTGTGGGCGCCATTGGTGAGCCTGGCGCGGGTTTGGATGGGCGTGCATTATTTTTCAGATATCGTCGCGGGCATTCTGCTCGGCATACTTGCAGGCGTGCTGG
>JAAZNW010000026.1 GCA_012798065.1 Chloroflexota bacterium
AACCCCTACGAACAGGTCACCGAAGCCGCGGTGAAGTTCAATGACTGGGAAAAAATCGATTATCTATTCCGCCTTCTTGAAGAAAGCCGCCAGCCGGTTTTTGCGCACCTGCACTGGATGGGCACGCATGGACCGCGCTATTTTCCTGACAAGCAGGTATTTTCGGCGGGCATAAGTGTTGAAGAACAGGGAACCAATAACCAGTTGTTCTACTATGACGCGATTCTGGAATTTGACCAGGCGTTTGAAGAGATTTACGCGCGCCTTGAGAAAAGCAACCAGCTGGAGAATACCCTGCTGGTGGTCACCAGCGACCACAGCCAGAAATGGACCAATTCCAGGCTGCCGTTATTGATACGCTTCCCCCGCGCTGAACACCAGGGCGTTCTTGACCAGAACGTCAGCACTGTGGATATCGCTCCCACGCTGCTGGATTACCTCGGCATCAAAACGCCCAAATGGATGGCGGGGCAATCTTTGCTATCTCCTTCTTTTATTGAGCGCCCCATCTTTACCGCCAGGATTCCGAAATCATCCAAAGATCCTCTCACTGGTAAGGTGATTTATCCTGAGTCAGAGCCACCTTTTTATCAGTTTGGGCGGATTTCAGTCATTGTCTGTGATCAATGGTATGACCTGGACCTGGTGGAAATGAGTATGACCCACGGAAATGTAACAGCATACGCAACACCCTGTTCAGCGCAGATCAATGAATCACAGGCGTTAGAACTGATTACGCAACATATGCAGCGCTATGATTTTGATACCGATACGTTGCTGCCCTTAAGGGTCAGGCTTGGGGGCGAACACCCATAATCAATTCGCCGTTCAGCCCAAAAAATGCTGGCAAACCTGTTCAGCGGTCAAAGTGCAAAATAATCAGGTTGCCGGAGAATGAATCTGCCAGACGTTCTGGCAGATTGCCCAGGCTGGCGATGAAGTGCTTGCGCGACCCAAACCCTGGAATGACCAGCAGGTCACTCTCCACGTTTTTCTCAAGGTCTTTCAAGCGTAAAGACCCGACCATTTCTTGAACCGTGATGGAAATTTGGTTAGGATTTTTACCGATGATGCGTTTACTCAGCTCCAGGTAACTCTTCGCGGCCAGCACTTCCAGCGGCACGTTCAGTTCTCTCGCCAGCGTCATGTTGGCCTGCACCACCCGGCGCAGGGCAGACGGAGACACCACGCCCGCCGGGATAAGTAACAGGACCCTACGGGTGCCATTAAGCGAGCGGCTCAGTTTTCCCACCATCACCGGAGTGTCGGAACCCCAAATCACTTCGTCCAACACTGTGCCTAAAACGCTGGTTCTAAAGGTGCGTTTACCGCGCCAGCCCATCACGATCAGGGTGGAACCGCGCTCGCGCGAGACCTGCAGGATGCCCCTGGCGTAAGAATCAGCCAGGCGTGGAACCAATTCGTACCTGGTTTCAGGGTCTTTTAAAAGCTCCGGCACCCGGTTCAGAAGCTCTTTTTGTTGCGAGAGATTGGCGCCTTGATCGCTGCGGTCCAGCACCACATTGAGCGCGATCACCTCACCGCCGCCGCTTTTGGCTAACAGCCCGGCTAAAGCCAGCAGATGTTCCTGCGTGCCTGGGTTGGCGATGGGTACCAGCACCCGTTGGAACAAGGGCAGCTCTTCCAGTTCGGTAACTTCCTGGTGCAGCCCCGGGGCGAATTTTTGCACAATCAGAGGTGAGGTGATGGAGGTGAGCAGGATCATCATCATCGCCGCATTAAAAAGCTCCGTTGAAAACAGGTTCAGCTGCATGCCAATCACCAGTGTCGGGATGGTCACAGCAGCCTGTGCGTGAGACAACCCAAACACGGTGAGGAATTCTTCTTTACTGTATTTGAATAACCTGGAGGTGATCAGCGAAGCAAGGAATTTGGAAAGATAAGCCACAACCAGGATGCCGAGCGTCAGAAAAAGCGCTCCAGGCGTATGCAGTAAGGTTAACGGATCTGTGACCATGCCGCTGAAGAGTAAAAAAACTGGAATAAAAAAGGATTCGCCCATGAACAGGACATGACTGGTAACAGGGCTGTGCCGCGGAAGCGTGGCGTTGACCGCCAGCCCGGCCAGAAAGGCGCCTACTACCTCATGCACCCCAATCAGCTTGGCTCCCATGGCGGCGATGAAAAGTAACACGATGACAAATTGGAATTCAACCGTGCGCCCTTTGACCTTCTGGAAGAACCACTTTCCCAGCCGGGGAAGGATAAAGAGAATAGCGAGGGCGAAGGCTACAAGCAAGACGAAGATTTTGATGAAGTAGCCAAGCTCCAGCTGACCGCCGTTTGAACCCAAGACAATCGCCAGAATGATGAAGGCGCCGATATCGGTGAGAATGGTAGCCCCGGCGGTCACCGCCACGGCTTCGTTCTTGGTCACCCCCAGCCTGGTAAGAATGGGAAAAGCCAGCAGCGTGTGAGAAGCAAAGGCCGAGCCAAGGAGGACGCAACCGAGCAAGGGCATATGGATTATCCATCCCAACGCCATGCCAAACACCTGGGGGATGGCAAAGGTCAACAAACCGAAGATGGCGGCTTTCCCTTTTATGCGCATGAACTGGTGAAAATCCACTTCCAGACCAGCGCTGAACATAAGGTAGATCAGCCCGATGGTGGCAAGAAATTCCATACGGTCGTTTGCTGCCAGAATGTTGAACCCGTGCGGCCCAATCAGCATGCCGCCGATGATCACCCCTACGATCCCGGGTAAGTGAACCCGCTCGGAAAGCAGCGGCATGACCAGGATGAGCGCCATGATGACCAGGAAAAAGACGACAGGTTCTTCAATGGGCAACATCAGCAGTTTCCTCTCCTGGGTCAGCCTGCTTTCGTGTGAACTGAAAGATTCTTTTTATCATCTGGAGTGTAGATAGCTCGTGGTGTGTAATTGGATCATCCCTTTGGCTCATTGATAGATTGACAGTACAAATTGAAGATAACCATGGATGACGAGCAGCTGGAATCTGCCGTAACGAAAACCGCACCAGAGTTTAGGCGCGGTTTTTCATGGGAGAAAGAGTCCGGCTTATTTACCGAGGATTTTGTACATACCGGTGCCGCAGACTGAGCACTTTCCTTTCATCGCTTTGCGTTCGTTCTTCATGGTCACTTCCACGGTGTCTTTCATTTCGGTTTTCTTTTTACATTTCATGCAATACCCGATTACTGCCATTTTTACCTCCTTTGGTTTTGGCGACGATTGAATTAGAACATATCTAATCTGAAAATATTATAGCAGGTACTTATCTGAATAGTTCAACCAGTTTTCATGAAGGATAAGGTGGTTTACCAGGATTTTTTCGCTTGCATTTCCTCCCTATTTCGTCTTTAATTAACCTGATTAGATCAATTGTCAAGGAGAAAAAATGACAACCTCTTCTGAGAAATTCCACGGTCGCAAAGTCTTCACTCCAACCCCGCTGAAACGACGCACACCCGTACCGTCTGATATCGAAATCGCCCAGGAGGCGATTTTAAAACCAATCATGTTAATCGCAGAGGAATTGGGCCTTCTGCCCGCTGAAACAGAGCCATATGGCGACACCAAAGCCAAGGTGCGGCTTGAAGTGTTGCAACGGCTAAAGCACATCCCGGACGGGAAGTACATTGATGTGACAGCCATCACGCCGACGCCGTTGGGAGAAGGCAAATCTACCACCATGGTGGGGCTCAGTCAGGCGTTGGGGGCGCATCTTGGCAAGAGCGTGATCACCTGCATCCGCCAGCCTTCACAGGGGCCAACGTTCGGCATCAAAGGCGGGGCAGCCGGCGGCGGTTACTCACAGGTTGTACCGATGGAAGAATTCAACCTGCATCTCACGGGCGATATCCATGCCATCACCGCTGCCAACAACCTGTTGGCGGCAGCGATCGACGCGCGCATGTTCCACGAGAAAGAAGCTACAGACGAGCAGCTGTTCAACCGGTTGCTGCCAAAAGATAAGAACGGAAAACGCCACTTTACCAGGGGAATGGTCGCCAGGCTTGAAAAGCTGGGCATCAGCGTTTCAGACCCTGATGAACTGAACGAAGAGCAAAGGCGGCAACTCTGCCGCCTGGATATTGACCCTGATACCATCACCTGGCGCCGCGTGGTGGATACATCTGATCGTTTCCTGCGCGGCATCACCATTGGCGAAGGCCCGGATGAAAAAGGTTTCACTCGCCGCACAGGTTACGATATCACGGTGGCATCAGAGATCATGGCCATCCTTGCGCTCACCACTAGCCTGATAGATATGCGCGAACGCTTTGGACGGATTGTCATTGGCATCAGCCATAGCGGAGACGCGGTCACAGCCGAAGACCTGGGCGTGGCCGGGGCGATGACGGTGCTCATGCGCGATGCGATTAAGCCTACCCTGATGCAGACCGTAGAAGGCACCCCGGTCTTCGTGCACGCCGGACCCTTTGCCAATATCGCGCATGGGAATTCTTCTATACTCGCGGATATGATTGCCTTGAAACTGGCTGATTACGTGGTGACCGAAAGCGGTTTTGGCGCGGACATGGGCATGGAAAAGTTTATGGATATTAAATGCCGCTATTCCGGCCTGATCCCCTCCGTGGTGGTGCTGGTGGCCACGATTCGCGCGCTGAAGATGCACGGAGGTGGACCCAAGGTGGTGGCAGGAAAGCCATTGGATGAGGCTTACACCTCTGAAAACCTGGAGTTGTTGAAGGCTGGTCTGCCGAACATGTTGCACCATATAAAAATCGCGCGCAAGTACGGCATTCCCGTGGTGGTGGCGGTCAATCGTTTTGTCAATGACAGCCCAGCTGAACTTGAAATGGTGCGCAAATCCGCGGTGGAAGAGGGCGGCGCGGAAGACGCGGTGGTTTGCGAGCATTGGGAAAAGGGAGGGGAAGGCGCTGTCGACCTGGCCAGGGCGGTCATCCGGGCGGCCGAGAAACCAGCCAAATTCGAGTTCCTCTACCCACTGGATTGGTCCATCAAGCAGAAAATCGAATGCATTGCCCGCGAGATCTATGGCGCGGAAGGAGTAGATTACCTGCCCGAAGCCGAGGAACGTATCGCTGAATACACCCGACTGGGGTTTGACAAACTGCCCATCTGCATGGCTAAGACGCACCTCAGCCTTTCGCATGACGCCACCCTTAAAGGCGTGCCCAAAGGCGTACGTATCCCCATCCGCGATATCCGCGCTTCGGTAGGTGCCGGGTTCCTTTACCCGCTGCTGGGCACCATGTCTACCATGCCAGGGCTGCCGACCCGCCCGATATTCATGGAGATTGATATTGAGCCTGAAACGGGTAGAATTATCGGGTTGAGTTAGGTGAGAATCTCGCCTTGAGGAGATTCACCCCTTGATTAAGCCTGCATCCTGACGCGGGCTCAGCGTCACCTTCTGGCTCCAGTTTGCGCTGGAGCCGGTTTTTAATTGAGCGAACACCGACAAGAGAAAAGGATTGTGTGATTCACCAAGGCGGGTATGCATTGGCTCGCCGGACAATCAAGTATAATGACCTCTCCACTTCAACATTGGAGAAAACCAGATGCGTTATTATCAGATTGAGGATTTGAAAGAATTCGCTAGCCGATATTTCACCCGCTGGGGTGTTTCAGAGGAAGACGCCGAAATCACCGCGGATGTGCTGGTCAGCGCGGACGCGCGCGGCGTGGATTCTCATGGCCTTACTCGCCTGCAAAACTATTATGGTTCCCGCCTGGAAAGTGGGCTGACCAACCCGCGAGCAGCGCTGACAACTCTGAAAGAAACGCCAACCACATTGTCGTTGGATGCGCACAACGGGCTTGGGCATCCGGCTGGTGTGAAGGCGATGAGGATGTGCATCGAAAAAGCGCGCAATGCAGGGTTGGCCATGGCAACTGTGCGCAACAGCAACCATTACGGTATCGCAGGTTATTATGCCATGATGCCGCTTTCAGAAGGCATGATCGGCATCAGCCTTACCAACTCCGCTCCGCTGGTAGCCCCCACGCATGGGCGAAAGGCAATGTTGGGCACCAATCCAATCGCGGTGGCTGTGCCGGCTGGCGGCGCCCGCCCTTACGTGTTGGATATGGCAACCAGCATCGTGCCCATTGGGCGTATCACCGTCTATCAAAAAGAAGGCAGGTCAATCCCTGCGGGTTGGGGGATTAACTCCGAAGGAGATGTTACAGAAGACCCCTCCCGTGTGGTCGAAGGCGGCGCGCTGATGCCGCTGGGCGGCCCGGAATTATTGCGCGGATATAAAGGTTATGGGTTGGCGCTGCTGGTGGATATCTTTGCAGGGGTGCTGGCAGGAGCTGGTTTTGGCGAGCGCGTTTTGGGGCCGGCTGTTTCTGGCGCTGCCAATACCGGTCATTTCTTCGCTGCCTTGCGCATCGACGCTTTTCGCGATCCTGCGGACTTTGCCGCTGATATGAACACGCTGCTTGGTGCGCTGCGAGATTCCCCGAAAGCCGCCGGCGAAGAGCGCATCTATATCCACGGGGAGAAAGAATTTGAAAAAGCAGATCGCGCACTTGTTGAAGGAGTGGCGCTTTCTGAGGTAGCGGTGAAATCGCTTATTCAGGCTGGAAAACAGGCGGGCATTCCTTTTGACCTTGTGCCGCTTAGGATTGACTAACCCGACCCTGGCTTTTGCAGCAAGATACAAACCTCATGTCCATCCAATTGAAGCCAGCCTTTATCAATCGAAGGCTGGCTTTTTTCTTTGTTCGAAAGCAGCATCTCCCATTGATGCCTGGTTATTTCACCACCCAGCGCCAGTTTTGAGCGCCTTCTGGCAAAATTAAGCGCCACCAAGATGGTTTGTGCGGCATCCTGGCGCAGATAAGCCAGCACCCGCTGCGGGTTGTGATGCAGCGGTAAGAACATCCCCCGCTGCAACGCAGCATACATGCGCCGTAACCTGAGCAGAGATTTGTAGAAGTTGAACAAAGACGCGGGGTCTTTCCGCTGCGATTCAACATTACGGGTTTTATACCCGGGGTGTAACTTCAACCAGGGCTTGCCGGTGGTAAAGCCTGCGTTCGCTTCTCCGTTCCATTGCATGGGAGAACGAAAGCCATCCCTACCTACTGGCAGGGGCCAGTAGCGCTTTCCTACCGGGTCCTGTAGCTCGGCGCGGCTGACCTGGATATCACGCATGCCGATTTCTTCACCCTGGTAGAGAAACGGTGTCCCGCGCAGTGTGAGCAGCATCGCCGCCGAGACTTTGAGTTTTTCATCACCGCGCCCAGCCCTCAAGCGGGAGGCAGTCCTGGAATTATCGTGATTATTTAAAACATAGTTTGGCCAGCCGCCCTCTGGAAGAAGCTCTTCCTGCCGCAGAACGCACTGCAAGTAGCGCGCCGGGTTCCATGGGCTCTTCAACATGGTGAAGTCGAATGTGGCGTGCAGTTTGCCCGGTCCACTATAACTTGAAGCCATCTCAGTGGTGGGTAAAAAGGTTTCGCCTACCGCGTAACGTTCCGGGTACCGGTCCAGCACAGCGCGGATATCTGCAACCACCTGTTGTATTTCCGGCTGGTTGGTATCATACAGGTGATGTTGGCAGTCAAAGGGGCGGATACCGCATTTCCGCGGGTTGTCGCGGAATTGAGCGTCGACGAAATACTGGTTGAACACGTCCAGCCTGAAGCCATCAACACCGCGCTCAGCCCAAAAACGGAAAATATCCAGCATCTCGCGGTAAACTTCTGGATTGCGCCAGTTCAGGTCGGGCTGTTCTGGGCAGAACATGTGATAGTAATACTGACCGGTGACCTCATCAAACTCCCAGGCCTTGCCCCCAAAGACGGACTGCCATTGATTGGGCGCTTCCCGTTTGCCCTTCGGGCTCCCGCGCCATATATACCAATCACGCCTGGGGTTGTCGAGTGAGGAGCGTGATTCCAGGAACCAGGGGTGCTGGTCGGATGTGTGATTCAAGACGAGGTCAAGAATGATACGCAACCCTCGTTCATGTGCGGCTTTCACCAGGTGGTCAAAATCCGCCAGTGTACCGTGTTTGGGGTCGATATTTCGATAATCCGCCACATCGTAACCAAAATCCACATCAGGCGAGGGGTTGATGGGAGAAAGCCAGATAGCATCCACGCCTAACTCAACCAGGTAATCCAGACGTTGGGTTATACCAATCAGGTCTCCAATCCCATCACCATTACTGTCCGCGAATGAACGCGGGTAGATCTGGTAGATCACGCCATCCCGCCACCATAAATGAGACTGTTCCATGTGCATCTCCTTGTGAGTTGATTTTAACATAGCCCCGTTAATCAACACCAACAACGCCGAACCAGCCAGACCGGCTGCGGAAAGCGACGTATTGACCTATGGATAGTGAGCCCTCGCGCAGGCAGCCGATGCTCTTATGCTGCCTGCCTGATGTGCGGGTTGGTTCGTCATCACGCAAGACCAGAGTAAGGTGGTTGTTTTCCTGGATGAACTATTATATAGTAAGGGAACCTGATGAAATTTTGTTGAAGGAGTAAAGATGACTATCAACCGCACTGTAAAGGCAGTTTGTTACATCCTGTGCGCAATGTTTATCGCGTCTTGCTCGTTGTTGACATCCCTATCCCCATCTGTACACACGGACTTGACACCGGGCATTGACGAACCCACTCCGGTGAACAACCAGGCTGGGCTCAGCCCTGAAGAAAACGCCACGCAAAATGACCAAGACCTGGTGCACCTTTGGGCTGAAAACAGCACGCTCTACCCGCTGGAGGTGTATGGCGTTGCGGTTGGAGCGCCTGAAGACACTTTGGGCTGCGGCAGCGAGTTCCTGTCGGGGTATGAAGAACCAGAGATGGAAGTCACGATCAACCTGAACTACGCGCAGGCCTTGATCCCGGAAAAGGTCAATCTGGTGCTCAAAGAAATGAACGAGGGTATCACACGGGTGGAAATTCTGAACACGCGCACCGGCCTGGGCAGGGAAATTTTCCGTGAAAACCTGCACCGCTCCTTCTCCCGCCTTGAAAATCAAGCGTGCGCCTTACGCCTGGAGCTGCCAGTGGAAATCGATTTTGAAGTGAACACCGTTATCATCGGTTTTAAAAACCTGGCTGCCGCAGCGTTGCTGGACGCGGTCGAATTGGTGGGATCTCCGCTCTCTTACGAAGAGCCACCGGTTGCCTGGCGGGTTGCCCTTAATGGCAAGCCGCTCAGCCTGACCGTCGACCCGTTGAACCAGGTTTGGGTTTCGCTCGAACCGAACATCATCCTGAGATATGATGTTGAAGGCAACTTGCTGGAAGAACTCCCCGCCATTCCAAGCGCTCATATCACAGACATGGCCATTAATACTGATGGTGACCTGGTGCTCAATGATGAAGATTTTGGCGAGTACATCATCCTTTCAAAGGGAGTCGAAGTCGCTCGCGGCGGTGGCGATGCTCCCACCCTGGCGGTTGCTGTGGAACCCGGGAAGAAAAATATCTACATGCTGGGCAGCCTGGATGGGCTGTACTACCTGCTTAATTACCTTCCCAATAGTTTTGAAATCAACAACCCGCTGCCGTTGGTGAGCACCTCTTACACGTCGTTGGCGTTTAATTCGGCCAACCAGTTATTTACGATTCGTGACCAGGATGGCTTTCTAGCGGAGATTGATGAAAACTCTGGCCTCGAGTTTTACAGCATCCCGCTTTCGGCATATAACCAGCCTGGGGTGCTGCCAAAGAGCATGGCCATCGATAAAAATGATAATTTTTATGTGCTCTATTCATCCAACCCGGAGAATGCCGCGGTGAAGGTTTACGATGTGGATGGGTTTTACTTTCGCTCGTTCGGAAAGTTGATCAACCAACCCTTAAGCCAGTGGCCGGAGGGCTGCTATGTTAACCCTGTTGACATCGCCCTCTCCCCTGACAGTCGTTTTGCCTTCATCATCGATGGGGAGGGCGATACACATTACCTCACCTGTCTTTTATTACAGGCTGAATAAGCACACGGCTTGCGCTTTTTCAAAAAATGGCATTTCTCAGGAGGGTGCACTTTAAAAGACCCCGTTTTTTGACTTTTCATCTTGTTTATGCTATGCTACTGAATTGAATATTGAATTAGCACTACGAAGGCATTAAGGAAGAGAGCATGCATCGAGAACGGGTATCAGATAATGTTTATTGGTTTCAAAGCGAGGTTTATGCCCAGGTAACTGCCGGGGCGGTCACCGGTCCTAACTGGGCGGTGGTCATCGACACGCTGGCTTTACCCGAAGAAGCGCTGGAAATGCGCACTTTCATCGAGGATAACCTCGGCGTGCCGGTACGCTATGTGATCAATACGCATTATCACGCCGATCATTCGTGGGGCAACTGCTTCTTCCCCGGCGCCACGGTGATCGCGCATTCAATCGCCCGCGAAACGATGCTGCAGAAAGGCGAGCCATCGCTGGAATCGATTAAAAAACAGAATATAGCCTTTAAGCAGGTCAAACTTGTACTGCCGCATCTGACCTTCTCTGAAGGGAGCGTGACCTTGCGCGTGGGGAAGAAGTCACTGGTAATGTTTGCCACTCCGGGGCACTCAGCAGATGGCATTTCTGTGCTGGTAGAGGAAGACAGGGTGCTCTTTGCCGGAGATGCCTTCATGCCGTTGCCCTATATGGTGGATGGCGACCCGGAAGAGATTTCTGCTACGATCAAGCGCATTGGCAAGATGGGTTTGGAAAATATTATCCAGGGGCATGGAGACGTCATCTTGCGCGGTGAAATTGAAGAAGCAACCCGATCCAACCTGGCTTACATCAACGCGGTACGTAAGGCAGTTCGCGCGGCTGCAAAAAAACGCGACCCAATCGAGGCATTGGCGGAGATTGATATCGAATCCTGCGGGAAGAGTCGCGTTACCCTGGGCGGTTTGGGTGTTGAACTGCACAAACGCAACGTTGTCTATTTGTACAAGACGCTGGCTGCTGAAGAAACCAACGCGGACCAGTGACCCGCCGGCGAAAAGCCGGTTTTTTATAGCAAAAAACCCAACAGCGAAAAGGCCAGCAACACCACTGCAGGTTCGATCCATATCGTGCGCGGGTTGGCTTTTTCTTCCTTATTGGATGCCAGGCTGATAAGCCCATAGAGCAGACCTAACAGCAGCAGACCGTATTGCAAGGGGCGCAGCGGGAGGTAGAACAGTGCCGCCGCTAACTGGGCGATGATGAGGGTGATGCCGGCTGCCCAGCCCAGGCGCCAGGAGCCATGGAGACGCAAAAATAATGAACGGGCGCTGATAAGGAAGACCACCGGTACGACGGCCGCCAGCAGGATATACAGGCGCAGGTCAGCCCCAGCGATGGCAGTGACGATAATCAGGAATAGCGCGAAACTGGCCGCATCGAGACCCAGCACAGCGAAAGAGTAACGCGCATCAGCCGGGTCAGCGGAGATATACTCAATGGTCAACACGGCTGCCAGTAAAAACCCGCCCAAACCGAACACGATCCACCAGGCAGCGCCCACCGGGAGTGTGCCGAGCGTGATGCCAATGGCTACAGCGCTGAACGCCGGTACCAGCCAATGGTGCCAGTGCCGCCAATGCTGTTGAACGCTCAAGCTGGGATGAACCCCCAGCACCCATTCCACCCCGGCAGCCGCCAGCAAGGCTGCCACAAGCGCCACAAGTGTAGAAAAATCGACTTTGACTACCAGTAAAATGCCCGGAAGCTGTAGATTGATTGACCGCGCAGGTAGCGAAATTAATGCGGTGGAGGCGTACGCCAGCAAAATCAAGGCGATGACCACACTTAAACGTTCAACATCCGGGAGATGCTTCTGTTCGCTCACAAGGGTATTTTACCCTATCTACTATGCGCCAATCGGAGCGCGACGGGCGGGGGAAGAGGGGCAGATATGGTAAAATGATAGACTGTATGAATACCAACGAACCTATCCTTGTCGCCGCCCCTCCTCGGATATTCCCTACAATCCTAAAAGGTTTCAACACGGTTGCCGGGCAGGTGCACCTGATTTTATTGCCCGTTTTACTGGACCTTTTCCTGTGGCTGGGTCCACGGCTGCGTATCTACGACCTGTTCGCGCCGGCAATTCAGATGCTCAACGCTAACATGCTAAAAGTGGCTCCTGCAGAAATGCTCGAAACAGTGCGCAACGCAACTGCCCTGTACACGGAGATGTTCCAGCAGTTCAATTTGTTTTCTGCCATCCGCACACTGCCAGTTGGTGTACCCAGCCTGGTGGCACGTATGAGCGTGGCTCAGACCCCGGCTGTCTTTTTTGGGAATTTCGAGATTTCATCGCTGCGAGTGGGGATTGCGGCACTAGGTGGATTACTCACGCTGGGTTTTCTTCTCGGCGCCATTTACTTTAACGCGCTCTCCCGTTATTCCCAGCCGGAAGTGAACGCATTCAGCTGGAACAAGCTATTCAACCAGTACGCCCAGACACTGGTGCTCTTTTTGATCCTGGTCGCGTTGTTAATCGCCATTTCGATACCCTTGTTGTTGCTGGTTTCCATTCTTTCATTGATCAGCGCTGGCCTGGCGCAGTTCATCATCGTGCTGGTTGGTTTTTTGGCGATATGGCTGATACTGCCGCTGGTGTTTTCTCCTCACGGCATTTTCGCGCTGGATCAGAAAGTGGTTCCTTCGATGCTACTCAGCCTGAGGATGGTGAGTTTCTTCGTCCCTGGCACCAGTTTTTTCATCCTGGTATGCATCCTTATCAATGAAGGGCTGAATATGGTTTGGACGATACCAGGTACCGCGTCTTGGCTGCTGCTGATTGGGATCGGTGGTCACGCGTTCATCGTTACCGCTTTGCTGGCGGCGAGTTTCCTGTATTATCGGGATGGGATTAAGTGGATGCAATACAACGTTCAAAAGATGACAGAAACGCTTAAGAAACAGGAAAGCGGAGGAACACTGGATGAACAACCATAACCCCACCAACTACGGGGCGAAAGACATCCAGGTGCTGGAGGGGCTTGAGGCCGTGCGCCGCCGCCCGGGCATGTATGTGGGCGGCACCGATTTCAAAGCCTTACATCACCTGGTATACGAAGTGGTCGACAACTCCATTGATGAAGCCCTGATGGGCGCCTGCAATCGTATTGATATCATTATTCACCCTGACAGCAGTGTTACTGTGCAAGATGACGGGCGCGGCATCCCGGTGGATATTCACCCCGAAAAACAGAAATCTGCGCTGGAAGTGGTGATGACCGTGCTGCACGCCGGGGGTAAGTTTGGGCATTCTTCGTACAAGGTTTCGGGCGGGTTGCATGGTGTTGGGGTTTCGGCTGTGAACGCCTTATCCGAATGGTGCGAAGTGCATGTATACCGGGATGGGCATGAGTATTTTCAGCGTTATGAACGCGGGATTCCGCAGGAGGCGGTGAAGATCATCAGCAAAGTGCCAGCGCATAAAACCGGCACCTCAACCACATTCAAGTTTGACCGGGAAATCTTCAAGGGAGATGTGGACTACCGCTTCGACACCCTGGCGCAGCGCTTCCGCGAGATGGCTTTCGTCACCCGCAACGTCAAGATTAAGCTGGTCGACGAGCGCCCCCCGGAGAAAGAAACCACTTTTCTTTTTGAAGGCGGCATTGTTTCTTTCGTGCGCTACATCAACCGTTCCCGGGATGTGCTCCACCCGGTCTACTATGTGGAAAAAGAGATTGATAATATCGGTATTGAAATCGCAGTGCAGTTCACCGATGCGTACAACGAATCGGTTTTTTCCTTTGCCAATACGATTAATACCATTGACGGCGGTACACACCTCACCGGCTTGCGGACCGCGATTACCAGGGTGATCAATGATTACGCTCGCCGCGCAAATCTGTTGAAAGACGCGGATGCCAATTTCACCGGTGACGATACCCGTGAAGGGATGACGGCGATTGTCAGCATCAAACACCCTGACCCTCAGTTTGAAAGTCAGACCAAGGTTAAATTGATGAACCCGGAGGTGCAAACCTACGTGCAGCAGGTTGTGGGAGAATCTTTCGGCGCTTTTCTGGAAGAAAATCCCTCCGCGGGCAAGGCGATTGTGAACAAATGCCTGACCTCCGCTCGCGCCCGCGATGCCGCGCGCAAAGCGCGTGACCTGGTCATCCGTAAATCGGCGCTGGAATCGCTCACCCTCCCAGGCAAGATGGCAGATTGCTCTGATAAGGATAGCAATCGCACGGAGATGTACATCGTGGAAGGCAATTCAGCCGGCGGCTCAGCCAAGCAGGGGCGAGACCGCCATTTCCAGGCTATCTTACCGCTGCGCGGTAAGATCCTCAACACCGAGCGCGCGCGCCTGGATAAGATACTGGGCAACGAAGAGATCAAGTCGATCATCTCGGCGTTGGGCACCGGAATTGGTGATAATTTTGATATCAAAAATCTGCGTTATGGCAAGGTGATCATCATGACCGACGCGGATGTTGACGGCAGCCATATCCGCACCCTGTTGCTGACATTCTTCTTCCGCTATATGCCGCAAATCATCGAAGAAGGGCATCTGTACATCGCGCAACCGCCGCTATACCGCATCGCGCACAAGAACCAGGTGCAGTACACCTACAGCGATGCTGAAAAAGAAGAATACCTGAAATCTTTGGGAGCGCAGGCGGAAAAGGCCACGTTACAGCGTTACAAAGGACTGGGTGAAATGAACCCCACCCAGTTGTGGGAAACCACGATGAACCCGGAATCGCGCACCTTGCTGCAGGTTTCAATCGATGATGCCGCGTCAGCAGACCACACATTTGATATGCTGATGGGTTCGGAGGTCCCTCCGCGCACGCGCTTTATCTCAACGCACGCGCACGCTGTGCGCAACCTGGATATCTGATAACCTGGCTCCCGACAGACAAACACCGGGAGCCTTTTATTACAGACGAATGAAAGGTGGTCAAAGAAGAAAGGCAGGAGCAATTGATGAGAGAAGTGGTGGAAATCATTGAACCTCAATGGGTGATCGAAGGCGCGGGCGTCAGGCTGCGTCGCTCCATCGGGTCTTCCTCCTTCGACCACCTGGATCCTTTTTTGCTGCTGGACCATTTTGGTTCGACTGAACCGGCTGACTATTTGCGCGGTTTTCCCATGCATCCGCACCGTGGAATTGAAACGGTCACTTACATGCTGGCTGGCCTGGTAAGGCATAAAGACAGCCTGGGAAACAAGGGCGAAATCACCTCGGGTGATGTACAGTGGATGACCGCGGGGCGCGCCATATTGCATGAAGAGATGCCGGAGGACCTGGGGGGGCAGATGGAAGGGTTTCAGTTATGGGTCAATCTTCCGGCGAAGCTGAAAATGAACCCGCCGCGATACCAGGAAATCAAGGCTGGGAAGATCCCCTGGCTGAACCCTGAAAAGGGCGTGGCTGTTCGACTGATCGCTGGAAAATATGCCAACACCACAGGCCCAGTTACTGAGATCGCGGTTGAACCCCTTTATATGGATGTGGCGGTAGACAGCGGGAATTCCTTTACCTATCAACTGACGGAGAACCACAACGCTTTTCTTTACGTGTTCAGAGGTGAAGGTGAGTTTTGCGGGGTGCGTACCCAGGCGACAAAACTGCTGGTGTTGGGCAAAGGAGATAGCGTTTCAGTGAAAGCCGGGTTGCTGGGAACCCGGTTCCTGCTGGTGGCTGGTAAACCTCTGGAAGAGCCTATCGTGCGTTATGGGCCAATTGTGATGAACACAGTCGAGGAAATCAAGCAAACCTTGCGGGAGATACGCGACGGGACTTTTATCCAGCGCTACGCCTGCGGAGTTGAAAAATGATATGGGGGTATTTTTCACTTTTCAAGCCTTCATTGGGCTGAACGTGGTTCCTTCGCGCAAAACGTTTCCGAAAAGAGCATTGGGCTAAGCTGGGTCGAATCGCGAGGTTCAGGACACTGCCCTTCTTCTTATCGGCATCGTTGGGAGGTCTCCATTGAGGAGGAAGCCACGAAAGCATGGAGGGGTTGAAGGCGCGCAGGGCGCACAGGGAAGACCTGGCGACAGTCGTGGGTATGATGAAGGATAGATTCTGTTTACCAGTGTGAAGCCGCGCGCAGTTCACCTGGAATCCAGGCAAAGAAATGAGGTTGCCCCGCAAGCAGGGCAACCTCGACTGGCAGTATCATTTTCGATCACGGCTTCCAGTTTCTCGAGAGCCAAACCCCGGAGGGGTCTTCGGTGAGTTCTGAGTGCAGGCCGGTGAAATGCATCCAGGTATTCCCCGGTTGCAGCTCAAAGGGGCTACCGTCCTGATTGAAGAACTGGATAGGGGTGTCCCAACCGGATTTGTAGGTTGCTTCGTATTTTAATCCGTCGCGAAAGACCACAGCGCGCCCGTTGGCATTGAGAATATGAATCTCGTGCAACGTATCATCGTGGTGCAGGGTTTCGATCTCGGCGTAGATTAACAGGACGTTGGAGAATTGCAGCTGTTCACCTGTGTTCCGGTCGGTCAACGGCACCATTTCTACATCCCCATTCTCCTTGATACTGTCAATCCAACGCATATATTTTTTGGTTTCAGGATTGTACTTCCAGCCCGCGTAGTTGTTTTTGCCAAACTGGTGAGTGAGTTCCCGCGCCTCAACGCCGCCGGCTGGCGGCAGGGTGTTAAACGCCATACCGTTAAGGTTTTGGCGTGTGTTGCTGGCGTTGGGGCGGGCGGCGTAATACTTGGTCATCTCCGCGGAATCGGCGAATACACTTATCTCCGCTCGCACATTTTCCTGGCGGCACATTGCCGGGCAGGTATTGGTGCCTTCAGAGATAACCCTGCTCCAACCCAGGTAACCCAGGATGGTTTCCCAGGTGGAGGGAAAGGCGTAAACAGCGCCCAACACACCTTGATACATTCCCACCAGGTAACGATCTATCAGCCTGCCGGAACGAATGGGCCCGATCTGATTGGAATCTTGTCCGTAAAATAACGCCAGATAACGATTTCCGCCCTCGCCAGTGTAGTAATCAAATACAATATCCGCCGCAGACAAACCGGCGTGCGGGCGACCTTCACGCGGGAAGTTGGAAACCTTGATCATCATCGGTCGACGATCAAGGATAGAGGGGTCAGCTACCTCAAGACCGGTGAGAGGGTCTATATTTGGTGGGAAGTTATCAGGTCCATAACGCACAATGGACTGTGTAGGGGTAGCAGTGGGCTGAGGAGTGGCTGTGGGCGTTGGGGTGCTGGTTGCAGTGGGCATCGCGGCGATGGTCTGCTTCACGGCTTCTTCCAGGCTGATTTGAGTCGCCGTTGGCGCCGTGCCGCCTGCGCAGGCGGTGAGCAATAACATCAACGCCATAAGAACGCAAACCCACAGATGGTTGGTCTGTTTCATAGTATCTCCGAGTTTTCCAGGTTGATCAATACCCAGAAATTATAACCCAGCTCGCTAATGTTCCAACTTTTAAATGAGTTTAGCGGTTGACAGTGAACTGAAGATTTTCACCGCCAGACGTGGATGAATAGATCACCCCGGTTGGAGAGCCAATTGTTCCGAGCAGGAGTTTCCACCCGCCTTCAGGACCCGATGCGCCAATATAGCGGTTGCTATCAATCCAGGTCAGGTCGCGAGTATTGTTGAAGTCTGGTATAGATACAGGCGCGGAACCCGGTTGACCGATCCAGGCGCCGCTGGCATCATCGCGATAGAAGAATTTGCTATTATCGGGTGACCACACTGGAATCCTGTTAATCTTGCCAGTGGTGTAATCGGTCAAACCGCTGCCATCGATATTGGCCAGGCGCAGGGTATAAAGGTTATCGGTTGGTGACCCATAAGGCACCAGGAAAGCCAGTTTGGAAAGGTCAGGAGAGATGGCGGCGATTTCCATAGGCCTGAAACTCATTTGGGTGTTAAAAAGCAATTCGCTTGACAGTCCATCCGCCGAAATGCGGTACACGCTCGAATTGGCAGGCGAGGTTGCCCAGGGCTCCTGGGGCGGAACGACTGTTACCAGGGTAGTGCTGTTAGCAGACCAAACTGGCGATGCCACCCAGGCGTACTCAGAGGCTGTGTTAATGAATGGGTATGTTAGAACTGGGTGGTCCAACTTTGAACCGCTGGAATTGTAGATGTCCATTCCTTCAGGGAAAGAGACCGCAATTTTACTGCCATCAGGCGAAAAGGCGTAATGCCAGCCCCACTGAGTAGAAACAGTGAAGAGCGCCCGTATTTCAGAGGTAGTGGTATCAACCAGATAAAGGTTCTCACCGGTTTGATAGCCCGGACCATCATAAGTAATACGTGTGGTCATGGCGAGCGCATGAATGCCCGGTACCCAGCTTAGCTGGTTGGGGATGGACGCGACCGAATCAGCGGGGCGGGGTAGCGCGGCGAACCCTGAAGGAGAGAGGAGCGTGCGCAGACCACTGCCATCCGTATTGACCACTTCCAGCGTGTAGTTCACCCAATCGGTGGTGCGGGTGAGGGCTACCTGTGTGCCATCTGGAGAAACGACCGCACGCTCCACGTCAGCGCTGCTGGTGAGGGTGATCGGAGAGGATAAACTCTCATTCCAGTAATAGGCGTTTTTATCAGGCGCGACAAAGGCAACGCTCACAGGGTAAGCGTATAACGGTGGAACCGTGGCGGCAGTATCGGATGGGGAGGCCGTGTCTAACAGCGGAAGATTCCCAGGTTGATCGGTGGCTGCGGGAGCCAGGTCTCCGCCTGGTTGGGCGTTGACCGTGGCCGCCACGCTGGTGGCGATGGAATCTTCTGAAGGCACGCCTTTCGAGCCTATCACTCCGCAGGCAGTACCCATCAAGAGGAACAAGACGATTACGGACAGGATGGCTAACGATTTCGTTTTTCGC
>JAAZNW010000111.1 GCA_012798065.1 Chloroflexota bacterium
CCGGACGTTGATGTAATCACCTGCATCACGTTCCAAATCCAATTTCTTGGCAGGTAGATCACTGTCTCGATAGATCACCAACCGGAAGAACAGGTCATCCATAAATTTCCATGGATCCCGTACCACGATTCCTTCTAGAATTACATCGTTTATCATCTGACCTCCTTGTTTATGAAACCTTCGTCATCTTGGGTTTAAAAAGAAAAAGCCGGACTGATCCCAGTGGGTTATGTCCGGCCAACGATAGTAGTAATTACTTATTCGATTATTATAATTAAGTATATCAATAAGATTTGAGTTATCCTAGTGGGGCAAACTAATGGTCTTGAAGGATAACTTTTCCAAAAATCAAGCTTTGAGGAATTAAAAATCTATGATTCTCTTTGATGGAACAGATAAAAATTCACTTGAAAAATCGTTAGCAGGCTATTTGCAGCTTGAAGTAGATGATTTTATCAACCTTTCTACAGAATATTTCTGCTTAAATGCATCCCGTTTTAGTGAAATTACACTCCGGGGTTTTAGTGATTATTGGAAAAACAATCAACTATTAATTGATTTTGGAACCTTGAAGTTCGATAATGTGATTTTTTTTCACAAAACGTCTGTAATTGATAACGGGAGGTTTATCCGCAACTATGGATTGTTACCGTTTAACGACATAATTTTCAAAACTTCCCCTCTGAAAGATTATCTTGGAACAAAGGGTATTGAGTTTTATATTTTAAATGAGATTCCATGGATAAACTACAATGGTAATTCAAATATTGTTCGCAAAAACAACTTGACAACCGACCCTAGAAAAAAAAACACAAAATACGATTTATGTAAGATTAATGAATCTTGAGGATGTAGGAATTGGTGGCTATCTACTTTTACCACTCGCTTTACGAGATCACAGTTATGACCATATCAAGGATGTCCCTGAATTTTTATATTTCTTAGATAATTGGTTTCCAGGGATATCCAACGATTGGAAAAAACGATCTATTCCTTACATAGTAAAATGTGAAGTCAATATTGGTCTGTTAGATATGATTGATGACAATTCTCAACAAGTAAATATTCACGAAGCTTCTCTTCGAATCGCAGAAGATGGGTTCTTATGCCTGGCAGAATTTTGGGCTTCCGAATTTATACACTCTGACATTCATTTAGTTACTCCTTGGTGGTATCCGTTTGTTAGGAAAAACATAATTATTCCTCCCGAAAAGATCCTAAAATTTATTGATTACTAGGCCTATAAAATCTCCAATAATATGTGATACCAATCAATGACAACATTTGAAAAATATTACTGGATTATGATTAGTTAAGAAAAATCATTTTGATCCTTTATGCCAATATTTCTTCCAACAATAAATCCTCTGAAAAATCTTGAAACCGTACATGGTATCAATGGGTGAAAACACGCAGTTTGGCCACGCCAGTTTGAGTTACAAGCGCCTTCGGAACTACTGATGGAAACAGGATGGATAAATCTGCTGACACAGAGACCCGTACCGTGTTATCTCCCCCACTGACTTGAATGTCTGTAACAAATGCATGGACCCCTTTAGCGGATAAGCTGGCTGTATTAGAGGTCACATAAGCCTGAGCGTTCCCCCAGGTTCTTGAAGTGGGAACAAGACTTCCGGTATCTTGAAAAACTTGCTGATTGATCTCAGCGGAAGCGGCAACTGCTGCTGCATCCGCTGCCTTTGCCACTTCTGAGATGGCATAACAATACCGTCCGAGTTCAATAGCCAATGCCAGGGCAGGAATCATCACCAACCCAATGAATACCGCCCAGAAAGTCATTGAATAGCCACGCCGATCTCGCCACAGCATATCACCAGCCTTCTTGCCGAAATGTAGAATCGGCACGGACAGTAAACGTCTGCCCTGGCAATCCAGGGAACAGGCTGGTCAGGGGAGCCATAAAGTTGGGTACACTGCCGCTGACTTGGATCTTTAGAATGCTGCCGGCACTTCCTCCAGGAGCCAAGACACTGACCGAAGTATTTTCCAGAATCCCAGCCTGGGCGATTGCGTCTC
>JAAZNW010000027.1 GCA_012798065.1 Chloroflexota bacterium
AACAATATACTCCAGGGGAGTATTTTATCACGCTTCGCCACCAGTGCAAGGGCCGCCTGGCTAACTGTAAAAGGAAGTTTCCCTCTTGACATTGAACATATGTTCGTGTATGATAATAGTACAAATGACCGATAAATCGAGCAGGAGGCAGCCAATGGCACGCAGACAAACCGGCTTAAGTGAGAGGCACCGCAAAATCATGGAGTTTCTGACCAGGTTTCAGGATTCTCATGGTTATTCCCCCTCCATCCGCCAGATCGGGGACAGCATTAACGTCAAATCAACCTCGCTGGTGGATTACTACCTCAACCAACTGCAAAACCTGGGCTACATTGAGCGAGAAGACCGCATTTCGCGCAGCATCCGCGTGCTGCAGCCAATTCAACCCGGGGTCTCCCTGCCCGCCCGAGTAGGAGAAGCTTTCCGCGGCGCCGCCAGCGCCCTTGCCAGCATGGTGAGCATCCCTATCGCCGGGCGCATCGTGGCCAGCGAACCTATCCCTATGCCTGTTTCAGACCTCAACTATTATGACGCTGAATCCAGCGTGGATATCGCGCGCAGTCTGCTGCCGGCGAAAGATGTCAACGATCTCTTCGCCCTCGAGGTGAGCGGAGATTCCATGATCGATGCCATGATCAACGACGGCGATATCGTCGTGATGAAAAAGGCCTCCTCAGCCAATAATGGCGAGATGGTAGCGATCTGGCTGGATGACAATAACGAAACCACCCTGAAGTATTTTTACAAAGAAGCAGACCGTATCCGCCTGCAGCCCGCCAATCCCAACATGGAGCCCATTTTCGTAAAGAACCCCAAGAGCCTGCGCATCATGGGCAAGGTGGTAATGGTCATCCGCCAGGTGCATTCGGTAGCGGGATAAGCCAATCAGATACGCCTGCTGCTGCCCTGTTTAAATTAACTGCGTCCAACCTGCGTTTTTATAGATGTGGAGCGCTTTCCGCTCTACCCATCATTAGCAGCCGGTAGGCTGTTGGCCCAACCCCGTTATCCTTTCTTATCAACCCTCGCCCTTTCAGCCCTGGCGGGTGATGAATCAGGTGTTAATATCAGCAGCGGCCTCATCGTCCGGGCAAAGGGTTGGTTGCAAGCCCGCGCATCCACGTTGGTACACCCGTGCCAACAGGCTATGGAACGACCAGGATTTCCACCCACAACCAACCTACCGGGTAACCATCCGGCATTTGCAACTGCCAGTAGCCAATATAATTGCCGGGCGTATTTGGCGCGACCATATCCACCGACATTTCGATTTCTTTTTTTGAATAAACGGTCGATCCCAGGCGTTGCGGGGAATTGGCGCTCATCGGTTCCCCGCTGATAAACACCAGTTGAAAGTCCCCTGTCCAGTAACAGGATCCGGTGTTGAGCAGCTTCCAGGTCTTGGTAAAATGTTCGCCCGCTTTAATTTCACTGCCGTCTTCAACCGTAATATCCGAAGCCTCCAAATCGAGGTAACAGTTCGGATCCTGGACAGGGGTTGAGGTGGGGATGGGCGTGTTGGTGGGCGGTATGGGGGTAACCGTACCCAGGGTGATGTCGTGTGTCGGGGTGGGGGTAATGGTGGGCGGGCGCATGGCCTCTACCGTGGCTTTCAGAAAATCAGTGCCGATTGGTACAACCACCGGAGTCGAGCCGGTCTTTCCAGCCAGTGAACGGGAGCAGCTTAGGGTAAGAAGAGCCAGAATAACCAGCAGCGGGATGATTTTTCGGGACATTTTATTTACTCCGATGGCGTCAGGATAACTTGAGATACTTGCCAATAAACCCTGTCAACGGTTTAAGTATACCGGTTTTCAATTACCCTGTGGGCTTTGGGCTGAAAGGTTACACAAAGGGAGGGCAACCTGGGCTTAATCTTCTGAATATCCGCAAAGCGCCAAAGCGCCTGGCCCGGTACTGATACCCAGCACAGGTCCTGTGATGTTTAGGATCAATTCTACAGGGTTGAACTCTGCGCGGATGCGTTCAGCCAGCGCCTCAGCCTCTGCCAGTGAATTTCCGTGCAACACCGCAATATGCAGGCGGTTGTGGCTGCGCAGCTGGGCGAAAAATTTCTGATACAACATTTCTACCAGCTGCTTGTGAGTTCTCGCCATGGCGGCGGGTTCCACCAAGCCGGAATGATGATTGATCGAAACCAGCGGTTGGATCTTGAGCAGGCTGCCCACCCATTTCACCGCGTTGCCAATGCGGCCGCTTTTCTGCAGGTACTCGAGTGAATCCATGGCGACATACTGCACTAACTTTTTCTTTAAATCTTCCAGCATGGTCAGTATCTTTTTCACTTCCATGCCCGCGTCGCGAGCGCGTGCGGCAGCCAGCACTTGCCAGCCGAGACTCATGGTCGGTCCTTTCCCATCCACTACCGACACAGGAATCTTCACCAACCTGGCTGCTTCGCACGCCATATGGTATGCGCCGCTCATCGCGCTGCTGACGGTGAGGGTGATAATTTCTGTAGCCCCTTTAGCGGCCACTTCTTCATACGTTTTTTGAAAATCCGGGATTCCCGCCTGGGATGAAGAAGAGTAGACAGGGTCTACTTCCAGGCGTTTGTAAAACTCCAACGGAGTCATATCCACCCGGTCGCGGAACTGCTCATCTCCCCAGATAATGTAGTGAGGGATAATGGTTATTCCATACTGCTCGATGAGAGCGTCTGGAATGTCACAGGTGCTGTCAGTGATAATGCCGATCATTTCATTCCCTCGCGATTGTGAATTGATTAATCATACCCCAAAAGGGCAGCCGCGCACGTTTCTAAACATCGAGAGTGTAGAAACTTGGATCATTCACCATGCGGCTTTTTCTCTTTTTCCAACTCCTTCAGGGCATTTAATCTTATCGCACAGTTAATGAAGCGCGTGAAAATCCACAGGACATAAATGGCGACCCCGCCAATGATAACCAAAAAACCGGCAACCATATAGGCGCTGGTATCCGGCATCATTCACCTTCTTCCTGGAGCGCGGCGCGTCTCTCATTAATTTCCGCCTGAAGGTTGCCCAGGCGGTAGCGGTGCCAGTACAGGGCAATGAAAAGGATGGAAAAGGCCGCCAGGCTGCTAAAGAAGGTGGTCTGCATGCTGGGGTTCATGGCGAAAAGCCCGTTGGCAGAAGAATCTGCCGAGCCGATCATTACCGGGTGAATGGTCCGAAAAACGCGGATGGAAAAGAACGTAAGCGGTACGCTGATGAAGCCAACAACCGCGTACACTGCAGCTAGTTTTGCCCGCCGCCGCGCATCATCCAAGCCACTGCGCAACAGCAGGTAGGCGGCGTAGATCAATTCCATGATGAGCGCGGTGGTCAGGCGCGGGTCCCAGGTCCACCAGGTATTCCACACCGGCCGTGCCCAAATGGAGCCGCTGACGATGCACAGCGCCATCAACACCATGCCAATTTCAACCCCCGCCAACCCCGCGACATCCCATTTCAGGCTGCCTGTCTTCAGACAGGCAACAGCAGCGATAGTTGCCACAAAGAAGCCCAGCATCCCCGCCAAACCAGCAGCCACATGAAAGTAGAAAACCTTCTGCACGCTGCCCATGGTCAATTCAAAAGGCGCGTAGAATATCACCAGGGCGAAAGCGGTAGCCAAAGCCAGCAGGGCGAGAAAGTCAAGAAAAATTAAAGCGCGAGGAGTCTTTTCGGGTTTCATTGGTAGCCAGGTCTATTCTTCGATAATTCTATCAAACACCAGCAAACCCACAGCAGCAAAAAGCAGATCGTAGCCCACCAACATAACCAGCCAGGTATCCAGTTCGGCTGGGTTACCACCCTGCAAGAGAATCGTGGAAGCGCGCACACAAGCCAACAACAAGGGGATGATCACAGGGAACAGCAATACCGGCAGCAGCATGTCACGCGCGCGCAATTGCAGGGTCAACGTGGAGAGCAACGTGCCTGTGAGGATGTACCCCAGGGTTCCCAGCAAGATCACTCCCAACCCGCCCCAAGAGAAAAGGGAGAGGTTATTCAACAATGCATACACCGGCACGATGATGGCAGCGGTGATGAGCAGGTAAACCCAGTTGACCAGCGCTTTGCCAAAAAAAATGGCTGTGCGGTCCACCGGCGCCAACAGCAGAGCGTTGATCGCTTCTCGGTCTCTTTCCAATGTCAAAGAGCGATTAAGGCTGATGGTGCCGGCAAAGCACAAAGTCACCCAGATGACTCCGGCTGCTGCCTTGCGGCGTATCTCCACAGAGAGGTCGAAAGCGAACACAAACACTAGTATGACGGTCAGAGCGAAAACCAGCATGGTGCCGAGTATCTCGCGCGTGCGCCGCTCCGCGAGCAAGTCCTTCCAGAATATCGCCAGGATGGCGCCGATGAAGGGCTTCACGTGTTCACCCCGTGCCCTTTGTGGCTGCCAGAAAAGACGGTGAGTTCATTAAAAGTTGCCCTGAGCGATTTCCCGCTGAGTCCCGCGCTGGGGCTCGACCAGGAGATTTTTCCGTCATGCAACAGGTCGACGCGCGTGCTGATGGCGACTGCCTGATTAAAATCATGGGTCGTCAGCAGCACCATCTTCCCGTCGGCGGCTGCCTGGCGAATGAGCATTTCACACAACTCGGATGAACGCTGGTCAAGCCCGGTATAGGGTTCATCTAATAACAGCAGGTCGGGGTCATGCAGCAGGGCGCGGGCGATCGCCAGTCGCTGCTGCATTCCGCGTGAGAAGGTGCGCACCAGTTCATCCGCACGGCTGTTCAAAGCGACCATTTCCAGCACCTGGCGAATTCGTTTGTCGCTATCAGCAATCTGATAGAGACGGCTGAAAAAGCGCAGATTTTCGCGCGCACTGAGGTTGTCATAAAGCATGGAGGTATGCATTACCACGCCGATGTGGCGACGGTATTCAGCGGGCGCGTTGAGAGGTGTGTATGAGCCGAAGCGCACCATGCCCTGCTCCGGCCGCAAGAGGTTGGCCAGCACGCGCAGCAGGGTGGTTTTACCAGCGCCGTTGATCCCGACCAGTGAAACAATTTCGGCGGGTTCAACCGTGAGTGACAGCCCGCGTAAAACTTGGCGGTTGCCGAAAGACCTGGTGAGGTTGACTGCGTTGAGCATCGCGCGGCGCGTTTCTTCAGGCAGAGCCTGGGGGAGAATCAACCATTTTCAACTCGCGCAAGGCAACAGCCGCTTCCTGCAGCAGCAAGGTTCGCTGTTCCTCGTGCTCCTGCTGGCTCATTTTACCCAGCCCGAAATCGAAATCCAGCTCGCGGATGCGCTCGAGGATGGCCTGGTAAGCCGCCTGTTTGAGCGCTTTCACATCAGGCGCGTAGGTGCTGCCGCCTAATGGTTGATGGGTGAAGAGCGGGCGGGTGATGTAAAAAAACACCAGCGCGAGGAGGATAACCGTGATAACAATTGGTATGAGCATCATCGCATTTTCTGTGAACTATTTTGCCAGTTCCAGCATGGCGCGGATTTCATCAGCGGACTGAAAGGGACCAATCTGAACCGCAGCCAGCCTGCCATCTTTGTCAACGAGGTAAGTCTCAGGTACAGCCTGCACCTTGAAAAGACGGGATATTCGCGACCCCATGTCTGGCCCGTTTGGAAACGTAATGCCATATTTTTCGAGAAAGGCCTTAGCGTCATTTTCCGTATCCACATAATTCACGCCCAGGAAAATGATATCATCTGAATCCTTCACTTCCCGCCAGACTTCTTCCAGGATGGCGCCTTCTTCCTCACAGGAAGCGCACCATGAAGACCAAAAGTTGAGCAGGATGACGCGCCCATCCATCCTGGATTTTTGATAATGTTCGCCTGAGAACGTCGTGATACTGAAATCAGGGATCTCTGCGCCGACCTCAAAACCGGTCTGTCGTGACTGTTTCAACCACAACCCCAGCGTTATAAGCAATCCAACCAGTAACAACCCAAAGATCACCATCCAGTACGGAAAGCGTTTTTTCGCTTTGTTCACAGGATCCTGCGTGAAAACCGGGAGTGTTGTCACTCAACACCTTCCAGGTCATTTTCAATCTGGCTGATGAAGTCCTCTGCAGCCATTCTACACGGTCCTTCATTTGATACCTCTTGAGCCGCTGGAATTGTCTTCGGCTTGCGGATGACCCGGATGGCGATCAGAATGCCCGCGACCAGGGTGAGGGGTGGAACCAGGTAAATGAGCCAGTTGAATCCGCGCCGCGGCGGAACTGCCAACACCTGGTCTCCATACTGAGTGGCAAAATAGGCTTTGATTTCTTCATCATTCCAGCCAAGCGCGAGCTTCTCGCGGATCAGTTCGCGCCACTGCGCGCAGGCTTTGGTGGGACACACCTCCAGCGGCACGTTTTCGCACACCGGGCAATAGAGCTCAGAAGCCAGGCGGTTGACCTCATCATCACTCACCGGCGGTTCAGTTTGCGCGTAGCCCGGCGTTTGTACGATCAACAGGAAAAACAGCCATATCACCAGAAGAACCCGTTTCATTTTTCCTCCTGGTGGGTACGAGGGATATTTTTTCGCCTGGTCGTCGGCCACAACGCCACCAACGTGCCGAAAACCAGCACACCGGAGCCAATCCACAACCAGTTGATCAACGGGTTGCGGTAAATCTTGAAGGTCGCTCCTTCTGATGAAATTGGCTGCCAGTCAACCAGGATGACATACAGGTCATCTACCAGGGTGCTGCGAACTCCTGGCAGGGTGACAGATTGCTGTGATACGTAGTAGGTATCGCTGCCCGGGAAAACCCGTTTCAATTCCCGGTTGTCTCTTTTAATCATCACCGAGGCTCGCGCGCTGTTACGTCCATCTGCATTATCGGTCACCTCCAGCTTCTCGTAGGTGAAAGTGTAGCCGGAAAGAGACAGCGTTTCGCCTGCTGCGAGCATTCCCTGGGTGGTCGTCTGGAAAAACTCGATGCCAATAATGCCGAGCGCCATCAAGGCAACGCCGATATGAATGAGGTATCCACCGTAGCGCCTTGAGAAACGTCTGACTAGGGTGCCAAATGCCTGCCTCACAGGTTCCTGGCGGTTAGATGCCCTCAGGGTCACCGTCCGGTACGTATCCAGTACCGTGGTGAAAATGGCCAAGGTGACCAGCCACACCGCCAGCAGTGCGAACCAGTTGCGTACACCCGCGAGAAAAACGATAAGCGGGACCGCCAGCGCAGCCAGAGCGGATTTCCACAGGTGCCGCCCCAGGTTTCTGCTGGTTGAGACGCCCCACATGGTAAGCGGAACGATGGCCATCAATAGCAATAACAAGCCAAACAGTGGGGCAGTGGCGCTTTCATAAAAAGGCGGCCCAACTGTGACCTTCTGACCAGTAAGCAATTCCGAGAAGATAGGGAAAAGCACGCCGGTAAGACAGATGAGAAGGAGCGCGGTGAACAGCAGGTTATTGAAAAGAAAAGCCGATTCGCGCGAGAAGACCGAGTGTATCTGGTTCTCCGAACGCAGCGCAGACCAACGGTGAAGCAGTAACCCGAAAGAAATGCTGAACATGAGAATGATAAACACGAAGAACGCTGGGCCGATCGCAGATTGAGAAAAAGCATGCACCGATGAAAGCATTCCAGAGCGGGTGAGAAAAGTACCCAAAATGACCAGGCAAAAAGTGAGAACGATGAGGGCGATGTTCCAATGCTGAAAAAGACGGCGCTTTTCCTGGGTGATGGCTGAATGCAGGTAAGCAGTGCCCGTTAGCCAGGGCATCAGCGCTGAAATTTCCACAGGATCCCAGCCCCAGTACCCTCCCCAACCAAGCACATCATAAGCCCAGCGGCTGCCCAGCACCAGCCCCAGTGAAAGGAAGAGCCACGCCAGCAAAGACCATTTGCGCGTGATTTTGAGCCAGTGGTCATCAGTACGACCGCTTACCAATGCGGCGAAGGCAAAAGCAAAGGGAATCACAAACCCGGTGAAACCGAGGTAAAGCGCCGGCGGGTGAATGATCATGCCAAAATGTCGTAGCAACGGGTTCAGCCCCGCGCCGTCTGTGGGCTTAGCCAATATGGACATCGCCGGTGGGAAGAACGCGCGCTTTATGATCCCGTCAAGGGTGATGAAATAACGCGAAAAAGGGTTTTCAAAAAAGAGTACAAGTATGATAAAGAACAGCAACGTGAAGGAAGTAGCCGCAATGACCCAGGGCAACAGGTCTACCTCGGTTTTCCAGCGGCGCGCCACAACTGAAAAGGTGAATCCTGCGAGCAGCCAGCACCAAAACAGCAACGACCCTTCCTGCCCACCCCAAAGCGCGGCGAGCTTGAGGTAGAGCGGCATGGATAGGTCGGTGGTTTGGTAAACGTAGGAGTATTCGAAACGCCCGCTGGCGAGCAGGTAAAGCAGCGCTAGTATGGAAAGAGACAGCACCGGGAAGGTGATCAGCGCAGCACGCCGTGCAGTTTCAATCAGTGCAGCAGAGCGCGAACGACCTCCACAGAGAGAGGTTATCACCGCCGTCAGTGTAGTTACAAGGGCGATAACCAACCCGCCATACCCGATACCTCCAATCACGGCACCGCCTGTGCAGGCACTTCCGCCTCATAGCGAGAGGGGCATTTAAGCAGTAATTCCTCGGCGTTGAACACCCCATCATCACCCATGGCACCGGTCAATATTGCCTGGGCTTCATTTTTCAACAGGTCAGGCATAACGCCGTTATAGCGCACCTTTAAGCGAGCTGCCTGGGGATCGAGCGAGGCGTTATGCAACACATTGGCCAACCCTCCACCAGCTTCGATTTCGCGATTGTCACCGGGAATGTGCGCGATGGTGAAGGTAAGGTCAAGAGTTTGAGGGTCATATTGGATGGTATCACCCAGCACCACACCCGAAACCCGCACGTTGGCGTTATTCACCCCTTTGCCGGATGCCAGTTCTTCTACCGTGAGGTAATACTGAGCGTTGCCTTTAAGGCTGGTAACCACCAGCAGCACCACCGCCGCCAGGAGCAGCACACCGCCGATGGCGAACTTATTGATCTTGAAGCGAGGGTGAGGTTCAACCGCGCGCGGGCTTTTGTTCAAGTGTTCTCCTAAGGGTTATGTTTGAAAAAACCAAGCCACTGTGAGGGCGGTTTTTATTCGGTGCATTTATTCGCGCTCCGCAGGCGGTTCGGGCGCCTTGTGGAGATCTGGAGACTCGCGATTCATATCTGCCCGATTATCTTTTCTGGGTTCTTCTACCTCTTTTATTAATTCCGCTACTGAGCTGGTCAGAGAGCTTTGGACCCCCCTGGATTGACGGTCTAAGTCTCTGATCGTTTCATCGAGGTTGGCTTCCCTGGCCAGCATTCTGGGAATTTCGTTTATTTCACGCCTGGTCGCCCATACTTCCTGCCAGTATGGTGACCTGGTGATACGGCGAATAAATGCGCCCACTTCCCGGGCGGACTTCACCATATTGCCAGGACCCAGGAGTATCAACGCCAGGACGACAATGAAGATGATCTCAGGCAGGCCAAGGTTGAAGAATTTCATATCACTTTTGCTCTTGTCCCTGTAAAGGGTTGTGAGAGGGCGGGCGTATCATTCCTGCGTTGAGTCGTCTTTTTCTTCCTTTTCTTCACCTTTCAGGCCTTTCCGAAAAGCCCGGATTGCCCCGCCAATCTCGCCGCCAATCTTACTGATCTTGCCAACACCGAACAGCAGCGCGATGATGACCAGGATGATGATGAGTTCAGGTACTCCGAGTTTGGAAAACATATTTCGCTCCTTGTCTTGTGATTATTTTACTATTAGTTGCTTCCTGGTTCGCCGGTTAACCAGCGTCGGCGCCGTCAGCCTGCTGAGATTTTTTGCGGTTACGCCCGGCAGCGACCGCAAACAGGATACTGATCAGATAGAGGGCGCAAAGAGGAATCATCATCAGCCCCATGTTTACCGGATCCGGGGTGGGGGTGATGAACGCAGCCAGAATAGCGATGACAACGATGGCAATGCGCCATTGCCTGGCTAGTTGTTTGGCAGTGATCAACCCAATGCGCGCCAGCAGAAAAACGATAAGCGGCAGTTCAAAAGCCAATCCTACCCAAAAGAGCAGGTTTAAAACAAACCCAAAGTACGTGCTGGGCCGGGGAGCAGTGGCGATGCCCATAAAATTGAGTAAAAAAGGCAGAGCAGTGGGAAGTAAAACGAAGTAGGCAAAAACCACGCCTGCAGCGAAAAAGAGGGTCGCCAGGGGGATCATGAACCATACCCACTTACGTTCGTTTGGTTTCAATCCCGGCAAAACAAATGCGAAGATTTCGTACACCACAATTGGTAGCGCCAGCACCACGCCAGCAAGTAGCGAGATTTTCATAAAGGCGGTCACGTTTTCGGTTACATCGATGGATTTCATCGCCGAGAGCCCGCCAATTGGACCAGCCAGAACCTCTGCCAGTTGGCGGCTGAAGACAAAGCCAATTACAGTGGCCACCGCCAAGGCGATCACGCTGATGAGCAGGCGCTTGCGCAGCTCATTCACATGGCTCAATATGCTCATTCCAGAAGTTTCTTGTTCCATTTATCCAATAACCTTCGTTTAGCTGTTAATTGTAACAGGGCTATAGGGCAGAACAAGGACACTTCCCTGTATTTAGCGTATCAGCGCTAGCCTGTGGAAGTGGATGGTGAATTCGGTGGCACGCCCGTTACAACAGACGAACAGGCTGGTTTTATGGGTTGTCATTATTTTAATGGTTTCGCGTCTTGCAGGCGCGGTGAATTCAGTAGTGGGTGCAACTGGCAATCAAACAGGGTGCGGTCAGGTGAGTGTGTTATTCATCATGATAGCGTTTTTCGCCGGCTTCAACGCGCATCGCCAGGTGATTCTCTGGCGGCGGCAGGGGGCAGGTGGCGTAAGCAGTGTACGCGCAGGGCCAGTTCCACGCTAGGTTGAAATCCAGTATCAGCCGGTTGTGAACTGGCCGCCGGGTGACCAGGTAGCGCCCGCCGGGGTAGGTGGCGTCTTGCCTGGTGAGGTCTGTGAAACTGAAGAGCAGTTCATCCCCCTCTGCTTGGCCCAGCAGCGTGCAATTGACGCCGCTCATTTGAAAGCGGGCACTCCCTGGGATGCTGACCCTCATTTCACTACCAACGGCGGTGTGAACGATCGTCTCTCTGGGCGGGTCAAAAAAGATGAATTCTGCTGAGACTCGCCAGGCGGGGTTGACTGCGAAATAATTCAAGCCATGAAAACTCTTCAGCCGCTGCGAATCACGGTCCCAAACACGTAAAAAATACAGCCTGCCGCGCTGAATGACCCTCATGGCTAGCGAAGCGCATTCCAGCAAGTCAGGTTTTTCGTCGTTATCGGTGCGCAGCTGGCGTTCAGCAGCAGGAGCGCCATTAATCGTAAAGTGGCTGCCCACCTCTACCCAGATTTCATCTCCTGTGAGGGTGATCAAAGCTTCGGCGCCCTGGGCAAGTTCCGGGATGTGGATAGTGTAGCCTGAGCCATGACCCAATCTGTTTTCGCCCGTTTGCAACGGGTACAGCCCGACCAGTGAAAACCAGTTCAAGGGGGATTGCAGCAGGTTCTGTTCACGCTTCCGGCGTTCTCTCTGAATCATCTTCTCATACGAGGTGTGTGTTTTCATGGGTAACCGTTCAGGCGTATTATTTTTAGCGTTAACTTTTAGGAGTGATCGAAAAGGAAGCAGCAGGATGGTTAAGTCCTGCTGCTTGTACCGATCACTCGTATTCAATAGGCTTGTGGGGTTCTTCGGGTTCTGTTTACCCCAATTGAATACTGGTTCCGGGTCATTTGATAAAAATCAATAGAACCGGATCGTGGGATGGGTATACTTCACTCAGTCGAGCAGTTCCTTCGGCACGTTGCCGCCGTTGTCCGCGATCTTCTGAAGGACAACTTTGTGCAGCCACATGTTCATTTGGGCTGAATCAGCCATCTTTTCCTCTGGGCAGCCAAGTTCCTTGGCCAGTTCCTTGCGTTCAGCAAGGCTGCTGTCAAGGCCCAAGAGTTTCATCAGGTCTACGATCGACGTCTTCCAATCAAGTTTCTCTGGATTTGCGGCGGCCAGTTTTTCAAGTTTGGCGACCACATCCACCATGGGGACTGCCGCGGGGGCACCCGGCTTGAAAGCATCGAGCTTAAAGCCGGAGCCTGCGGCTCCAACCATCCCTGCCACTGGGCGGGAATCCTTCGCCACTGAGCCGCCTGGTTTAAGCGCGCTGGTCTTCGGGATTTCAGGTTTTACGGCAGGTGCAGCAGCGGCTGCTTTTTCCTCCTTACCCTTGATGCCCAACTTGTCGAGAATTTTAGAGAATACTCCCATTTTTATTCCTTTCCACTCATTTTAATCAGAACCCCAACTAGGGTTAATTATAGACGGTTTTTGCAAGAAAAGTTAATATTTGTACTCGTTCAATACATATGAGATTTTTCCGAGGTTACCTCTGGGTGATATTTATTAATATACTCGGCTGGGGTGAGATAGTCCAGTGCCTGATGAGGTCGGATCTGGTTATAGACCCGTTCCCACT
>JAAZNW010000028.1 GCA_012798065.1 Chloroflexota bacterium
CTTTTTCTGCTATTTCGTCTGCAAAGGTATAATCATTTTGGTGAGTCATTTTGTTCTCCTTGTATGGTTTAGTCACCTTAAGGATACTTCTGACTCACCACTTTTGTTAAGGTTCAGCAATTTACAGAAAATATGTTACACCACCCCCGCTGTGCCTCTCCAATAGTCCTCCTATGAAATGTTGATACTTTATTAATAATCACCTGCTATTCTAGACCTGTATGAAAAGTATCTGGTTACAAGGAGAAATACAATGGGAAAAATAATTGGTATCGATCTGGGAACAACCAACTCAGTGGTAGCCGTTATGCAGGGTGGAGACGCCCAGGTCATCAACACCGCTGAAGGCGCGCGCCTGTGCCCTTCTGTGGTTGCTTTTAATAAAAATGGCGAGCGCCTTGTGGGGCAAACCGCCAAACGACAGGCAGTGATCAACCCGGAAAACACAGTGTTCTCGATTAAACGCTTTATGGGACGCCGATTCGATGAGGTGGAAAGCGAACGCAAGATGGTTCCATTTGAGGTGATCTCCGGTCCGATGAAAGACGCGCGTGTGCGCATCCCTGTGACAGGCCGCGATTACTCACCTCAAGAGATTTCTGCCATGATCCTGTCCAAGCTCAAAGCAGACGCCGAAGCCTACCTGGGGGAGAAGGTCAGCCAGGCGGTTATCACCGTTCCGGCGTATTTTAATGACAGTCAGCGCCAGGCCACCAAAGATGCCGGTAAGATTGCCGGGCTGGAAGTGCTGCGCATCATCAATGAGCCTACCGCTTCAGCCCTGGCCTACGGGCTGGATAAAAAGAAGAACGAAAAGATCCTGGTCTTTGACCTGGGCGGAGGTACCTTTGATGTATCCGTGCTGGAGGTATGTGAAGGTGTTTTCGAAGTCAAATCCACCAGCGGCGACACTCACCTGGGTGGCGACGACTGGGACGAGGTTATCGTCAACTGGGCGGCTGATCAGTTCAAGGCGGACCAGGGAATTGATCTGCGTAAAGACCGCCAGGCTCTGCAGAGATTGCGCGAGGCTGCCGAAAAAGCCAAGATCGAGCTCTCCACGGTGATGGAAACCGAGATCAACCTGCCTTATATCACCGCTGACGCAAACGGCCCTAAACATCTGGTCACCAAACTCAGCCGTTCTCGCTTCGAGCAAATGACCGCGCATCTCCTGGATCGCTGCAAAAAACCGTTTGAGAGCGCGCTAAAAGACGCCGGGCTTAAAGCATCTGACATTAACGAACTGGTGCTGGTGGGCGGGTCCACCCGTATGCCGCAAGTAGTGGATATGGTGCGCGGGCTGATCAACAAGGAACCTAACAAGGGCGTCAATCCGGATGAAGTGGTCGCGATCGGCGCTGCCATTCAGGGCGGTGTGCTAGGCGGAGAGGTGAAAGACATCTTGCTGCTCGACGTGACCCCACTCTCGCTGGGCGTGGAAACAATGGGCGCGGTGATGACACCCATCATTGAGCGCAACACCACCATCCCCATCCGCAAGTCTCAAATCTTCTCCACAGCGGAAGATGGGCAGACGGCAGTGGATATTCACGTGCTGCAGGGTGAAAGACCCATGGCGGCGGATAATATGACCCTCGGGCGCTTCCGGCTTGAAGGGATCCCCACTGCTCCGCGCGGTATCCCGCAAATTGAAGTGACCTTTGATATCGACGCTAACGGTATCCTCAACGTCACCGCGCAGGATAAAGCTACAGGTCGTGAGCAGAAAGTGACCATCACCGCCTCCACCAACCTGCAGAAGTCAGATATAGAGCGCATGGTGGAAGAAGCCAAAGCGCACAAATCTGAAGATGACCGCCGTAAGGAGCTGGCCGAAGCCCGCAACATCGCTGACAACGCCGCTTACCAGGTTGAAAAGGCGATCAAGGAAGCCGGCGAAAAGGTCACAACCAGCGATCGATCGTCCATCGAAGCCCGGGTTCAGGAACTGCGCAGCGCGATGACCGGAGAGGATGTCTCGCGCATCAAGAGCCTGACAGAAACCCTGCAACAGGACTACGCCCGCGTGATGCAGGCGTCTGCCCAGGCGCAGACCGCGCCCGGCGGTGGTGATGCCGGCGGCAGCGCACCACCTGACGACGGCGGCGACGTGGTGGACGGCGAATTCACCGAAAAGAATTAACCTGTTTGACAGAATCAAGCCACAAGGCGGCCAACTGGCCGCCTTGTGCTTTGCGCCTGATGCTAATGGCCAACGGGTCCATCACCAAGCGCAACCCAACAACGCTGCGGACTAACGCGCAGTATATACATGTTAGAATTCAGCCATTCTTATTATTCTCAGGACAACATGAGCGCTTCTGTTCCCTCAACCTTTACCCCTACCCCCATCGTCCGAGTTGCGGAACGCCTGCTCACCGCTTTCCTCAAGGTGGCCGCGAAGCAGTACCTATCTCTTCAACCAACCAACCTGTCCTCTGTCCCGCCGCCGCAGCCCGGACATCGTTACACTTTATACGCCCACGCCCCTTTCTGCGAAAGCCTCTGCCCTTACTGCTCTTTCAACCGCTTTGTGTTAGATCGGGAGAAAGCCGCGGCTTACTTCAAGTCTTTGCGCGCAGAAATGCGCCTGATCGCCAACCTGGGCTACCGCTTTTCTTCGCTCTACCTGGGTGGTGGTACCCCCACGATCCTCCCAGATGAACTGGTGCGTACCATTGACCTGGCGCGGGAGCTCTTCAGTATCAACGAGGTCAGCTGCGAAACCAACCCCAACCACTTAAACCCGGAGATGGTCGTGCTATTGAAAGAGCGTGTACAACGCCTTTCAGTTGGCGTTCAGAGTTTCAATGACGGGCTGCTCAAGCAAATGAACCGCTACCAAAAATTTGGTTCTGGCGCCAGCATCCTTGAAAGTATCCGCCGCACTGCTCCACACTTCAAATCCCTCAACGTGGATATGATTTTTAACTTCCCCAGCCAGACGCCGCAAATCTTGCGCGACGATCTGCGCGCGGTCATCGACTCAGGCGCGCAGCAGGTGACCTTTTACCCGCTGATGTCTTCTCCCTCGGTCAGGCGCTCCATGGCCAGCACGATCGGTGAACTCATCCCTGCCCGCGAAGCCGATTATTACGCCATCATCAGCCAGGGATTAGCGCAGGATTTCTCCGCGCTCTCCGCCTGGACTTTCGCGCGTAATGGCAGCAACCTTATTGACGAGTATATTGTGGATAACGAAGAATATGTGGGGGTGGGATCCGGCGTATTTTCATACCTGAATGGCTGCCTTTACGCCAGTACATTTTCCTTGCGGGAATACAGCGACCTGGTTTCTCAGGGGCGGATGGCGCTCAGCGGGGCACAGCCTTTCAGCCGGCGCCAGCAAATGCGTTACCGGATGATGATGGACATGTTCGGCCTGCGCTTCGATCGCGCCGCCTTCAGGCAGCGCTTTGGTGTTCCTGCCAGCCGCGGGCTATGGCTGGAAATGCTCTTCTTCCGCCTGCTGGGAGCGTTTGAGAAGAAGAATCCTGCCATCCCTACTCCCGTTGGGCGCTACCTCTCGCTGGTGATCATGCGCGAATTCTTCACCGGTGTCAACCAGGTGCGTGATATCGCGCGCGCAGCGCTTTCCCCGTACGACCGTGGGGAATGTTACGCGCCCTGAAAGTTGTTGAAACCCCGCCGAAAAGCCGCAGCAAGCGCACAGGCTTGCCCAGCGCCTCCTGCTGCCGGCCGTTGGCGCGCCGGGCTTCAGCATCACCGAGCAAGTTAAAGTCAGGCACTGCCTTTCCAATCCATTCAATAAAGAACTGGAAAGCAGTTTGACCATTGATGGTATTGGCGCATCTTTTTCTGCCGCCTTCGGGTTCACAGTTTACCAGCGAGAAACATAACAAGTGGCAAGACCTGCCCAGCAATCAGCACGCCGAAAGACAACAGGGTGTGGCTCGATTAACCATCGTTAAGATAATCATCTGACTGTTTAACTGGGAGCCCATCCTGTTCCTGGCAAAAGACCTGGCAGCAATAGCTGATGAGAGAGTTCATATCCAGGTGTTATAATGCCCGCATGCGTTACAGGCGAAAATGGTTACTCCTCATACTGGCTGTGTTAATCGTCGCCGGTCTAACCCTCAGCCTTCCTCCCGTTTGGTCGCGCGTCACCTATCATACCCACAACCTGGTTGCGGACATAAAATATCGTCTCAATCCTCCTCAAGCTGAGGTTTTTGTGCCTTCTGGCGCTGAAGAAGGAAATTTGATTGCGACTGCTGCCGTAGCAACACTGACGGCGCTCGTTCCCACACCCACCTCACCCGTCCTGCCAACTGAAGGAACTCCCCTCCCCTCTTCCACGCCTACTCTCACACCTGTACCCCTGCCAATCAAAGTCTACCTGCCTGGAGTTAAACCTGAACCCCAGTTATGGAACAACTGCGGACCAGCAACCCTTTCAATGAATCTCTCCTTTTATCAATGGGGCAAAACTCAGGTGGAGGCTGCGGAGGTGCTCAAACCCAATCCGCGCGATAAAAACGTGATGCCTTACGAGATGGTCACTTTTATCAACACACAGACCTCGCTGCGCGCGCTTTCACGTATGGGGGGCGATGTGGAGACCCTCAAACGCCTGCTCAACGCGGGCTTCCCGGTGTTGGTGGAAAAAGGTTTTGAGCCCGGCGATCTGAAAAAAGAAGGCTGGATGGGGCATTTTAATCTGGTCATTGGTTATAACGATGATGCTCAGTCCTTCATTACCCAAGATTCTTACCTGCTCAGCCACCCCCCGGGGGGAGGCGAGATCAAAGACCTCGAAACCTTCCCGGGTTTCACTGTGCCATACGAAGATTTGCAAAAGGACTGGCGCGCGTTTAATTACGTTCTGATTGTTGTTTACCCGCCCGAAAAAGAGAATGATGTGCTCAACGCTCTTGGTCCGCTGATGGACGAGAATGATGCTTATCAATTGGCCTATGAACGCGCAAAAAAGGAAGCAACCACACTGAGCGATGTACGCGAACGCTTTTTCGCCTGGTTCAACGCCGGTACCAGCCTGGTGTACCTGGCGGATTACAATAGTGCGGCTGCGGCTTATGATTCCGCTTTCAACCTTTACGCGCAGATACCAGAGAACGACCGCCCCTGGCGCATGATGTGGTACCAGACCGGCCCTTACTTCGCCTATTACTACTCCGCCCGCTACTCAGATGTGATCAACCTGGCAGACCAGACGCTGAAACGCATGAGCGCGGAACCTATCCTTGAAGAAAGTTACTACTGGCGCGGCATGGCTTACCTGGCGCTGGGAGATAACGAGCGCGCGCGCGCCGAGTTTCGCGACAGTCTTAAGTATCACCCGGGGTTTGGCCCCAGCCTGGCCGCGCTTGAACAAATGGGGGAAACTCCCTGAGATTTTCGGCTATACTTGTAATGGTTAGAAAATTTCATGATCAAGATCCTGCATTTTGCTGACGCTCATATTGATATTGCCACACACGGAAAACATGACCCTGAAACCGGCTTGCCCATCCGCGCCCTCGACTTTTTAAAAGCCCTGGATACCATCATTGACCACGCCATTTCCGAAAAAGTGGATCTGGTCATATTCGCCGGAGACGCCTACAAAGACCGAACCCCATCGCCCACTTTCCAACGTGAATGGGGAAAACGCATCATCCGCCTGCCACAGGCGGATATCCCCGCACTTTTACTGGTAGGGAATCACGATATCAGTCCCGCCAGCGGACGCGCGCACACCTTGCAGGAATTCGACACCCTGCAGGTGCCGAAAGTGCGGGTGCTTTACAAACCCGAGCTGCTTAAACCCGCGGACCTGTGGGGGCTGCAGTTGCAGGTGCTCTCGCTGCCATGGGTGTTCCGCTCCAGCCTGGTGGCCGCGCTGGGGCTTTCCGCTGTAGAAGAAGACACTGTTCACGAGGAGATCGAAAAACGCCTCACCACCATCCTGCAGGCGCAGATGGACGAACTTGACCCCGCGCTGCCCACTGTGCTGGTGGGGCACGGCTCCGTGCAGGGGGCAGTTTATGGCAATGAACGCACCGTCATGCTGGGCAAAGACCTGGTTCTGCCTGGCTCACTGGTGAAAGACCCTCGCCTGGATTACACCGCGCTCGGTCATATTCACAAATACCAGGACCTCAACCCTGGGCTGCACCCGCCAGTCGTATACGCAGGTTCCATTGAACGGGTTGATTTCGGCGAGGCCGCAGATGACAAGGGCTTTGTCATCGCTGAGGTGGAGAAAGGAAACACCTCGTACCGGTTTGTAAAATTGCACGGTCGCGCCTTCTTTGACCGGCTGGTCAGGCTTTCCATGGAAGACAGGGCGATGGAAAAAATCCTCGCTTCCTCACCGAACGAAGCTGAAGCCGAGAACGCCATCTTCAGACTGGTCATTGAGTATCCGCGTGAGCTTGAAGCCGATATTGATGAGCCTGCCTTACGCCAAAAATTCGCCTCCGCGCTCGAATTTCACCTGGTCCGCCGCCCGCAAGCAGAGGCCCGGCTGCGCCTGCCCGCTGATCAGAACATCGCCAGCTACAGTCCGTTGGAATTGCTCTCGACTTACTGGAAATCCACTCACGCCCAACCTCGTGATCTAGCAGGGCTGCAAACACTTGCTCAATCGATCTTTCAATCCGTAACCGGATCAAAGCCCGGGTAAGGACGGCAAGGTTATCCGACATGTCCAATACATTGATTGAAATCCTGGTCATTTTCGTCCTGATCTTGTTTAACGGTTTTTTTTCTATGTCGGAAATTGCCATTGTTTCAGCCCGCAAAGTGCGCCTGGAACAACGCGCGGATGAAGGAGATGCGGGCGCCGGTCGCGCGCTGCAGCTCTCCAAGGAGACCGGGCAATTTTTGTCCTCCGTGCAGGTGGGCATCACCCTGGTGGCGATGCTCACGGGCGCTTTTGGCGGCGCCACTCTGGCAGAGCGGCTGACCCAGTCGCTCGCCCGCGTTCCCTGGTTGGCCACGTCGGCCGCCACGCTCTCCCTGGTCATTGTCGTGCTGGTCACCACTTATTTCTCGTTGGTCATTGGCGAGCTTATTCCCAAGAAGATCGCGCTCAACAACCCTGAAAAAATCGCTTCAAAAGTCTCCGGTATCATGGTGTTTTTCTCCCGGCTCACATCACCGCTAACGCGCCTGCTTTCTTCCTCCACTGACCTGGGCATGCGCCTGCTGGGCATCAAGCCCTCCGGCGAACCCCCCATTACCGAAGAAGAGATCAAAGTACTCATCGACCAGGGAACACAGGTGGGGGTATTTGGTGAAGCAGAACAGGACATGGTGGAAGGCATTTTCCGTTTGAACGACCGTTCAATCAATGCCATTATGACCCCGCGCACGGATGTCACCTGGTTGGACGCGGACGACAGTATCGAAGAAATACTGAAGACCATCCTCCAATCTCCCTATTCCCGCTTTCCAGTTTCCAGGGAGTCATTGGACAATGTGCTGGGAATTCTCAAATCCAGAGACTTGCTTGAAAAGCAGCTTTCAGGCGAACCTTTTAACCTGTTGGACCTGCTGCAAAAGCCACTTTTCATCCCAGAAAACACGCCCGTCATGCGCGTTCTTGAAATGGAGCGTGAGCACGGGGTACATGAAGCCCTGGTGATCGATGAGTACGGTGGCGTGCTCGGATTCGTCACCCTTTTTGACGTGCTCGAAGCCATTATCGGTGAACTCCCCAGCCAGGACCAGGCTTCAGAACCCGAAATCGTGATGCGCGAAGATGGTTCTTACCTGATTGATGGTTTACTGCCCATTGACGAGTTTAAGGACCTGTTCGATCTGGACCTGCTCCCTGAAGAAGATAAAGTGGGATTCCAAACCGCTGGCGGATTCGTGATGAACCAGGTGGGTTCCATTCCCCACGCCGGTCAGACTTTCCAATGGAATGATCTGCTATTTGAGGTGCTGGATATGGACGGCCTGCGTATCGACAAGATCTTGGTCAGCCGCAATAGCGAAAAAACGCCGCCTGCTGGAGGGGATAAATGATCATCGACCGCCTGCAAATCAGCGGGTTTCTTTCATATAAAGAGAAAGTGGATATCGACTTCTCAGGTTTCGCCCTGGCCTGCATTTCAGGTCAAAACGGCGCCGGTAAATCCAGTCTGCTTGAAGCCATCACCTGGGCGCTCTTCGGTGAAGCGCGCCGTAAAGACGACGCCATCATCCACATGGGTACTGATACCGCCGAGGTGTTGCTTGAGTTCGATTACGAGTCCACGCGTTACCGGGTACAGCGCAGCAAAACTCGCGACAAGAGCACACAGCTTGAGTTTCAACTGCGCAACGCTGAAGGCAACTGGGTGCCGCTCACTGAAGCCACCATGCGCGGCACTGAAGAGCTCATCCGCCGCACCCTTCACCTGGACTATGAAACATTTACCAATGCCTCGTTTTTCCTGCAGGGCAAAGCAGACCAGTTCGCTCAGCAGCGCCCGGGTGACCGTAAGCGTATCCTATCAGGCATCCTCGGTTTGGACATTTGGGAGGACTACCGCGAGGAAGCAGCGCGGCGCCGTAAGCTTTTGGAAAATGACCTTGCCCTGGTTATCAGCCATTTACAGGAAATTGAGACTGAACTGCAACAGGAAGCAGAACGAAAGGAACGTCTCGCCCGCCTGGAAAAGGAAGTGAGCACCCAGACGGAACTCTTTGAGGCGCGAAAAGCCTATCTTGAGCAGCAGCGCCAGGTTGCCGAGCGTATTCTCGCCGACCAAAAACAGGTAGAAAAACAACGCGCGGAGATTAATCGCTTGCGCGCAGAGGATGAAACGATGCGCAGCGATCTCGACCTGCGCACGCAAGAACGTCAGACCCATCTTTCCCTGTTACAGCAGGAAAAAGAGATCAGGCAGGAGGTGGACGCCTGGGAACAGGCGCGTAAAACCCTCGAAGAGTGGGACACGCTGGCGCAGGATTTTCACCAGTACGATTCCCAGCGTCAGGCCCCGCTGCAGGCCATCGCGGTAGAAGAAAGCCGCCTCCAGGCCGAGTTAAACTCGCTTCAACAGAAACAGGCTGAAATCTTCTCAATAGAACAGGAACTGCCTGAGATCCAGCGGCTGGTTGAAGACTCCAGCAAAGCAGTCGAAGACTGCAGCGCAAAGCTGGCAACCCGAGCACAACTGGAAAAAGAAATGCGCGCTCTCCTGGATGAAATCGCCCGCGCCCGGGCTGAAAACACGCGCCTAAAAATGGAGATGGATGAAATTGTTGAGCATCGCACTCACCTGGAGAATATCAGCGGCGCTAACTGCCCCACCTGTGAAAAACCCCTCTCCGACGATGAGCGCCAAAGGCTGGTGGATGAGATCAACGCGCGCGGCAAAGAAAAGGGCGACGCGCATCGCGAAAATAAAAGGATAATCGAACAAAGCGAAGCCCAATATCGTGAGATCGAAACCGCGCTCCTCAACCTGCAGCGGGTGGACGCCGAGTTGAAACTGCAACAACGCATCTTCGACACGAAAGCGCAGGAATTACGCATGAAGGAAGCCGCGTTCACTGACTGGCAGCAAAAAGGCGCCGTGCGCATGTTGGAGCTGGAAGAGACGTTGCGCTCTCAATCCTTTGCGCTGGAAGCGCGCAAGCAGTTAGCCATGATGGATGCTCAATTGAAGAAACTGGGTTACGACGCCGCCGCTCACGAACAGGCGCGCCGTATGGAACTGGATGGCCGCGCCAGCCAGGACAAAAAAATACAGCTGGAGAAGGCCAGGTCCGCCCTCGCCCCCCTCGAACAAAATATCACCTCGTTGCAAAAGAACATGGAGAACAACCAAAAGCGCCTTTCAGCGCTGCTTGATGAGCTCAGGCAGGACGAGGAAAAACTGGAGATCGAAACTTCCAACCTGCCGGATCTCGATCAATTGGAAAGAGATTACTACGCAGCCCAGGAGCAGATGAACCAGGCGAACAGGGATTTAGGGTACACGCGCAATCAGGTGGAAGTGCTGGAAAAGCAGCGCGAACTAAAGGTGGAGAAACTCGAAGAGAAAGACCAGCTTAACAACCAGGTCACTGATCTCAAAACGCTGGAACGCGCTTTTGGCAAAGACGGCATTCCCGCGCTGCTCATCGAACAGGCGCTGCCAGAAATTGAGCGTCACGCGAACGAGATCCTCGATCGGCTAAGCTCAGGGAGTATGTCTATCAGCTTCGAAACCCAGCGTGATTTCAAAGATAAGAAGCGCGAAGAACGTCGTGAGACGCTGGACATTCTCATCCGCGACCCCGCCGGTGAACGCCCCTACGAGCTCTTCTCTGGTGGCGAAGCCTTTCGGGTCAATTTTGCCATCCGCCTGGCACTCAGCCGTGTGCTGGCACATCGCGCCGGGGCGCGCCTGCAGACCCTCGTGATTGATGAAGGTTTTGGCAGCCAGGACGCTGACGGGCGTCAACGCCTGGTAGAAGCCATCAACCTGGTAAGCACGGAATTTGAGAAGATCCTGGTCATCACCCACCTCGAAGAATTGAAAGACGCCTTCCCGGCGCGTATTGAAGTGACCAAAACGCCGGCTGGTTCTAAGGTTGAGGTAATCGCTGTATGAACATGATTCACGCCCGTGTCGGGTTGCAGCAGCGTGTGCTGCCGGAGTACCGCGCGGAATTCTTCGACACGCTGGCTACCGCCTGCCTGCAGGGGTTGGGGGTTTTCGCGGGTGAGCCCTGCCAGGGTGAAGCCGTAGAAGTTGTTGACCAGCTCTCTATTGCCTACTACACACACGCACGTAACCTGCATTTTTTTCGCGGCAGCGCCTATTTTTACTGGCAGGCAGGGGTTTTAGGCTGGCTGCAGCGCTGGCAGCCTGACGTGTTAATAATGGAAATCAACCCGCGTAATCGTTCCAACCCGCTGGCGGCGCGCTGGATGAAAGAACGCGGACGCCCGGTGCTTGGCTGGGGGTTGGGTTTACCCGGCGCCGGAAAGATCTACCGGCTTATCTACCATAGCCTTTTACGTTCCTGCGACGCTGTGATCGCCTACTCCACCACCGCCGCCCTCCAGTACCGTCATGCCGGAGTGGACCCATCCCGCGTATTTGTCGCCGCTAACGCGGTCACCCGCCGACCAACGGACCTGGTCGTTGCACGACCGCCGTCCTTCCATGAAAACACCCCGCAGCTCCTCTTCGTTGGGCGCCTGCAGCCGCGCAAACGCGTTGATACGCTGCTGTACGCTTTGGCCATGTTGCCCCCTCACCAACAACCGCGGCTATCCATTATTGGAGACGGACCTGACCGCTCACGCCTGGAGATGCTCGCCTGGCAGGTCTATCCACGAGCCGTGTTCCATGGTGCCAAACGCGGTCAGGAACTGGACCCTTATTACCAGGCCGCTGATCTATTCATCCTTCCGGGAACCGGGGGACTGGCCATTCAACAGGCTATGGCGCATGCCTTACCCGTCATCGTAGGCGCGGCCGACGGCACCCAAATTGAACTGGTGCGTGAGGAAAACGGCTGGACGCTGCCGGATGACAGCCCGGAAACCCTCGCCCGTGTTATTCGAGAAGCGCTGTCAGATGTTGAGCGCCTGCGTCAAAAAGGGCTGGCATCTCGTCGTATTGTTTCTGAAGAGGTCAACCTGGAAGGCATGGTAAAGACCTTTTGCACAGCGGTTGAATCCGTTCTCTCAAAGGCTTAGAGGAGGAAAGCGTGAACCTGTTGATCATTGCAGATGGGCGCAGCCCAATTACCCGGCGCTGGATACGCATGCTGCAGCCGCTGAATTACACTATCAACCTGGTCTCTACCTACCCCTGTCAACCGGTCGACGGAGTGAACGAAACCATCCTCTTCCCGGTGGCGTTCGCCGGACTATCCGGCAGCCAGGCGGGAGGCGGCGCCAGGGGCGGGCGAAAAGTAGTTTCGCGTTACCGTGGACTCGCTGCCACCCTGCGCCACTGGTTGGGTCCATTGACCATCACCCATGCGGAGAAAGATTATCTCGAGCTGCTGAACCGCCTGCAGCCAGACCTCGTGCATGCGCTGCGCATCCCTTATGAAGGCATGCTTGCCAGCCGCACCCCAACGGGCATTCCGCTGGTCATCTCCACCTGGGGCAACGACTTTACCTATCATGCGATCTCAAATGGGGTGATGGGCAGCGCCACTCGCCGCGCGCTGCTGCGCGCGGATGGGCTGATTTCTGATACCGTCCGCGACCTGCGCATCGCGCGCGCCTGGTCCTTCAACCCCGCCAAGCCGGCTGTATCTGTACCGGGTAACGGAGGGATCGACCTGGCTGAGATCGAGAACATCACCCAGGGGATCGACCCAGCTGTGCCCTGGCAAGTGATCAACCCGCGCGGGTTCCGCAGCGGCTCCGTGCGCAACGACACTTTTTTTAAATCCATCCCGCTCATTCTTAGCCTGTACCCAGAAGTGCAGTTCATTTGTCCATGGATGGCGGGACAACCCGAAGCCCTGAGCTGGGTGAATCGTCTCAGGATACTGGATAACGTTTCCTTGTTACCGATGATCTCTCAGGCTGAATTATGGCGCGAGTTCGCTCGCTCTCTGGTATCCGTCTCGGTCAGTGAGCACGACGGCACGCCCAACTCGCTGCTTGAGGCCATAGCCATCGGCTGCCTGCCCGTGTGCGGGGATATCGAATCAATCCGCGAGTGGATCCGCAATGGCGAGAATGGTATCCTGGTCGATCCCGCTGATGCTTACGCGCTGGCCGAGGCTGTGCAGCGCGGAATAATGGATGAAGAATTCCGCCGCGCTGCCGCTGCTCGCAACCGTGAGATCATCCGTGAGCGTGCCGAAATTACCATCGTGAGGCAAAAGGTTGCCGAGTTTTACCAACGCATGACCGGGTTCGTGTAATAAAAACAGGCTGGCATTTTGCCAGCCTGTTTTTTGTCTCGCTAAAGGTTGTGGATGACCCCCTCTTTTTTATACCTCATAAATAACTGCCCCCAGCCGGTGTTTTGGCACCATTCCTTAAAGACATATTTTTCTTTTAATGGCCAGTGCACATAATCATGATACACCTCTGAAAAGGCGATGGGGATGGCCACCAGCGGTGTACGGGTAACCAGCTTTTGCAGAAACTTGGTCGGACCATACCAGGTAAGCCAGCCCATGAACTGATGCAGATTGTGACCCACTTTGAAGTGCCAGTTCTCTCCTGAAATATCATCCCCCACCAACTCGATCTCACGAGGATCGCCCACTCCCAACCCCTGGTTGTGACCAAGGTTGATGTACTTGATGCTCATCGGGTCAAAACCCATCAGTTTGGCTGCCACTGCATCAATGGCCACCTGGTCTTGTGATGCCAAAATGACATTCTTCACTTCCGGCTTCATCACCCGCGGACCGGTGCCATTGCCCGCGGTGGTGCCGTCCATCACCGCGAACAATCCTGTGTGGATTTCTTTCTGGATAGCCAGTAGGTCGATGATGGTCTCGTGGATATATGAATGGGTGTAATGTCGATGCTTGGTGAGCAGACCTCCAAATGCATTCTTAATGGCGCCGGTGGTGGTGGTGTAGATATGGCATTTCGCCGTCGGCAGATGCACGATGTTCTTTCCTACAAAGTAATCTGGAATGTAGATACCTTCCGGATAGATATGGTCGAGGGCATTCATCTTCGCCTTGGGCTTGTACTTAACCCAGGTCATATCTTTGTCTTCAAAGTTATACAGCACCGGGATATGGTAGTGTTTGAAGATGGGAACGTAACCGTTGAGGTCTTCTCCTTTGAAAGCGTTTGTCACCACGGTCTGGTTTTGCACACAGGTAATATCATTGTAGCCTTTACTTTTCAGCGCCAGGATGGTGCCTTCCATCTGCCAGGGTGTGGTGTTGGCGCTGGGCATCGGAAAGTGCCAAGAGATATTATCTTTGAGGATGGTAGTAGCACCAGGGTCCAGCGCTTTAGGCCCATCAGCCAGTTCGAAAAGACGAATGTAGTCTTCGATAACGGTTTCTGGCGTAGTCTTGAGTACAGCGACTTTTGAATTCATTCTCCACGTCCCTTCACACGTCCTTTTATGGGTGAATTATACCAACAGGCAGTTCGCCTGGCCAACCCAGCCTGTGTACGCGCAACCCCGGCTGATTTGGTCTATAATCCTTCTGAGTTCATGAACAAGAAGATGCCTTTGAAACAACCCGGCTGGAATTTCCGCAGTCGCGCCTGCGGCCTGTTGATTTGCGGTCTGTTACTGTTGGCGTCCTGTAACTTTCCAATACGCGACTTTTCCGCTTTGCCCCGACCTTACGCGACCTTGGATCCAGCGATCTTCGAATACCATCGTTCTGCCACACCTACTGCCGGGCAGCCTGGCGCTGCTCCCACCCGCACACCTCAGCCTCCGCCCGTGGTGGATGAATCACTGTACCATATTTACACCATCCGTTCTGGTGACACATTCGAAACGGTTGCCAGGCACTTCAGTGTCACTCCCGCTGCTATCATCAGCATGGAAGCGCTGCCCCAAACCGGAATCCTCCCTCCAGGCCGTTACCTGGTCATTCCCAAGAACACCGACAACCTTTTCGAGCAAGAGATGATTTTGCCTGACAGCGCGGTGATCAACTCGCCTTGCGCCGCGCCTTTTGATATCAGCGCCTATGTAAGCGCTGCCGGCGGCTACCTGAGCACTTTCAGCCAGCCCGTGGCGGGCATTCGCTCAAGTGGGGCGGAAATCGTGCGCCGTGTCGCTGATAATCAATCCGTAAATCCAATGCTGCTGCTGGCAATCCTTGAGCACCGTGCGGGATTGGTTTTTGGAAAACAACCACCTGCAGATATTAATCACCCTTTGGGTTTCCGTAACATGTACTACAAGGGGCTTTACCAGGAGTTGTCGCTGGCGGCTCGTATGGTAAACACCGGGTACTACGGCTGGCGTTATGGGACGATGACCATGGTCACTTTTACTGACCAGGTTGCGCAGCGGATCTCCCCGCACTTGAACGCAGGCTCAGTTGCCCTCATGTATCTTTTCTCGCAATCGTATCCCTCAACAGATTGGAACGAGAGATTGCTTGGAAAAAGCGGATTTATGGAAACCTACCTCGCCATGTTTCCAGACCCCTGGTTGTGTGCCGCAGAAGTTGAGCCGTTGTTAAGTGACACGCTCAGCGCGCCGCAGTTAGAGCTTCCCTTCGCCCCGGGTGAAGAATGGGCATTTACCGCCGGGCCGCATTACAGCTGGGTGGAGGGCACCCCTTTGGGCGCGCTTGATTTCGCGCCCAATATTAAAAGCGCTGGCTGCCGGGTCTCGCCTTCGTGGGTGCGCGCTTCAGCCCCTGGGGTGATCACCCTGGCGGAAAACGGCGTGGTGATATTGACCCTTGAGGATGAAAAGGGTGACGTCACCGGCTGGGAAGTGATGTATCTGCACATCGCCGCAAACGAGCGCGTTCCATTGGGAACACGCCTGCGAAAAGACGACCCCATTGGTCATCCATCCTGTGAAGGCGGCTCTTCCACGGGAACACATGTGCATATCGCCCGCAAGTACAAGGGCGAGTGGATTGGCGCGCAAGGACTGTTCCCATTTGTATTAAGCGGCTGGGTGGCTTACCCCGGGGAACGCGCCTACCAGGGCCGGTTGATGAAAGACGGGCAGGTGGTCATCGCCCGCCAGGGGGGCAACCAGGACTCTCTCATCAAACGTTAGTATTCCAGGTGTGGATGGTTGGTTGGGGAAATTAAAATAAAAAAGGATGGTTTCGCGTCTCCGACCATCCTTTCAAATAACCAATGCGACTGTTTAATCGGCTTCGCGCATGCCAAGCTGGTGATCAAGCTGGTACAGACCTCCCAGGCTGCCTTCCAGTTTCGTCACCATCGCGAGAACAGAGGAAGCATTCTTTTCTTCTTCGACCTGTTCATTGATGAACCACTGTAAGAAGATCTGGCTGGCCACATCATTGGCTTCAACTGCCTTGGCGTAAATGCCATTAATCAGCCCGGTGACTTTCTGCTCGTGCTCATACACCTTGGTAAATACATCTTTCACGCCTTTAAATTCCACTGGTGGTTGTTCAATGGCTTTCAGGCTGATCTTCTCGCCACGGTCCAGCAGGTAGTCGTAGAGCTTCATGGCGTGCTCCTGCTCCTCTTCTGCCTGTACTTTCAGCCATTTGGCGAAACCTGGCAAGTTTTCGGTTTCGCAATAAGCCGACATTGAGAGATAGAAATAGGCAGAATACAGCTCGTGTTTAATCTGGTCGTTCATCGCTTCATATACTTTTGCATTCATAAGACACCCTCTCTGACGAAGAATTATTATTTTTACCTGTTAAGAATAACACAACTCTGTATGAAATTTGTTAATTTTTTATGACCCTGTAACGTTTGGGTTTTTAAGTATTCGGCGAAAACCTATATATGTGCGCCTTTCAAGACCGCTTAAACGCGATTGCTTTAGGCGCAGTGTTGGCAGAAAACCTCTGCATGCTGCTGGAGTTCCTCTCGACGCGTGCTTTACAAGACCTCGAAACCGAGATGATAGACAAGACACTGCCAGCGGGTGCTTCTCCGCGCCTGGGTGTGGCAGTATGCCAATCCGCATAAAATGGATGGTAAGCAGGCTGATTGGATAATCCGCTAGAAAAAAATGGTCTCTTCTGCTATCTTTAAGTTTAAAGAAGGGTGGGCTCAACAGGGGTTAAGACCCAGTCCTACTCACCGTACAGGACCGACGCCTGAATCGATCTGGTTTCCATGAGATCTCTGTATTGGAGGCCCTTTTTTGTCGAGTAAGGACTATCTCCTGTCTCTCATCGTTCCCTGGCTGTTTTCTGACCAGCGCTCTTCTAGTGATGCTGATTTGGCCTGCTTTGTCTGTCTTTGAGAGCCCTTTCACTGGTGGCTTGCCAGCTTTAAGCACTCACTTGCACCCCCCTTTTTCGGATATTCGTGATGGTGACTTTTGTACGAATAGTTGTGTAATGCGCAATTAAGTTGTATTATATGCAAATATCCTATACACTCTAATTGTTCAAGGTGAAAAATGACTGAGATCCAATCGCTTGCCCGCGGATTGCGGATTCTGTTGATGCTTTCTGATTCGCTCGATGGGAGCACTGTGACAGAAGTGGCGGAGAACCTTGGGGTTGACAAGGGAAGCGCTTCGCGCCTGGTAAACACACTGGTCAAATACGGCTTCGCGGAAAAAGACCCGGTTTCCCGGCGGATTTCCCTGGGGCCGCAGATTGTTTCTTTGAGCCGTAGCTTACTTACCAGGATGCCGTTGCGCGAGGTGGCAAAACCTTACCTGCGTGAGCTGATGCGCTCCACCGGTGAATGCGCCCATATTGGTATCCTTTCCCAGGGCAAAGTTTTATATATTGACCAGGTGGAATCGCCGGCTTCTTTACGGGTAAACGCGGAGGTAGGGTTTCTTGCCCCGCTGCATTGCACCGCGCTCGGCAAGGTACTGCTTGCTTTTGGGCGCCTACCCCTCCCTGAATCCCTTGAACGTTACACCGACTCAACACTGGTGACTCAATTTGCGCTGAAGAAAAACCTGGCGAGTGTGAGGGAACAAGGCTACGCGATCGATGATGAAGAATTTGATATTGGTGTGCGTTGCATTGCTGCGCCCATCTTCGATTTCAGGAATAAGGTGGTTGGCAGTATCGGCATATCAGGACCAACCACCCGCATGACTCCAGGCGTATTGCAAACCCTCGTGCAACAGGTGCTTGAGATTAGCGACAAACTCAACGGCAGGATGAAATTCAATCAGGGGAGAGAACAGTAATGAAGGTTTATTCAGTAGAAGAACTGTTAGCCACCAGGGTCAAGCGCGCGAATCTTATTTCATCGGCAGGAGGGCTGCGGCAGGCGTTGGCCTCTGCGAGCCTTGATCGGAAAACCGACCTGACCCTCTCAGAAGCCCTGGTTATTGGATTGATCGAGCAAGGAGTACGCACGTATTATTCAGTTTTAGGTCACGGTTCGACTGAGATAGGTGAAGTTCTGCGGGTATATCAGAACGCAGGATTGGTGCGTGTTTTTGGGCTGCGCAGTGAGATCGAAGCATCACACGCGGCGGCAGCGCTGCGTTGGGTAAAAGGGGAGAAAGCCGCGGTGGTTACTTCTATCGGGCCAGGAGCATTGCAGGCACTGGCTGCTTCTCTGGTGCCGGCATCGAATGGCATCGGGGTTTGGTATATCTTTGGCGATGAAACAACGGAGGATGAAGGGTACAACATGCAGCAGATCCCCCGTCACCAGCAGGCAGGGTTTTTAAAACTAACCTCTGTGATGGGCGCTGCCTACAGCCTGCACACACCGCTGGCCTTGCAGTCTGCTTTGCTGGCTGGCAATGTGGTCGTTAATCACCCCTATCGACCTGGTCCATTTTTTTTATTGTTGCCCATGAATACTCAGGCAGCGCTCATGGAAAACTTCAATCTGGATGAACTTGGTTCACCTGCTCCGGTACGATTGAACGCGGCTGTAGGAGCGTATGACGAAGCGGCGAATTGGATCAAAACTTCAAAACGAGTGCTGGTCAAGGTGGGGGGCGGGGGAGCCAGGGCTGGAGATGAGTTGGTGAAGTTTCTTGAATTATCAGGCGGGGTGCTGGTGCACACACCCATAGCCACCGGTTGCGTTCCCTACTCGCACCCGGCGAATATGGGCGTGGGCGGATCGAAAGGCTCGATTTGCGGCAATTTCGCCATGGAGAATGCTGACCTGCTGGTCGCTGTGGGCACGCGGGCGGTCTGCCAGTCAGATTCTTCAAGGACCGGTTACCTGAACGTAAAAAAGGTGATCAATATTAACGCAGACCTGGAGGATGCCCTGCATTACAACCACACCCTGCCTTTGGTGGGAGATGTGCACCTGACATTGACGAAGCTAAACCAAATGCTCGAACAGGAAAATACTCCAATCGATAAGTCGGAATGGCTGAAAGTTTGCGCGGAAAAGAAAAAGCGCTGGGAGGAGATAAAAGCAGCCAGGTTGGCGGCTCCAACGCTTTTCGATGACTACTGGCAGCAGGAGGTCCTTACTCAGCCAGCCGTCCTGCAGACCGCGATTGCGTGGGCAAAAGCGCGCGGCGCGGTGCGGTTCTTTGACGCGGGGGATGTGCAGGCGAACGGGTTTCAATTGACCGAAGACGAAGTTCCTGGGCAAACATTTACAGATACAGGAGCCAGTTACATGGGCTTCGCGGTTTCTGCCCTGCTGGCGTCCGGAACGGCATCCCACCCATTTTACGCCGTGGCGTTTACGGGAGACGGCTCGTTTACCATGAGCCCGCAAATTTTGGTTGATGGTGTTGAGCACGGTGCGCAAGGCTGCATCCTTTTACTGGATAATGGAAGGATGGGGGCGATTTCAGGGTTACAGCTTGACCAGTATCACCATGAAGTAGCCACCGCTAATCACATCCGGGTAGATTACCTGCAGTGGGCCAAGGGGGTTCCAGGCGTGCTCGCTCTTGATGGTGGAAATTCACTGGATGAATTACAGGCCGCGTTGAACCAGGCCGGAAATCACCCTGGGTTATCCCTTATTCGGGTAAAAGTTTACTTTGGAGCAAGTGAACTGGGTGGTATGGGTGTGTATGGTCGCTGGAACGTAGGAAACTGGTGCGCGAAAACACAACAATTACGCCATGAAATTGGCCTTTAGGAGAGGTTATGACAGAACTATCCTATGAACAGATTACATCACTGGAAAAAATAGCGCGGTCTTTGCGCGCTGACAGCCTGCGGTTCATCTACGGGCGCGGTTCGGGCCATCCTGGCGGGGCGTTATCGGCAGCGGAGATACTGGCTGTCTTATATTTCCATGAATTACGAATCGATCCCCAACACCCAAATTGGTCGGAAAGAGACAGGTTCATACTGAGCAAAGGGCACGCTTCGGCAGTGCTCTACGCAGCGCTGGCCAGGCGCGGTTTCTTTGATAAAAACGAACTGAAAAACTGGGGAGAAGTGGATTGCCCGCACCAGGGGCACCCGGACCGTTTAAAAACCCCCGGAGTAGATATGACCAGCGGCATCCTCGGGCATGGAGTGGCGGTTGGCGTTGGGCTGGCGTTGGCGGCGCGCATGAAGAAATCTCCTTCGCGAACATATGTGCTCATCGGAGACGGTGAATCTCAGGCGGGAATCGTATGGGAAGGAGCGGCCGCAGCGGCCAAGTACCGCCTGTCCAACCTGGTGGTTATCCTGGACCTCAATGACGTGCAGCTCGATGGTCCAATGCATGAAATTATGCCCATGGACCATATGGCGCAAAGGTGGGAAGCCTGCGGCTGGTATGTGATGCAGGTAAATGGTCACAGCGTGCGCCAACTGGTGGAAGGTTTGGATCTTGCTCGAGAGATACATGACAAACCTGTATGCATCATCGCCCGTACGACCAAAGGAAAAGGGGTGTCCTTTATGGAAAACGATTCCTTCTGGCATGGCAACGTACCGAGCAAAGAACAACTTGAGCAAGCGCTGCTTGAACTTGGCGTTGAGGAGGAGAAAAATGGCTGAGCTCTCCATGCGTGAAGGATACGGACGCGCATTGGCGGATTATGGAAAGATGAACCCCAAGGTCGTGGCGGTGGATGTAGATACTTCCGCTTCCACGCTCTCTCACTTTTTTGCCCGTGAACACCCGGAACGTTTTTTTAATGTGGGAATTGCTGAACCTTGCGCGGTGGATGTAGGGGTAGGTCTGGCGCTTGGAGGGTATATCCCCTTTGTGAACGCGTTCGCTGCTTTGCTGGCATTGCGCTCACTTGAACAGATCCGCACCTGCGTTTGCTACGCCAATACCAATGTAAAACTGGCAGCCAGCTATGCCGGTTTATCTGATTTCAAAGATGGCCCGACTCACTTTGCCATGACAGACATCGCCAACATGCGGGCACTGCCGAATATGAACATCATCGTTCCCTGCGACGCTGCCCAGGCTGCCGCTTTTGTTCCCCTGGTGGCGGAGTTAGTGGGACCGGTTTACCTGCGCATTAATCGTGGGAGTACCTTGCCGGTTTACCAACCCGGGTCAGCGCTTCAAATAGGCAAAGGCATCTTACACCGGCAGGGCATCGATCTGACAATCGTCGCCGCGGGTTCCATGGTTGGGCGCGCTCTCCTCGCCGCTCAGGAGCTCGACAAGGATGGAATTCATGCCAGGGTGGTCGAAATTCACACCATCAAACCGCTGGATGGCGAGATCCTGCTCGATGCGGCTAAGGAGACCGGCGCGATCGTAACCGCTGAAGAGCATGTACGTGCCGGTGGATTAGGCGGCGCTGTCTCCGAGCTTCTTGCGGAAACTTACCCAATTCCCATTGAGCGGGTGGGAATTCGCGACGAGTTTTGCCCGACGGGGAGAAATATCGAGGGATTGCTGGATGCCTGCGGGCTATCTGTGGCGGAGATTATATTTGCAGCGCGGAAGGTAAAGAAAATGAAACCAGGAGGGACCGAAAAACAATGAAAATTGCAGTTATTAATGAAATTAGCGCGGCAACAAAGAATGCGGAAATCATACACGCGCTCGAAGGGCGGGGTCACGAGTTATTGAACCTGGGGAATACAGGCGCAGCGGACGAGCCGCAGCTTCAATATATTCACACCGGTCTGATGTCTGCGCTTTTATTGCACCTGAAGGTGGTGGATTTCGTTGTGGGCGGATGTGGTACGGGGATTGGTTATCTCAACTCGGTATTGCAATACCCGGGAGTCGTTTGCGGCCTTATCCATTCTCCGTTGGACGCCTGGTTGTTTGCCCGTATAAATGATGGTAATTGCGCTTCTCTCCCGTTAAACCAGGGTTATGGTTGGGCGGGAGAGATAAACCTGGGCATGATTTTTGATGAATTGTTCACCCCAAAAAGGGGGAGCGGGTTCCCTGAACACCGTGCTGAACCCCAGCGCAACTCCCGCTTCACATTGGCGGAAATTTCACAGACAACCCATCAACCATTTGCAACGATCATCCGTGACTTACCTTTGTCGGTGACCGGGCCGGCACTACAATACCCTGAATTTTCTCAGGTTTTACGGGAGTCCCAGCAAAGGGACCCTATGTTGGAAGAAGCAATCCATCAAATACTTGAATCAGGAGGATAAAATGTCAGTCTCAGCAGCGCCACAGAAATTAAAAGCGAAGACCAAGTGGTTGTACGGAATTGGGGATATCGGGAACGCGCTGGTTAACAGCTCGCTCCAGTTTTTCCTGATGAAATTCTACACGGATGCAGCGCTCATTTTGCCTGTGCTGGCAGGGAATGCGCTGCTGGTAGGCAAGATCTGGGACGCCATCAACGATCCGCTTTTTGGCTGGCTTACCGACAGGACAAATTCCAAGATCGGAAAACGGCGCGTATTTATGCTCTTCGGTGCAATTCCGTTGGCATTGTCGGTGGCTTTGCTCTGGTTTGTTCCGCCCGGTCTCAGCCAGGTGATGACCTTCGTTTGGATCGCTGGGACATTCATCTTCTTTGATTCAGTCTGGACGCTGACGAACGTACCATATTACGCGTTGACCTCGGAGCTGACGGATGATTACGACGAACGCAGCAGCCTGACGGTTTACCGCATGGTACTGGCTACCCCAGCATATTTGATTGGCGCCGCGCTCACTCCCATGATCGTCGGTTTTTTTGCTGTGCAGCGCACTGGGTTCGCGGTAATCGGCATTGTTTATGGTGTGATCGCTGCCCTGGCACTGCTCATTTCCGCGGGAGGGTTGCGAGAACGCCCCAATGTCATTCGCTCTGAAGGAGAAGTCAACCCGATCAAATCCCTCAAAGAAGCGTTTCGAAATCGCCCCTTCATTTACCTGTTTGTGGTCTATTTCATTGTGAACATCTCTTTTGCCTTTGCAAAAACGCTTATGGCTTACTTTATCGAGTACCAGTTGATGATGAAAGACGCCATATCGATTGCTTTGGGCTTGATGCTCATCTGTGTAACCATCTCCCTTCCCATATGGAAATGGGTGTCTACAAAAATGGACAAAGGACCCGCGTACGCTATTGGCATGGGAATGGGCGCGGTGGCGCTGCGGGTGCTGTGGTTCCTTCCAGCAAAACCCACGGTGTTAATTTACCCGATCATGGTTCTGGCGGGGTTCGGCTTTGGCGCGAACTGGATCTTCCCCTGGGCCATGATTGCGGATGTCGCGGATTACGACCGGGTAAAATCGGGCAAGTTTAGAAGCGGCGTGTATTACGGCGTTTGGGGGCTGGCAACGAAAATATCAGAAGCGCTTGCTCTTGCCGCTGTTGGTTGGGTATTGACCGGCTTTGGGTACGTACCCAATATTGCCCAAACCCCGCACGCGCTGCTGGGAATCCGCCTGTTCTTTAGCATTGTGCCGGCGGTAGGAATCTTTGTGGGGTTACCACTACTGTTCAAATATCCCCTTACGCGTAAAAGCCATGCTGAAATTAAAGCAAAGCTGTTAGCCATGGACGCCGCGGCGAAAAACGACGCATAACCAAGAAGGATGATGACATGAAACCGATCAGGGTTGGCATTGTTGGCTGTGGCAGGATCTCTGACCTGCACCAATTGGGTTACCGCGGACGGGACGACGCGGTTATCGCCGCGGTATGCGACAATAACGCTGCGCACGCCAAAAAGAAGGCCAAAGCCTGGGGTGTTCAGAAAGTTTACACGGATTACCAACATCTGCTGGAAGACAAGGAGATAGATGCGGTGGAACTGCTCACACCGCATCACCTCCACTGCCCAATGACCGTGCAGGCAGCCAGAGCGGGTAAGCATATATCCGTGCAGAAACCTATGGCACTCTCGGCAGCGGAAGCTGACCAGATGATCGACGCGGCAAATAAAGCCGGGGTGATTTTACGGGTATATGAAACTTTCGTATTTTACGCCCCGGTAGTCCGCGCGAAAGAAATGATTGACAACGGAGAGATTGGCGAGGTGAGAGCGGTTCGCATGCACGTCAGCACCGGCACAGGCGATACAGGCTGGAAAGTGCCGACTTCCGCCTTGTTATGGCGCATTGACGAAAAGAAGTGTGGCGGGGGTCAACTGGTGTTTGACCATGGCTACCATCTGTTTTCGGTGGGCTATTACCTGGGAGGACCGGTGGAAAAAGTATTTGCCTGGATCGATAAAACGCCGGTTACGGAGACGGGCGGGATTGTCAAGGTGGATGCGCCTGCTATGATCCAGTTCCAATACAAGGCTCCACGTTGTTATGGCAACCTGGATGTGGAGCACACACCAAAAATGCGCATTTATTCAGATTATTACGCTGATGATGACCGTATCGAGGTGATTGGAGAAAAAGGAATTTTGTTTATTAACCGCTACACCGCGCGCACTGTGGACCTGCCGGAACTGATGATCTTCAAGGATGGGAAGACCAATCCCATCCCTGTGGAAGGGGTGGAATGGCATGACAGTTTTATTGCCACCACACATAATTTCATCGACAATCTGAAGACCGGTGGACAGCCCCAGCTGGATGGACCGACCGGAAAAGCGGTGCTGCAATTTACCCTGGCTGCGCTGCAATCCGCGGCGACCGGCAAAGTTGTACGGCCTGATGATGTGTTGTAAAGAGGAAGGATATATATGACATATTCACTGATTCCAGTCCCCATTCACCTGGTGTTAATCGTTTTATACATGATTGCCCGCAATCGTAATGACTTGAAGAAGACAGCCATTATCCAACCATCTATCACCTTCCTGGCTATCGTGATCGCAGGGTTGAGCTACTTAAGCCCGTATGTCAACCCTGCTTACACCACTTGGATATTGGTCGGCCTGGTTTTGTGTTTTATTGGTGATATTTTTAACATCGATATGACCAATGATAAGATTTTATTCGCCGCTATGGTCATCTTCTTTATTGCCTATGTGGAATACGCGGTTGCGTTCACGCGTTTTGGCGGTTTCCATACTCAGGATTGGCTCATCGGCGCGCTGATGCTCGTTGTTTACATTCTTCTAATCCGGTTGTATTGGAAGGGACTGGGAAATTTCCGTATCCCGGTGATGATCTTCGTGCTGGTCATCAGCTTTATGGTCACGCGCGCGATTTCCACGCTTTTCAGCAGTCAATTTTCAGCGCTTTCAGCCTGGCTGGTCGCGTTTGGCGGTCCGCTGCTTTTTATGGGCGATGTAGAATATGGATTGCATCGCTTCCATAAGCCCTTAATATTCCATCTCGGGCCACTCTATTACGCCGGCGGTCAGTTATTGGTCGCGCTCAGTTGCGCTTACTTACTCTTTCGCTAAAGGTAACGAGTTACGTTAAGGGTGAAAACCCGGGTAAAATGAAAAACTGAAGCAATGTTATTTTGAACATGGTCTAAGAAGGCTTCTGCTCGCAGCTATGGTCGAATAAATATGAAAACGCATTTCACCTCCTGGTATTGAATGAAAAGCGATTTAAAAGGCTGCTTACCAAAAACCTCTAATTGTCTGGCAAACCTCGCAAATTGGCCGAAACGAATGAAAGCGGAGATTGTAGGATTTACGGGAAATATGATTGAAATTCTATAGCGATTATTTGGTCAATTAATAATATCAAAATTGCCGTCCAGCTTGCCATCCGCCATATCTGCGATGACAAAACCACCGAAAAATGGGTCTGGTGCACCGGGTTCGTCCATGCCCCAAAGTTCGATATCAGTGTCTGTATACCCGTAATCGTAATACTCCTGCCGTCGGTATCCATTCTCCAGAATCTCCTCGCCCTTATTTTGGTCCAGTAAAACTGCATGGGAGATTGAATTGTGATGGAACCTTCTTCGAGTCGGCCTGTTTTTACTCGGGTATTCTGCTTGATATCGCCAAATAACGACTATTAACCCTAAAAACGATAAGACCAGGGTGGCACCAACAATATAAAATCCAATTTCGATAATCGCTTTTGTGTTCCAAAGCATAACTTAATCATAGCACGAAAGGAGCCACGCGCAACAATTTTCTTCATCTTTCGCCGTAGAAAGAGCGATTATTCAGGTGGTTGACCGTGACCCAGCGAGGAGGATGGGTAAGCTGTTCGTGGATAATCCTCGTGCGCGCGTTCTCCTCGACCCAGCAAAATTCAATTTAACGGTATAGTATCTGTATCAGGTGAGGATAAAAGAATAAGGAGAGAACATGGCCGAAGTGATTGGTTTTTTGAGGAACAGCGCGACGTTCGGGGAAAAGAAAGTACTCCAGCTGTTAAGCGATAATTTGCCCAAAGAGTTTATTGTGTATGTCGAAACCCCGTTATACAAAGAGCGAGATATTCGATATCCGGATTTTGTGGTATTAACGAATTATGGGGTTTTAGTTCTGGAAGTGAAGGATTGGGTGGTCCTTGAGGGCAGAGCCACGCCACATGGGGTTACTGTTAGAAACAGAGATGGGACCACTCGCCACGAGCCAAACCCTGTCAATCAGGCAAGAAATAGCGCAATTGTTCTTTCTCAAAAGCTTAATGAAAAAAGAAAAACAGACCAGGCGGTGGAAGCAATACCGTGGAGTTACGCGGTTGTGCTTTTCAACCTGCCAACGCCAGTGATCACACAATTGCGAACCCCCTGGGGAGAAGAGTTTGTGCTGGGAAAAGCAGACCTGGAAAACCGCGATCTGCTTCTTAACCGCATAAAGCGTACCTTTCCAACCACTCGTTTACGCCCTCTTACAAAAAAAGAACTGGACCTGGTAAGAGCAACAATTTACCCGGTAGTTGAAATTGAGATGCCTGACAGAGAAGCGTTTGTTCTCGACCAGCAACAGGAGAAGATCGTTGCGGAGCCAGTGCGCCAGGTCGAAGAGCAACCGATCAAACAGAAACAGGGCGAGCAGCAGGATCGATTGTTTTCTTCCAATGCTGAAGACGAGGATGAGAAACCTCAACCTCTTTTGGGAGAAAAAATCAGCAGAGATGTGTCCATTAGGCTCGTGCGAGGTTTTTCTGGCAGCGGGAAGACACTGGTATTGATACAACGAGCAAGGTTTCTGGCAGCGCAGTATCCCGAGTGGCGAATCGTCGTGCTCACTTATAACAAGCCATTACAAACACATCTTGAAAAAAGCCTTTTAGGGACAGGTATTCAAGCGAAGACTTTCCATGGACTTTGTAAACAGCTGACAAAAATATACAATGACAATCCGGCCAAATTAGAAGATTGGTTGGCTGAAAACCAAAAAGATTTCCCCATCATTGCAGAATTGGGAAAGGATTTTGCAGAGCGGGAGATTGATTACCTGCGCGACCTTGGTGTTCCAGCAAAAGAGAAGTACCTCAAGATGGAGCGCAAGGGGATGGGGCGAGGACAGCGGATACCGACTGAACAACGAGCGAAGATTTATGAACTATTAACGAGTTACCGGCAGTATTTGCAAGACAACGATCTTTGGGATTTTTCTGAACTCCCCTTGATCTTACAGGAGCAGATGGATAAGTCCGCTGATTCCCCAGAATTATTCGATGCCATCCTGGTAGATGAAGCACAGGACTGGGCGCCAATCTGGTTCAAAGTTATCAACCGATTGTTAAATGCCAAAAATGGCCTGTTGTTTTTGGCCGATGACCCCAGCCAAAGTATTTATCGCAATTTCAGCTGGCGAGAAAAATCAGTTGAAGTGGTAGGACGGACGCGCTGGTTGAAAGTACCGTATCGCAACACTTACGAAATCTACCAGGCAGCGTACGAGATGATCTCTGACAATGATGAGATCCAAAATTCACTCAAAGAAGAAGGCGAATGGATTCGACCTGAGGTTAACCCGGTGGAAATGCGGCATGGCAAGAGACCGTTGGTTCAGAGATTAGCAAACATACGCGAGGAAATTTACAGAGTTAAAAACATCATTGATTCTCTCAAAACGGACGGTATACGTGAAGACCAGATTGCTGTGCTTACTCGCTATCGCCGAGAAGCCAAAGATCTGGAGCGTTTTTTACAAGACACAAGCGTGGTCATCAACCCAATCCACGGGTTCAAAGGGCTTGAAATGGAGGCGGTCATTTTACCTCATATCAATTTAATGTTTCAGGATGCGGAGGAGGAAACTTCCGAACGGCGGCTAATCTATATGGCGATGTCTCGTGCCCGGGAGCAACTGTACCTAACGTATTCTGGCAGACTTCCGACCCCGTTCAACACCTTGCGAACAAAAAACCTGGTGGATTTTTTAGGCTGACGGAACAAGATGAAAACGCGGTCAATTTGTGAAGGAGAAATAGGCAACACAAGAGATTAATCATTTTCAAGAGCAAAAATGACAACACTGGTAGAGGGTATTTCAGTTCTTGTAGGTTTGGGGAATGCGCGCTTCAAGAATTCTTCCGGCTGAAAGTGGAGCAGATGCCAGGAAAATGAACACAGCCGGATTAGTAGCGCTATGTATCTTAAGTATCCGTGCTACACTAACTGTATACAATGCGCTGACCCCTTCGCACCGTCCTCTTGGGGATTTCTTGTTTTTATTCCGATAATGGCATCGGGTATCTTCGGGCAGGTTACCGGCCGAGCATCAAAGGCCAGGCTGGAATAAAAAATATAAACGGACCGCATGCCCTATAAATAGACGCGCTAATTTTGGAATCAGTCCTGGTGAATTAAATGATCAACCCGCCAGATCTTGACCTTGCCGGTTGTAAAACCCGCCGCCAGCCACATACCGTCAGGAGAAAAAGCCAGTTTCTGTAATGTGCCTTCTTCGTTGATCCATTGGCGACTGAACAACTCTCCGCTACTGCTATCAAAAACCAGCAATGGACCGTTGTGCATACCCACGGCAACCAACCTGCCATCCGCAGAAAAAGTGGCTATATTAACATACCAGCCGTGTGGGATTTGTAAAGCCAATTGCCAGGCTAAATCGCCGGTGGACATATCCCACGCGGTTAACAACCCGTCCCCTCGTAAACCCATCAGGGCATCTTTGGCAGAATGATATCCTAAGGCCATGGCAGCCGTTGGCGGGAAGGGCGTTATCTCGCCTTTTTCAATGTCCCACACCTCCAATGAACCCGTGTAACGCGCCACAGCCAATAGTGGCGTATGGGGGATAAAAAGCAAGCTGCTGATACCGCCCTGCTGACTGCTAAAAAATTTAAGTTCATCGCCTTCCGGCAACTGAAATAACCTGACTTGTTCCTTTTTTTGAGGATCTGCCCCGTAGGCAATTGCAAGGTACTGGCGCCCAGCATGCGCACCAGTATCAAGCGTACTGGTTTGAAAACCCTCATAAGACTGGATCAATTCCCAGTTTTCAGCATCCCAGATCATCAGGGTCTGATCCACATTGGTGCCACAGGTTACCAATGTGTCCCCGCCTGGCGAATAAGAGAGTCCATATAATCGCCAATTGCGACCTTCCTTGCCAAAAGTATGCCAATACAACCGAACGGGTTGGATGAAATCATACAGTTTGACGCCGCCATCAAAACCGCTGACCGCTAAAACCGCGCCATCGGGAGAAAAGGCCAAAGCATCGACATAATTGGTTTCCGTGTCAATTTCAATTTCCGGGGGCACCTTCACGAACGCCGGGGGCTGGATGTCAACATGCCCATTATCCTGGTTGATTTCACCTGAATCAGTTTGTGCTGCTTCACTGGCGTACCGCCCTACTTTGACCCAACGCCACTCCCCGGTTGGCAGGCCCAATAATACACCCGCGTGGCCCATCGCCAAGAGTAAATTCCCGCTTTTTGCATCAAACATGGCGTCCAAAGGTCCGGGGCGGACGATTATTTGGCGACTCTCATCAGAAGGGTTGGCGGGTTCCCACTGCACCAGTGTTAGATCGTAAGCAACTTGCCAGTTTTGCCCTTTATCCACTGAAATCTCAATCGTTTCACCCGGGGTGAAGCGATAGCTCACCATCCCATCCGGTGGAACCCACAGCTCCCTCGACAAATCGTAACTCGGGTTGCATAAAGATCCTGATACTCCGCCTTCATCAACTCCTTCTTGCTCCCAGGTCAGGCCGCCATCCTGGCTGTAAAAGACATCAAAAACCGGGGCGCTGGCAGCGATCGACCCTTCAAATTCAACAAAACACAATACCCCGTAATCTTCGTCCGGCGGCAAAGGCACTCCACTATCAACATCCGGAGGTAAAGGCTCGACACTCCCGTCCAGGTCGTGAATGAGGTTTCCGCCTGAGCCGACATTGCAACCCATCATGGAGATGATTAAAATCAAAAAGAGGCAGATTCTTCTGTACTTCATTGAATTATTTCCTTAATTTTCATATTTTGGTCCTTCAATGTGTAAAACTTCTTCCAATAAAACAGAGGGTCTAAGATTTTTTCAAACCTCTCTTCTGATTCACTCTTCCGGTCAATTTTCCTGATAGATGCACCCTAAAACCCTAACAAACCCAAAATACCGGACTAACCAATACCCACCAGTAAACCGATCATGATATTCCTTAATGTAAAGCAGGCATTTCTGTGGGTTTGCAAATTAACCTGGAAGGCCGTTTTTCCAAAACAGCCCACCGCCACGGGGAAACAAACGCCCCCGCTATTACACACCGCCGCCTAGCGCTCCTGACCCTGACTGTCGGCATAGCCGCTCGAGATCAGGATAAGATCCATGATAATCACTGCAATCCGCTGCTATTTCGCTGCGTAATCCCCTCCAATCGGGAGCAGAAGTGATGATTCCCGGCGCACACGCTCACTGAAGGTTTTCGCCACGGTATTTCCAGAAAATCAGCTCGCGGTTTTCTGGCTTATAGGCGTGAAAGAACAACAACTTGGAAGGCACATAACCGGGTGCATCAACCCACACCGTGACCATGGTCCGATCTGGCAGGGTGACCGTGGCTTCAAAGTTGCCATTCTCATCCGTCGGTCCGATGCGCTGGATGGCATCCGAGGTACCCATTTGCAGGTTGAGATACAGCCCGGAGACATCGCCCCCAAACTGATCCCACACCGTACCCCAAATGCGGTTCTGGTTCTGGGTGCTGGGTGGGGTGATCTGGTCCCAGTAGGAATAAAAATCATATTCCCAGCGGTTAACTCCCACCTCAGCCTGCCACTCATAATAAAGCGGTTCAAAATCATCCTGCGGTGCCTGGGCGCGCAACCGGAGGACATCCCCGGGCTGGATACCCTCCACATCCATCATGTACAGCCCATCAATTTGACTGACAGCGGCTGGCTGATCAACCCCATTAATGGACAGGATCACTTCAGCCATCGCCACACCTGCTGGACCGGAGCGCTCAAATAACCGCCACACCTTGCCAATAATCTTTGTCATTTGAGAAGTGGGCGGTTTGGGTGTATCAGTTAATGTTGGTGAGAGCGTTACGGTAAACGTCGGTGAAAGGGTTGCGGTTGGTGTATCAGTAGGCTCCTCTTTTTCTTCCAAGAATTCAGGTGTATTGGTACCCGTTGGATTTTCAAGCGGCGGTTCTGGTGTGCCCGTCGGTTCAGGTGACGGTGTGGGCGTTTGTTCAATTAGCTGCCCGCCAAGGACAGAAAAGGTGGAGCGGTGATGGCGGAGCCCAGCCTCGACGATGAATACATCCTCTTCTGGCGAAAAATTCGTCCCTGGCAACTCCGCCCATATTGTAACCTGCTGTCCGTCAGCCAGCATGACCTTGCTCGAATAGGTTCCCAACCAGCTGGTCGTACCCAACAGAAAAGCAGGCTGCCCGCTGATGTGGGCATAAATGGATACATTCGCAATTGGCAAGGGCAGCAGTCCCCTTTGCCGGTAGACAAACCCATGCAGGCGGATCAAGCGGGTGCTTTCATCCAGGTCATCCGCCTCACCCGGAGTGTATGCAATGGAGAGGGTATACGGCTGCAAAGAGGCTTTATTGTCGACCGTGAATAATTTGAGGTAATATTCCATGCCAGCCGTTAATGCAGAGGTCAGGAAGGCGTCTTCACCTTCTGCTGAGCATTCACCGGAAAGAAGATGCCCGCCGGTACGGTCGAGCAGGTTCATGCAGACGCTGATGTCTGACCCTGGATTCGCAACCTGAAAGGTCACCTGGCCCCCACCCTCTGTTAGAGGTGCCATAAACTTGAAGTAATCTGCCCGGTACATGCTCCAATGAGTTTTTTCCCAAAAATAACCCTGGATCGGCCCTTCGTCAATATCCCAATAGGTGGCTTCTGCTTTCATATCATTCGGCTCTCCAGGGTCCGGAATAAAATCCGTCAACGCGAGCTGATAAAAAGACCCGTCTGATGCCCATTGGGAGGCGGTAACTTTCAGCCAATACTGTTCGCCTGCCGACCCATCCATGGTCAGCGACACCCCCTGTCCTTTATTTAGGGCTTGTACACTGTGAAGTGCACCTGTGCGACCCACCAGGGATAACCCCACCTTTAAGTTAGGAGAGACATCGGTTATAGAAAACGTATAGATCCCGGGTGTCGGGATATCAACCAGGATGTAATCCCAGTCGGATGATTTGGAGAGGACACCTTTGAAGGGTTCTTGCATGTCCCAGGGGTTAGCGTTCTGTTTATCATCATTGGGTTCAATCTCGCTCAAACCGGTCCCGTTCCCACCCCCAATATACGTTGCGCTCAAGCGGTAGGGTTGTAAAGAGGTTTTCAAATCATAAACATATAATCTGATGTAATATTCCTGACCGGGCACCAAAATATGAACCAGAGAGGCATCGGCGCCTTTTTCAAAACAAGGTGGAGCAAAAACGGTGACTCCCCTTTGGTCCCTCAGTGACATGCAGATGCTGATTTCTGCGCTTGGGTTGGACACATGGAAGGTCACTGCGCTGCCATCTGTGGTAACCGGGGCTGTAAAGCGATAATAATCCGCCCGTTCATCATTGTAATAAGCTTTATCCCAGAAGTACCCCTCAATTGGCCCCTGACTGATATCCCAATCGGTGGCTTCGGATTTCTGGTCGTTGGGCTCAAAAGGATCCGGGACAAAATCCAGCAGTTCAAGGGTGTAATAAGTACCATCCTCACCCCTGTTGTAAAGAGTTGCATATACCTTGAAATAAAAATGTTCCCCTGCTGAGGCATCGAAGGTCAGGCTGACCCCTTCGCCCACGTTTTGAGATCCCGCCTGTTCAGTAAAATCTCCTGGTCGGGAGATCAAACCAAGAAAGACCTTTGTCTCAGGAGAAACCTCTGTGATCCCAAAGGTGTAGATCCCGGGCTCGCTAAAGGTCACCCCAATATAATCCCAATCCCCAATGGTTAATTGACCCGAAAAAGGTTCGATCATATCCCATTCATTGGCTGTTTGTTTGGTGTCATTGGGTTCGACTTCCGTAAAAGTGCGGATCGATGCTTGCTGGGTGGCTGCCTGTTTGGTTTGCCGGACGCTCGCCGTCGCAGTTGCGCTGACTTTGGTCATGAATTCCACTTCCAGGCTGAAACTTTTCGAGAAATGGCCCAACCACCAACCATAATCGCTTGGTGAAGGAACAAATATATAATACGGTTCTGGATAGGTGTTTGTTAAATAACATTCACCAGCATAATCACTTTTAGGATAAATCTCGCATGTGTAATTCCGACTAAAGGAAGGAAATTCCGGCACTGGAATACTTCCAGGATTGACATAGGTATACAAAGCTCCACCTGATGAGCAATTTTGACGAAAATTGACATGATGAACATCTTCGGGTACGTTCAAACGAAACATCATCCCAGGTGCATCATCCGGGATGGTATAGTTATATACACCTTCCCCGGGGATGTCGATGATAGGCAACGTGCTGATATCAATCTGCGGTTTGTCTGACTCGTTATCGTCCCCAGAAGGGTCTTGACTGTCTCCAAGGCCTGATTTGGTATAACTATAGCTGATGCGATTATTGCTGAAATTCTTGTCATGTAAAACATCGGCGACTGATTCAACTGTGTATGTGCCGGGTAACTGTTTTTCGGGCGGACCCTGTAGGGCAAAAACGTAAGTGTCTGCTTCGATTCGCCTGCCCGCACACCAACCCCAAGTATCGCACTCAGAATTTACGATTTCCACCTTACCAGAAGACGCATCCCAAAATTCAACTAATTGGGTGTGCGTGTCTTTTGATTTATTGTGGACTTTGGTCCATTTAACCCCCGCGTAGGGTCCCTGGTTGATGGTGAGCTTATTCCCGTCCCTTAGCAAAACCACATAGCCATCTCGGCTGAAGGACCCGGTTACCCCTACTTTATTACTGACCTGGTCTGTCAGGTCAAACAATACCCCATCCAGGAATTCCACAGTTGTGGAAACATAGCTAGGAGTATCGAGATCCCTCAGGATTCTACAACAAGATGAGCATTCAGCATCACTGTAAGGGCACTGCTGAGCCCCAACACTCTGGCTGGTGATCCAGTTTGGAAAACTCATGTTAGGCATCTCTTGACGATCAACTACCAGGCGTGTCCCCTCATTCAGTTGGAGTGTGGTCGTCAGATAAAAAGGACCACTATACCCATTTGAGATGTATTTAGGTTCACCATCACTTATTCGATTCTCTAGTCCGACTTGAAGGTAACCAGGCGATTTTTTCTTTGCTGTAAGGTTGACATTCGCGCCATAAGCACTGTTGGCTGGCTGAGCTTTAAGACAAGTTTCTTTACAGCCCAAGGTTTGTGCTAACAACAACTGGTAACAGGACATTGATGCGCCCCCCGGCGCACCCGATACGGCAATTGCAACATCCAGAATATCTATAATACCAATGTTTTCGCAACTGCTGTTCCTCCAAAATCGTCTCATAAATGCATAATAAGTATTAGAAGCCACTTGATAATTATTCATTTTTGAATGGATAAAATCCTGCTCCATCATGCAGTGGTACACACAAGCGGAATAATTGAGTTTTGGGTCATCATCTGTTGACTTCGCAGGAACATCCGCAGTTGTCGTTAGGACCAAAAGCAATAAAACGAATAATAAACCGAATA
>JAAZNW010000114.1 GCA_012798065.1 Chloroflexota bacterium
ATGGTTGGATCCGTCCCTTATGGAGTTATGAAAACGCTGCAGGGGCTGGTTTTCTCCTTAGGGTTGGTCCTGGTGGTGGTAGCCGGCGCAGAATTATTTACCGGAAACATGTTGATGGTAGTGGCACTGGCAAACCAAAAGATTACTTTTATACAGCTATTCCGTAATTGGGGGTTGGTTTACGCTGGTAATTTCATCGGTTCATTATTGGTCACAGGATTGATACTTTTAGCGCGTACGTATACCTTTTCCTCAGGCGAATTAGGCAAAAATATGCTTTCCATTGCAAATGCCAAGTTAGGTTATTCCTTTTCACAGGCGTTTGCCCTGGGGATACTGTGTAACATCCTGGTATGCCTGGCGGTGTGGCTTTCTTTTTCTGCAAAAAATACCACCGATAAAATCTTATCGGTGATTTTCCCGATAACGGCTTTCATTTCTGCGGGTTTTGAACATTGTGTCGCCAATATGTATCTGATTCCGGTCGCAATTTTTCTCCGGAAGATTGACCCTGAATTTGTTGTTTCAACCCAGTTATCTGCTGAAGCGCTTAACTGGTCTAACTTTATTGTGAAAAACCTGTTGCCCGTTACCCTTGGTAACATCCTCGGTGGCGCATTGTTTGTAGGATTGATCTATTTTTTGGCTTATAAAAATCATCCCGAGTTTCGTGACAGTGAACAACGAACCTTGTGACGTAACACACTAAACACAACCTTAGCCCAATGATATGCTGATAGGTAACAAACAGGTTAACTCATGGGCGCTAACGTTGATCTTCCTTCTCTCTTAAAATCAATTCCCTTTTTTTATGCATTAACTGCTGTTCAATTAAACCGCCTGGCAGAAATTATTGACTATATTGAAATTGCGCCCAATGCAAAATTGATCGAAGAAGGAAATTCGATTGATTTCCTCTATATCCTGGTTGAAGGCGAAGTCACCGTGACTGTTCACGTTCCTTCGATCGGTCTGGTTGAAACAAGCACATTCGGTCCTTTGGATATCATCGGCTGGTCGGCAATGACGCCGGTTGTCCGTCAACGTATGGGAACAGTGACCGCTTCAACCTACTGCAGGCTCCTCCGTTTTGATAGCAAGCAGTTTACCCAATTATGCGAAAACGATCATGATATTGGGTTTTTTATTTACCGCCGAATATCCAATATGGCCGCCCGCAGTTTCTTAACGACTCAACTGCGGTTAATGAACCTGCTCGCTGAGCAACTTTAAGCCAGCATCAAATTACGTAATATGAGCTAGAAAACCGTATTTCAATTCACCCAATATTCATCTGATTTGACGGTATAATCTTGGCACTATGCACGAGTTGTCTGTTACTGAAAATATTCTATCTCTCGCGAGCGATCACGCTCAGAAGTCAGGTGCAACACGTGTTACTGCCATCAACCTGGTCATCGGGCAATTATCAAGCATCGTGGATGATTCGGTTCAGTTCTATTGGGATTTGATCAGCGAAAATACCATTTGCGCAGGTTCGATACTGAATTTCAATCGAACTCCTGCAATCTTTCGCTGCCTTGCTTGCCAGCACGAATTCTCATTGGAAGCGCGGCTTTCGCCCTGCCCCTCGTGCGGCAGTATACGAAACCAACTTATTTCAGGCGAAGAATTTTACCTGGACAGTATTGAAATTGAGAAATGAGGGAAATACATGAGCGCAATTCGCGTGCCGGTTATTGAAAAAATATTTAGTGCGAATGACCGTATGGCCAGGCTAAACTATGACCGTCTGCAGAAAGACCGGGTCTTTTCCGTCAACCTGATGGCGTCTCCTGGTGCCGGAAAAACCAGTTTTATTTTACAAACAATCAACCGTATTAAAGGGGTTCACAGGGTTGGGGTTATTGAAGGCGACACTGCCCCGGTGACCATCGATGCCGACAAGATCATCCAGGCTGGCATGCCGGCAGTGCAAATCAACACCGGTGGAGACTGCCACCTGGACGCTTCAATGGTGAGTGATGGACTGGATCAATTACCTCTCAGTGAACTTGATCTTCTAATCATAGAGAATGTCGGCAATTTAATCTGTCCAGCCGCCTGGGACCTTGGTACAGACGTGAAACTACTGGTGGCGAGTGTTCCTGAAGGCGACGACAAGCCATATAAATACCCGAACATCTACCGCGGATTGGATGTGCTGGTGATCAACAAGACCGACCTGCTACAGTATATCGATTTCAATATGGACTATTTTAGACAGGGAGTTGAAATATTGAACCCTGGGCTGGTGACTTTTCCGGTATCCTGTAAAACTGGCGAAGGGTTAGACGCCTGGATTGATTGGCTTACCAGTAAGGTGAAAGAGAAAAAGCTGCACTGATGTCTGATACTCCCATCACTCAAAAAATACATATAACTGGGATTGTCCAGGGCGTCGGTTTTCGCCCGTACGTCTTCAACCTCGCCAGTAAAATGAGGATTAATGGATGGGTGAGGAACACCTCCAGCGGTCTCGAAATTGTAGCTTCTGGTGAACCATCGGATTTAGACAGGTTCATTCAGGCTCTTAGAAACCACCCGCCTACCCTCGCTCATGTGGATAGCTTCGAAGCCTCTTTATCTGAATACGAACAGTTTGATCACTTTGAAATTCGTGAAAGCAATTCTGTTTCCACAGAATTTGTGCCCATTTCGCCAGATATCAGCATTTGTGATGATTGCCGCAGAGAATTATTTGACCCAGCAGACAGGCGTTACCGCTATCCCTTCATTAATTGCACAAATTGCGGGCCACGTTTCTCGATTATTAAAGATATCCCTTATGACCGCCCGCTGACAACCATGTCTGATTTCGCCATGTGCGCAGATTGCCTGCAGGAATATACCGCGCCTTCTGATAGAAGATACCACGCGCAACCAATTGCCTGCGCACAATGTGGTCCTGCAGTCAGCTTTAAAATGCCAGGCAAAACAGAACTCTTTGCAGAACAAGCGATAAGCGCCGCACGCGCCTTGCTACGTGAAGGGAAAATTTTAGCGCTCAAAGGACTGGGTGGCTATCATTTAGCCTGTGACGCGTTGAACCGCGACGCTGTGGAAAGGTTGCGCCAGCGCAAGCATCGTAGCGAAAAGCCGTTCGCGTTAATGAGTTTTGACCTTGATACGATGAAGCGCTTCGTTCAAATTTCAGAAACAGAAGCTGCTTTATTAGAATCACCCCAACATACAATTGTGTTATTGGAGAAAAATGACGGCGTATCAGCGCTTGACCACACGGCACCTCGTCAAAACCAACTGGGAATGATGCTGCCCTATACACCGCTCCACCTTTTATTGCTTGAGCCTGAGTCGGGCTTTCCCGAAGCGCTGGTGATGACCAGCGGAAATTTCAGTGAAGAGCCCATCGCTTACCGGGACGATGAAGCCTTGACCAGATTGCAGCCCTTGGCTGACGCTTTCCTCCTTCACAATCGTCCCATTCACATGCGTGTGGACGATTCTGTCGTGCGGGTGTTTGGCGAACAGGTTTATCCAATCCGTCGTGCGCGAGGGTATGCGCCTGAACCCTTGAAAGTGCCGTATATCCTCCCCCAAATATTGTCTTGCGGCGCCGAACTAAAAAATACCTTTGCGTTATCCAGGCAGGGTTATATCTTTTTAAGCCATCATATAGGTGACCTGGAAAACTTGGAAACACTTTCCTCTTTCACCCAGGGCATTGAGCATTACAAACGGCTTTTCCATCTTGAACCAACCGCCATCGCAGTTGACCTGCATCCGGATTATTTGTCCACTCTTTTTGGGCAAAATCTCAGCCGGGAACAAAACATCCCTCTTTTTAAGGTACAGCATCATCACGCTCATCTGGCTTCTTGCCTGGTTGACAATGATTATCGTGAAGCAGCGCCTGTGATCGGATTAATCTTTGATGGCACCGGGTACGGCACTGATGGAGTTATCTGGGGAGGAGAGTTTTTGTTGGGTGGTTACAATGCAGTAGATCGGGTTTATCATCTGTCTGAAATTGCCCTTCCAGGCGGTGATTCCGCTATACGCAACCCAGCAAAAATTGCCCTCTCTTATCTCCAAGCAGCCGGAATTGATTGGACGCCAGACCTCTTCCCTGTAAAATCCTTCCAAGAAGAGCAACGCGTCATTCTTGCCCAACAACTATCGCATATGGTCAATTGCCTGCTAACGACCAGTATGGGGCGCCTTTTTGATGCAGTCTCCTCTTTGCTGGGCATTAGGCACCATATATCTTACGAAGGGCAAGCCGCTATTGAACTTGAAAACATCTGCGATCGCTCTGAAAACCAGACTTACGACCTGCCAATCAACGGATCCAGGATTGACACTCTTGCGCTCTTTCCACAGATTTTAAAAGATATGCGCAATGGTGTGTCTCACGCGGTAATAGCCGCGCGTTTTCATAACGCCATCGCCAATTGTTGCCTGGTAATCTGCCAAAAGTTCAGAACTTCTACAGGGGTTAATAAGGTTGCCCTCTCAGGCGGTGTATGGCAAAATATGACTCTGTTGAGAAAAACCACTCAACTTTTATATTCAGATGGATTTGAACCCCTCATCCATCACCGTGTTCCAGCCAACGATGGGGGAATTTCCCTCGGTCAAACCCTCATTGCAGCTTCCTTGCTTCATGCGTTATAGAGGTAAAAATGTGTCTTGCAGTTCCGGGAAAAGTAATCGAAATTCATCGAAATGACCTCATCTTAATGGGGATGGTCGATTTTGGTGGTGTTCTTCGCGAAGTCTGCCTTGAAGCGGTTCCAGAAGTGAAACTGGGAGATTATGTAATCATCCATGCTGGCTTTGCCCTCAATATTCTAAGTGAACAAGAAGCTGAAGACTCCCTTCAGGCTTTTCGTGAACTGGATGAAATCGAAGGGCGTTCTAAACACCAGGATGAAGAGAAAACAGGCGCCTGATGCGATATCAAGATGAATTCCGTGATGCTGAACTGGTTAGAAAGCTCGCAGCCAGGATTCAGGAAACAGCCCAACATCCCTGGGTGATTATGGAAGTCTGCGGGGGTCAAACCCATTCCATCATGCAGCATGGTATTGACCAGCTTCTGCCAGAAACCATTGAACTGGTGCATGGCCCAGGTTGCCCCGTTTGCGTCACGCCATTAGAATTGATCGATAAAGCGCTGGCGATTGCCGCGTTGCCAAACGTGGTTTTTTGTTCCTTTGGCGATATGCTGCGTGTGCCTGGCTCTTCCACCGACCTGCTCAAACTCAGGTCACAAGGCGCCCAGGTAAAAATCGTCTACAGCCCGCTGGATGCGGTTCGTATCGCCCAAGAAAACCCCCACCTGCAAGTTGTTTTCTTTGCCATCGGGTTTGAAACGACAGCTCCGGTGAATGCATCCGCCGTTCTTTACGCGCAGAAACTTGGGCTCCAGAACTTCTCCTTGCTTGTTTCCCAGGTAACCGTACCAGCAGCCATGCATGCCATTCTTGGCTCTCCACACAACCGCGTTCAAGGATTTTTAGCTGCCGGTCATGTTTGCACTATTATGGGTTATCACCAGTATCATGCCATCAGTCAAAAATACCATGTTCCCATCGTGGTCACCGGCTTTGAGCCGCTCGACATCCTCCAAGGAATTTTCCTGGCAGCAGCCCAATTGGAACGTGGAAGCTCTCTGGTTGAAAACGCTTACCCTCGCCTGGTCTCCGAACAGGGAAATATCCCCGCCCAGAAGATGATCGATGCTGTATTTGAACCCTGCGATCGTAATTGGCGCGGCATCGGAATGATCCCTGCCAGCGGGCTCAAGCTACGTGAAGAATATGAATTTTTCAATGCCGAAAACCGGTTTGACGTTTCCTCCATTTCAACCAGAGAGTCCGATATTTGTATCTCCGGTTTGATCTTGCAGGGTTTGCGTAAGCCACCTCAATGCGCTGCCTACGGCACTCTTTGCACCCCCCAGCACCCATTGGGCGCTACCATGGTTTCTTCAGAGGGAACCTGCGCGGCTTATTATCGTTATACCAGTAAAGAAGGATAATCCGTGACATCTTCTGAATACCCTCCGATGCAGGCTCCTGTTTGCCCATTGCCCTATAACGACTACGAAACCATAGTGATGGCGCACGGCTCGGGAGGCGCGCTCTCCCTGGACCTCATTAAAAAAGTTTTTTTACCCTGTTTTTCCAACCCCGCCCTGCTTGCCGGTAACGATTTTGCCGAGGTGCCTGGTTTCGTACACGGTCGAGTTGTTGTCAGCACAGACGCGCATATTGTTAGCCCGCTTTTTTTTCCAGGTGGTGATATTGGTCGCCTGTCTGTCAGCGGGACAGTAAACGACCTTGCCGTTTCGGGAGGAATCCCGCTTTGCCTTACAGCCAGTTTCGTTTTAGAAGAGGGGCTAAAAATTTCTACGCTCGAAAAAATCGTCAAATCAATGGCAGACACTTCTCTAGAAGCCGGTGTGCCCATTATTGCCGGTGATACCAAAGTGGTTGAGAGAGGAAAAGCGGATGGTATCTTCATTTCGACCAGTGGAGTGGCGGTGATAGGAGCACGTCGCGCGATAGTCGGCTCGAACGCGCAACCAGGCGACGCCGTGATTGTTTCTGGCACCCTCGGTGACCACGGTTTAGCGGTGCTGACGGCAAGAGGTGAACTGGGGCTTTCTGCAGATATCCGCTCTGATGTCGCTCCGTTAAACAACCTAATTAGAAAGGTGACAGAATTTACCGATCAAATCCATGTCATGCGTGACCCTACTCGCGGAGGTGTCGCCACAACCCTCAATGAGATCGCCCAGCAAAGCCATGTCGGCATCACCCTTTTTGAGGATCAAATCCCTGTGCATCCCGCGGTCAGATCTGCTTGTGAGCTGCTTGGGTTCGACCCGCTGTATGTTGCCAATGAAGGCAAGGTTATCATCATTTTGCCCGCCAACCTGGCACACGAGGTGCTTTCAATTTTGCAACACGAGCCTTATGGACAAAACGCTCGCCTGATTGGACAGGTGCAGGCTGATTCACCTGGAACCGTTCACCTCAAAACTTCCATCGGCGGCACGAGGGTTCTCAGCATGTTGAGCGGCGAACTGCTCCCCAGGATCTGCTAATCGACTTGACATGCGTGTGGCAACCTTTATACTTAGTCATCCTTTTGCATAGAGGTCAAGATGAAAATTGATTTTCAAGAAACAAAGAAAGACCTGGCTGTTCGTATCGACATTCATTCAAAATTTGGTTCGAAAAATATCGACGAGTGGATGCTTGACTTAATCAAGTTAAAAAAAGGCAGCCGCATACTTGACGTGGGCTGTGGCTCGGGCAAGCAATGTTTTTCATTCTATGATTCACTTGAAGGAGACGCTGAAATTATTGGCGGCGACGTTTCGGCTGAACTTCTCAATCAAGCAAAGGCTGAAAACGAACGCCGTGGCATTGATATCCGCTATGATTTTCTGGATTTTAACCAGGTTTTTCCCTATCCTGACAATTATTTTGATTTTGTTTCTTGTTGTTTTGCCATCTACTACGCCAATGACGTTGGTCACACGATCAGTGAAATGCACCGGGTAACGAAGCCAGGCGGCAGGTTGTTTACCACTGGTCCGATGCCATCCAATAAACAACTGTTTTACGATATCATCAAAGAAGCCACCGGTAAACCTATTCCGCCCATGCCGGGCAGCTCGCGTTTTTCTACTGAGTTCCTTTCCAAAATTGAAAAAACCTATTCTCATGTGGAGCTGCATATCTTCGAAAATCCCTTGACCTTTACTACTCTCGAGCCTTATATGGCTTACACCCGTGCTTCGATGTCAGAAGACCGTCGTTTGTGGAGCAGTCTTTTCGTTGACAAGGATGATTTTGAGATGATCATGGGCAAGATTTCCGAGGTCGCTTCCCAACGCCTTAATAAAGAAGGCAAACTGGTAATGACGAAGGTTGTTGGCGGAATTTTAGCCACAAAATAGGCAGCTATGAATCACGATATGACTTTTTTTGGTAAACGAGTTTGTTTTTTTGGTGCGCACCCTGATGACATCGAAATCGGTTGTGGCGCTCTCATCGCTCATATCTCCAACCAGACGGATCTCAGGTGCGTCACCTTATCGGATAACCAGAAAAATCCGCTTCTCACGAAAGTTGTTGAAGAGCACTACCAAAGTATGCAGATCTTAGGCGTCCCTGCAGAAAAAGTGATTGTCGGAACTTTTGAAACACGCCGTTTCCAGCAATTTCGCCAGGAAATTCTTGAGTATATGCTTGAGATTCGGAATTCTTTTAACCCTGATATCGTGTTCGTCCATACCAGGGCGGATCTTCATCAAGACCACTCCACCGTTACTGAAGAAGGATTACGTGCTTTTCGAGGAACCACTGTTCTGGGTTATGATGTCATCCGCAGCAGTTATGGTTTTTTTCCACATTTTCTTGTCGAAGTAAATGAATCAGATGTGAACGCAAAAATCCGCGCGTTGCATGCATACCACACCTATGCTGATAAATATTACTTTGACCCCGAATTAACTCGCTCCATCCTGGTAAAGAATGGAGCGCTTGCTGAGCGAAAATTTGCTGAAGGTTTCGATATTTTAAGGATTATTGGCGCTTTTGGTTGCGTCTAACGCCTCTTTCAGTTCCTGGTCTTTGCCGGGACACCAATTTCTAAAAACCCATCAACGACTCGCACCGGGTAAACTGGAATCCCTTCAACGGCGGGGAGAGACAAGGCTTCTCCTGTCTTTATATTAAAACGCGCGCCGTGCCGCGGGCAGACGATTTCCTCCCCGATCAATTCCCCTTCTCCGATTGCCCCCCCATCATGGGAGCACAAATCACCTGTGGCGAAGTATTCACCAGCAAGTGCAAAAACCACAATGGGAAAACCTTCTATTTCAAGAAATAATCGTTCTCCAGCCGGGAATTCGCTTACCGGCGCAATACGGTAATACTTAAATTCGTCACCGCCATTTTGACTCATGATACCTCCTCATCCAGCGCCTCAGAACCTCCACCCACGCCATAAACGCCTGCTTTTAGTATCTTTAAAGGCAACAGCGCGCACTTTAACCTTACGGGACCAAGCTCAATACCCAGTAGATCCAACAGGTCTTCCTTGTGCATGCGTCGCACGTCATCCAGAGATTTTCCCATAACATATTCCAACAACAGGTCCGCAGAGGCCTGTGAAATCGCACAACCATGACCACTGAAAGCAGCTTCGCGAATGATACCTTCTTGATCCACTCTTAGATCTATACGCAAGTGATCGCCGCAAAGCGGGTTCTCATCCTCAAAGGAAATGTCATGTGGCACCAATTCTCCCCGGTAAATTGGATTTTTTGAGCGTTCAATAATGATTTCTCGGTACAGGTCATCCATAACTCACCTGAAGATTTGTTGCACTTTTTCCAACCCCTTGATGAGGTGGTCAATATCTTCTTCATCATTGTAGAGATAAAAACTCGCCCGTGTAGAGACTGTGATTTTAAACCTTTCGTGTAAGGGCATGGCGCAATGATGTCCAGCACGGACAGCTATGCCTTCAGAGTCTAAAATTTGCGCGATGTCATGAGGGTGAATATCCTCCAGTGTAAAAGAGATCACGCCTCCTTTGGCTGAAACTGAATCGGGGCCAAGAACGTGCAGCCCGTGAATTCGTTTGAGCTTTTCTAACGCATAAGTCACCAACCGCTGCTCGTGCTGGAGTATTCTGTCCATTCCCGCTGAAACGAGGTAATCTACGGCAGCGCCGAACCCAATGGCTTCCGCTATGGCAGGCGTGCCGGCTTCGAATTTGTGTGGTAGGTCGTTCGCGCTAAAGGAGCGTAAAAAAACTTTCTTGATCATATCTCCGCCGCCAAGGAAGGGAGGCATGTTCTCAAGAATGGTCCTTTTCCCCCACAGAGCCCCAATACCTGTTGGTCCAAGCATCTTGTGAGCGGAGAAGGCGATAAAATCCGCGTCAACCTCATTTACGTCGACTGTAAAGTGGGGAATGGATTGAGCAGCGTCTAGCAGTGTAATCGCCCCAGCATTTTTCGCCATGCGAATGATTTCGCGTGCTGGATTGATCGTTCCGAGCACATTGGACATATGCATAAACGCAACCACTTTCGGCTCAAGTTTCAACAATTGCTGGTAAACATCCAAATCCAGATACCCATCGTCATTCACGGGGATAAATTCCAGGCGAAGTCCTTTTTCGGCGGCCAGCATCTGCCAGGGTACCAGGTTGGAGTGATGCTCCATTTCCGTCAGGATCACGAGATCGCCCGTTTTCAGCGTTGACCTTCCCCAGGTCTGGGTCACCAAATTGATTGACTCAGTTGTATTGCGGGTAAAAATCAACTCCCTGGTATCTCGCGCGCCGATGAAATTCGTTATTCTCTCTCTCGCGCCTTCATAAGCGGCGGTGGCTTCTTCAGCCAGTGTATGTACGCCCCGATGGATGTTGGCGTTCAGCTGTCTGTAATAAACCTCCATTGCCGCAATAACGCTTTCGGGTTTTTGCGAAGTAGCAGCCGAATCCAAGTAAACAATAGGAACACCAGGCCTGACCTCGCGTTTTAAAATCGGAAAGTCTTTTTTGTAATCGTTCGAGCGGTCAAATTGATTGATAGGATCGACCATCAGGCCACCGTTCACAATTTCTTCAGTAAATCCAACCGATTAGTTTTTTTTGAAGGAACGCGTATGTTGGTCGATTTTTGAGGAAACCAAAGGATATGATCAGGCACCATCCACCCATCCGTTAAAAAGACATTAGACCTGAATTGAACAGCAACCATTTTGGGATCGACCTGAACGACAATGCCTTTTAACCATCCTCTAATTCTTTCCCCTCCCTTTTCGTGGTCACAAAGCACTTCGACGGTATCGCCTACCTGGTATTCATGTTCTTCTTCTGGTGGTTTCATGAATGGCACTGAGCGCATCTTTTGACCATCCTTTGGGTTCCGTATTGAATTGATCATATCATTCTATCATACCGGAGTTAGATGTTCTTAGTTCCGGGTATGCTCCATTTTTTCTTTGATCGCATTTTGAAAACGTTTACGTACCCCTTCAAACGGTATGCGTTGCATGATCGGTTCGAAAAAGCCCTCGACGATTAATCTTTCTGCATCATCGCGGGGCATGCCCCGGCTTGTCAGGTAAAAAACTTGATCTTCATCTATTTTACCGACAGTAGCTCCGTGTGTGCAACGAACATCATCAGTCAATATTTCTAAACCTGGTATCGAATCAGCCCGGGCGTTTTTACTTAACACGAGGTTTCGATTCGCCTGGTAACCATCTGCCTTGTTGGCTTCGGGAGAAACATAGATCATGCCCTGCCAAACCGATCGGCTGTTATCCGTTAAGGCGCCTTTAAAAAGCAGGTCACTGGTCGTGTTTGGTGCCAGATGATTTTGCTGCGTATCGTGATCAAGGTGTTGTACGTGATCCGTGAAGTAAAAACCCGACATCTTCCCCGTAGCGCCGGCACCTATCATGCTTAAATTGGAGACATTTTTCGTAAGTCTGCTGCCAAGTGCACCAAAAACCCAATCCACACTTCCACCCCGGTCCACTTGTACATTTTCGCTGGTGAAATTGACAATATTTTCTCCCCATGACTGTAATTCTACTAAATTCAAATGCGCGTCAGGTCCAACATATACATCAATCAAGGCAGCATGCAGCGACAGGCTCGAGCCCGCGTTTGGTGAAGAGGATTCGTGCACATACGTAACAGAAGACCCTTCTTCAAGATAAACAAACAACTGTAATGAATGCAGCAGACCTTCACCCGCAGCCCAAAAGATGCTTTGCAGGGGTAATTCGAGCCTGACATTTTTGGGGACGTAAAGCAAAATCCCTTGTAATCCTAAAGCACCAGCCAATGCGGAGAACTTGGCTGTTTTATCGTGGTCGATTCGTGATAATACTTTTTCAATTATCTGTGGTTGTGTTACTTTTAGACTGTCAAGCGTTTCAAAAATAATTCCTTTTTTTTGGACTTGTGGTGCGACATTCTTTTTTGCATCGAATGGCGAAAGTAAAATAGTCCCACCGTTTTCCTTTCCGGCAACAGGGGCATCAAAAATACGAGGGAATTGCTCTTGAAAGTTTTCGGTTGGTTCCGCTAATTTAAAGGTTGAAAAGTCAATCCCTCGTAAATTGGTTCTGCGCCAGTGCTCCTGAGAGCTATCAGGAATGCTCAATGATAGGTATCTCCGCCATGCTTTTTGGCGGTATTGTTGTACAAATGGATTGGTATCAGTAAAAACCGGGGTGATGTTCAGGTCAGATTGCACCTCCCCGCTTGCCCGGCTTTTTCTGTGGATGATGAAGCTATTTTCAGTCATTGCTCACTTCCATGTATCTGCTATCGAATTAACCTACCGAGCCTTCCATTTGTAGCTGTATCAACCGGTTCATTTCAACCGCGTACTCCATGGGTAGTTCCTTGACCAGCGGTTCAATGAAGCCTGATACCACCATTGTGGTGGCATCTTCTTGGCTCATACCCCGGCTCATCAAGTAAAAAAGTTGCTCTTCTCCCACCTTTGAAACTGAAGCCTCGTGTCCAATTGTCACATCTTCTTCATCTACTTCAATCGTTGGGTACGTGTCAGAGCGCGAAGCGGGGTCCAGCAATAACGCGTCGCAAGTAACATTTGATTTAGCGTTGTTCGCGCCTTTGATCACTTTTAATAAGCCCCGGTAGGATGACCTTCCGCCATCCTTACTGATAGATTTGGAGGTGATTTTTAAGCTCGTATCTGGCGCAAAATGGATCACTTTTCCTCCAGCATCCTGTAGCTGTCCTTTGCTGGCAAAAGCCACCGACAATATTTCGCCGTGCGCTCCAGTCCCCATCAGGTAGGCTGATGGGTATTTCATCGTGACCTTAGAACCCAGGTTACAATCTACCCATTCCATCGTCCCATTTTCTTCCACCCTGGCCCGCTGTGTTACCAGGTTGTACACGTTAGTTGACCAGTTCTGAATGGTCGTGTAACGCACCCGGGCACCTTTTTTAACGATAATTTCAATGACTCCACTATGAAAGGAATTTGTTGAGTATTGCGGCGCAGTGCACCCTTCAACGTAATGAACCTGGGCCCCTTCGTCCGCGATGATTAGCGATCTTTCAAATTGTCCAATGTTGGCAACATTGAGCCTGAAATATGCCTGAAGCGGTAATTCAACCCTGACACCCTTCGGAACGTATACAAACGATCCGCCAGACCAGACCGCAGAATTTAAGGCGGCAAATTTATTGTCCTCTATTGGAACCACAGTGCTGAAATATTCTTTGAAAATTTCAGGGTGCTGTTTTAAACCATCTTCAATGGATAAAAAAATCACTCCTTGTTTTGCCAGGCTTTCTTGGATGCTGTGATAGACCATCTCAGACTCATATTGCGCGCCAACACCCGCAAGGAATTTTTGTTCAGCTTCTGGAATCCCGAGTTTATCAAAGGTGTTCTTGATCGTTTCCGGAACTTCATCCCAGCTTTTCCCACTGGAATCGGAAGGGCGTACATAGTAGTAGATATCATCAAGGTCCAATTCCGAAAGATCAGGACCCCATTTCGGCATTGTCCTGGTAATAAAATGCGCCAACGCTTTAAGCCTGAAGTTAAGCATCCATTCAGGTTCCTGCTTCATAGCCGAAATTTTTCGCACAACTTCTTCATTCAGCCCTTTTTCTGACCGGTAGACAAAAGTATCAGGATCCTTGAATCCGTATTGGTAATTACCTAATTTATCCAAGAAATCGTGCTTAGGAACGTCGCTCATTAATAACTCCAGTAATTAAACGGGGATCACTTATTACCATTAATGCCATTCTCAATTTTTTCTCTTATCCAATCGTAGCCATGCTCCTCAAGGTGTAGCGCCAGGTCTGCCCCGCCTGACTCGACTATCCTTCCAGCCATCATGACATGAACAAAATCAGGTTTAGTATAATTCAGCATACGCTGGTAATGAGTGATTAAAAGCACACCTACGTTTTGTTCTTGTAATAGATGAATACCCTCAGAAACAATTTTTAAGGCATCGATATCTAACCCTGAATCCGTTTCATCGAGTATGGCGATTTCAGGCTGAAGCACGGCCATTTGTAACACTTCAGCTCTTTTCTTTTCTCCTCCTGAAAAACCATCGTTCAAATATCTTCCCGCAAAAGAAGGGTCCATTTTGAGCATACGCATTTTCTCTTTTAATAAATTTCTGAATTCGAGAATAGGTATGCCTTTATCTGCAGGGTTGATGGCTTTGCGCCTTGCATTTACGGCCGTGCGCAAGAAGTTGGCTACAGTCACACCAGGTATAGCCACAGGGTACTGGAATGCCAGGAATAAACCCAAGCGAGAGCGTTCATCCGTGGGCAGTGAAAAAAGATCGTGACCTTTGAATGTAGCAGAGCCTCCCGTCACCTGGTAACTGGGATGACCCATGAGCGTGTACGCAAGAGTCGATTTCCCGGTTCCGTTCGGTCCCATAATCGCGTGCACCTGCCCTTGTTGAATTGAAAGAGTCACGCCTTTCAAGATTTCTTTCTCGCCGATATTGACGTGCAAGTCCTTGATGTTCAGTTCTGACATTAATCGTTCTCCAGGTGGATTATTAACAAGATAATATTCATTATTTTCTTCTTTATCTGCAAACCGGGGTGATTATAGCATACTCATATTCTCCAGTCAATATTTACCATATTATTCATGTTTATCTAAATAATTGAGGTATAATAATGTTAATTATTATTATGTATTTGACGTAAATTGGCGTGTTAAGGAGAAAGGTAAGTAAATTATGAAAAGCACACGTGAAAGAGTCTTACAGACGCTATTAACGAATCCGAACTCGACGATCAACGCCCTGGCTGAGGCAGTTGGTATTAACGCGGTGTCTGTGCGTCATCACCTCACGTCTTTGCAGGCGGATAACCTTGTGCAGTCCCAGGAAGAAAGGCACGGCGTTGGACGCCCGCGTTTGGTTTATTCGTTGACCGAAAAAGGCGCAGAGCTTTTCCCTACCCGGTACCTCAAACTGATTAACCAACTCCTTGTACAGTTAAAAAACAGCATGCCCAAAGAAGAACTCGAAAGATTGTTGGTTCAGATTGCTGTCGACTTGAGCGCTGAATTTGCGAAAAAGATAAAGCATTTCCCCATGGAGAAAAAACTGGACGCCATTCGGGTTTTCCTGGCGCAAGAAGGGTATGTCATTGAATGGGAAAAGCAGAACGCTCAATACGTGATCACTGAAATTACCTGCCCTTTCTATCACATCAGCCAAAAACACCCTGAGGTTTGCATGATTGACCACGCAATTTTTAGCAGCCTGCTTTCTCTTCCGGTTGAAAGGGTCAAATGCATTCTTACCGGTGATAACCACTGTTCATATTTAATCCAACAAAACTAACTGGAGAATTTATCATGAATGAGAAACCTGTCCCAGGAACAAACAGACCTGTTTGGGATTCAGAAGCAACACACCCTGAGTTGAGTGACCTGCTCAAAAAGGGGTTGAGCGAAGTGCTTGACCCTGAACTTGGTCTCAATATCATGCAGCTCGGATTGGTCCGGAATGTGAAGATTGATGACAATGGCGCAATCATCAAAATGATATTGACCACTCCTTTTTGCCCATACGGGCCTGCCATGCTCGAGTCCACCCGCCAGAAGGCGGAACAGATCCTGGAAAGAGAAGTGGGGATTGATTTTGGTCTTGATCCCTGGGATTTTTCGATGATGGAAGAAGGTCTTGGCGGGGATTGGGGTTTATTCTAAACTTCCTTCTGGCGATTCACTCCCTTGTCGTTGTTTTAGCTGGAGTAAAATTTCCTCATGCTTCGGTCTGTTCAATTAATACCCGGTAAGGCTCCTGTCTTCCTTGAAAGTGAAGCAGAGATTTCTCACGCCCTTTCAGCAAAAGAAGGTTTTATTTGGGTTTGCCTTGAAGAGGTCAATGAAGAAGAAACAAAAAGCGTTCTGGATGGTATTTTTAATTTTCACCCGCTCGCCATTGAAGATTGTTTAAGCCCGGGTTACCAGGTATCCAAAATCGATGACTTCTCCGATTATCTCTTCTTGATCACTCATGCCATTAAAGCAGATGAGCATCTTGAAAATTTAGACCCCATAGAGCTTGATTTATTCCTTGGGGATAACTATCTGGTCACCTGTTCGAGTGACGCTCAAGTGACGGCAGTTGAAAAAACCTGGGAGCGAATCCTGCGCGACAACCGCCTCTCTAAATATGGTGCTGACTTCCTTTGTCACACAATCCTTGACGCGGTAGTAGATGAGTTTATGCCCCTCATCGACAGCATGGAAACCGAAGTAGAATGGATAGAAGATAGCGCGATGGAAAAGCCCACTCCCGAAACGCTCCAACGATTGCTGTCCTTAAAACATTCAATCATGTCTCTTAGAAGGATCATCGCCCCGCAACGCGAGGTAATGAATCGCCTTTCTCGGGATGAGTATTCTCAAATCGAATCTCAGAATCTCATCTATTTCCGCGATATTTATGACCATCTGGTCCGTATTCAAGACCTGGCAGATATTATTCGCGACATTGTTTCTGGCGCTCTGGATATTTACTTAAATTCCACCAGTTTGCGCTTGAATGAAATTATGAAAGCGCTTACCATCGTCTCAACGGTATTTCTGCCCCTCTCTTTTATAACAGGCGCGTTCGGGATGAATTTTATAAAAATCCCCGGCGCCGCGCACGAGCACGGTTTCCTAATCACCTGTGCGTTTTTACTCATTCTTGGCGTGGCTATGCTTCTTTACTTTCGTAAAAGACGTTGGTTTTAATTCAGCTGTTTTTCTCAATTAGAAGTTACAACAACTGGTTCATCGCCTTATTTGCGAGTTCTTCAGTGCTATTATTGGCTTAAAGCAAACCAACTGTTTTTCCAACCTTGGCAAAGCTCTCCAGTACCTGGTCCATTTGTTCTTCCGTATGGGTTGCCATGTAACTTGTCCTGAGCAGTTGCCGTCCTGGAGAGACAGCAGGAGAAATCACGGGATTCACAAATACGCCATTATCAAAGAGCATTTTCCAGGTAGCGAAGGTCAGCTCGTCGCTGCCAATGATGATGGGTATGACCGGGGTAATGGAATTCCCAATGTTGAAGCCAAGCTCGGTATAGCCTTTACGCATGCGATCGGCAATAGACCGTACACGCCGGCTCAGCTCGGGTTCTTCCTTCATCACATGTAAAGCGGCAAGTGCTGCCGCTGCATTGGCCGGCGGGATACTGGCACTGAAGATGAGCGCCCTGGCAGTATGTTTGATGTAATGAATCGTATCCTCATCGCCCGCGATGAACCCTCCAAGAGAAGCGAAAGACTTACTGAAAGTGGACATGATCAGATCCACATCCCCTGTTACGCCAAAATGATGGGCTGTTCCCCGCCCATCTCCCATCACCCCCATGCCATGAGCGTCGTCAACCATTAACCGCGCGTTATATTTTTTCGCCAGCTTGCTCATCTCTGGTAAAGGCGCCAGGTCACCTTCCATGCTGAACAAGCCGTCCACCACCAGTAATTTACCAGAAGATTCAGGGATTGACCGCAAAACACGCTCGAGGTGCTCCAGGTCATTATGCCTGAAGCGTTCAATTTTTCCAAATCCAAGCCGCGCTCCATCCACAATGCTGGCATGATCTTCTTTATCCAGAATCACCACATCATCGCGCCCCACCAGTGAGCTGATGGCGCCCAGGTTTGTTTGCATCCCAGTTGAAAAAACCAAGGCGGCTTCTTTACCAACCCATTCTGCCAGTTCGGTTTCCAATTGTTCGTGTAACGCCAATGTACCATTTAAGAAACGTGAACCCGTGCAGCTGGTTCCAAAGCGTTTTACTGCATTGATAGCCGCTTCGCGTACCTTGGGGTGCGTGGATAACCCCAGGTAATTATTTGAGCCAATCATGATCAAACGTTTCCCCTGAAAGATAACCTCCGTTCCCTCATTCTCATTCAAAGGAATAAAATACGGATAGATCCCTGATTCGATCGCCTCTTTTGCTGCTGTGTATGCCCGGCATTTTTCGAAAATGTCCATCGTTACCTCTTTTTTTCTGTTGTGATCGCTTTTTCAATTAATCAATTAAATTTGGTAAGGATTTTGAAATGAATCCTCCCCGCAGCAAGCTGCGGGGTATCGTCTTTAGATTTTTTCCTTGCTAAAACAATTTAAGCTGTTCGTCATAATGCAAATGCTTGTAGTCCTTTTCAATTCCTTGCTCTTGTACATACTTTCTGATCGTTTC
>JAAZNW010000029.1 GCA_012798065.1 Chloroflexota bacterium
GCCGGCGCGTTCATCCTGGACGGAAGTACACCCGAGAGCTCTACCCTGCCTTTCCACGGCTACTTGTGGGAGGAGAACGGCCGCGTTATCGGCAACCTCACGCTCATTCCCCTCCGAAAAAGAGACCATAAATCTTACATTATCGCCAATGTATCTGTGTATCCCGAGTGGCGCGGGAAAGGTATTGCCCGCCAACTGACCGATAGAGCCATTGCCCATGTGCGTGAACATGATGGTCGGCATATTTACCTGCAGGTGAGGGCAGATAACCCGCCTGCCATTCATATTTATCAACACGCAGGTTTTGAAGAATTCACCCGGCGCACGTCCTGGGTCTTTTCAAAAAACAATCTTCACCCTCCAATCCTTCCGCCGGGGGTTGATGTGAGAAGAAGAAAACGCGCGGACTGGGCGCAGCAGAAAGACTGGCTGCAGCTCACTTACCCGCCAGAGATCACCTGGAACCTGCCTTACAGCCTGCCGCGTCTGCGCCCTGATTTCTGGTCTTGGGTTGAAAACCTGTTGAGCGCGCGTGTGTGCCGCACCTGGTCTGCCCAAAAAGCCGGCCGCTTGATCGGCAGTGCCTCCTACGAGAACGGTTATACCGGCTCTGATTACCTATGGCTGGCGAGTTCGCCGGCATGGGAAGATATCGCGATTCAGGCGTTACTGCCACATGTATACACCAGGGTATTGAAGCCGCAACGCATCGTGGTAAATTACCCCGCGGGCAGAGGAATAAACGGATTTACCGCCTGCGGCATGAAAGAACTACACACCCTAATCTGGATGAAAATGGAGATTCCCTCCAGGTTGTACAGTCTGGATGGATGAAACTTTTTTCCCTCGCCTGCGTATGTATGGGCGAAAGGAAACTCATATGAAAAGATTACTGCTGAAGGTACTCATCAACGCTGGCGCTCTTTTCCTCGCTGTGTGGTTATTGCGTCCGCATATTGTGATGCAAAATGATGCCTGGTATGCGTACATCGTCCTCGGTGCAATATTCGGTCTTGTCAACGCGCTCATTAAACCCGTGGTAATGTTCGTGAGTTGCCCGCTTGTGGTTCTTTCGCTCGGGCTGGCAACACTGCTGGTGAACACGTTGATGTTCCTTTTCGCCGGCTGGTTTGGTACGGTCCTCAACATCGGCTTCACCATTCCGCAGCAGCAATTCTATTACGCGTTTCTTGGAGCGCTTATCGTCAGCGTGGTCAGCTTCATTCTCAGCCGCATTCTAGACAGTTCTCAATAGGCTGATCTTCATCATGATAAAAACAGCGCCAGTGAGGCGCTGTTAATTTTTCGTTTCTTATCCATTAAGGAACAGGGTCAGCCGGAACCCACTTAAAACCTGTCGCGTCCCATTTATATTGCGTTTTCCCATCTTTCCGCAGCAGCCAGTCACCATTGGCATCTTTCTCTGGTAAGACCTCTACAGCCAGTTGAGCAGAGATACTTTCTGGAATCAGGGGCACCCACTCTGTTCCATCGTCGCTTAGCCGATAAACCGGGATTTCAACATAATTCACCACCAGCCCGCTCTCTGCTTGATAAGATAGCCCACGCGGAATCTGCGGGAGGCTGGATTCAGATGGAAATTCAACATCGCCCTCCTCGACAGGGATCGCGAGTGGCGGCAGGAGAAAACCAAGGGTGAAGTTATTTTCGGCATCGCTCACCCAAACCCGTTCATCACCAGCCACGGCGATGCCACTGGGTACGCCAAACCCATCGATGCCCGAGCTAACCTCTCCCCAGCCGCGCAAGAAGTTGCCCATCTGGTCGAACTCCAGCACACGAAAGCCGTCCGGGTCTGTCACAAAAATATGGTTTTCCGCGTCCAGCGCCAGGAACGGTTTATTGTTGATGGACTGCCCAAACCAGCCATGCACATCCCAGGACCTGAGCACGCTGTAACCTTCTTTGCCGGCGGGTTCAAAAACCTGGATGCGCTGATTCCAGGTATCGGCCACATAAACCCGTCCGTTGCCATCCACCGCGATACCGACTGGTTCATCGAACTCACCGGGGTTGATGCCGCTGCGGCCAAACTGTTGCTGGTAATTCCCGTTTTCATCAAAAATCACCACGCGGTTATTACCCGTATCTGTCACATACACCGTCCCTTCGCGATCCACCGCGATGCCGCGCGGACCCCAGAAGCGGTCCGGTTCTTCCGCCAAGCCGGGAACTCCCCACATGGTGAGGAATTTGCCATCACGGGTAAACTTCTGAATGCGGTGATTCCAGGTATCCGCCACGTACACTGAGCCATCGGGGGCAACTGCCACGCCCCACGGCTCATTGAAGGTACCGCCTGGGGCGTTGCCGCCTTCCGCTGTGGCGTAACTTCCCCACGAGAGCAGAAACGCGCCATCCGCGATGAATTTTTGAATGCGGTGATTATTGGCGTCTGCCACATAAACCGATCCATCCGCTGCCACCGCCAACCCTCGCGGCATGGTCAGTTGTCCTTCAGCGCTGCCGCTGCTGCCAAAAACCCTATCAGGCGTTAATTCAAAATACTTCCCCGCGTACGGGTCGGTTTCTGCTGTTTCCTGCTGCTGGGGGATAGCGCCATACGTCCAGATGCGCTCGACAATGTCCTTTTGGATAAAAAGGTAGATATTTGCCGAAGGCTGCCAGTTCTCCAGCGTCAAACCACTATTATTGGCAAGCGACGCGTACAGTCGGTAATCTTTGTTCAGCCAGATATTAATAATTGCCTGGCGCATCTGGGGATTGGTGAAACCCTTCCAGAACCGTTCCCAGGTCATATTGAAGTAATCTTGCATCGGCCAGACCAGCCGCTTGTATTTGGTTTCAAAATACTGGTCTTTCAGTATGGCCTGAGTTTTTGAATAATGCTCATCGTCAGAGATAACCACCGGGTAATTCAACAGGTCCCGCGTCAGGTCATCCTTCAGCCAGACCTTGTTGGGATAATCGCGGAAGTACCACCAGTAAGGGTAGAGCGCGTCCCCGATATAAGCCACGCGGATGTCCTTCCCTCCAGTGGTGCGCTGCGAAATATCCTCCACCTGCTCCAGCACATCCTTCGGTCCCCTGGCGGCGTGTGCGTAAACGAGAAACTCTTTGCCAGTGTCATAGTTGATAAAACTCGCCTGGTACGCGGAGCGCGCGGTAAGCACCATCAGGATCGCGCCCAAAGTCAGCGTCAATAACTTGAGAATCGCCCGCTGGCTCCAGCGCAGCAGCAATTTCCACAAGAGCCCGCCAGATGCCAGAGTGGCGATCAAGGCAAAAAGGAAGGTGCTCGTTGCCTTCAACTGCTCCAGCTCTTTGCCGGCGAAGGGTTTTTGGGTGCCCACCAGCGCGGCAATCGTCCCGCCGAGGCTGGTGATGAACACCGGCAGCAGCGCAAGGACAAGCAGCCCTTTTTTGTTGGCCAGTTGTTTGAAGGGAGTGGAATCCACCAGGTAGCCAAAGCCAAACCCGGCGCACAATAACAAAGGCAGGGTTACGTGCACGGTCAGCCAGGGCATTTTTTCACCTGCGAGCGTGAATGCCACCAGGCTGGTCAATCCCCAGAACACCAATAAACTCAACACCGGTAATTTGCCTGGCTTTTCTGCTGGTGTTTCTTCACTGCCTTCCAGTGCTGGCAGTGGGAGCTGACTGGGAACCTCAACCTGCTCCGCGGTTTGAAGCGCCGGCGCAACACCGGGCAGGCTGGAAAAAAGCCTGTGCTTGACCCCAATGACGACCGCGATTAGCGTACCCACCAACGGCAGGTATTCGTACATGGGCACCTGCAGAAAGGCGAAAAAATACCAGGGTTGCGAACCACGGTTAACCCCCTGTTGGCTCAGCCAGTAACCCAACGATCCTACCATCCCGGTGAAAAATCCCTGCCCGTTGGTGAAAAAAGTTGTGTAAAAAATCGTGAAGATGGCATAGAAAACACCCACGTTGATCAGCCACAGGCGCGGTTTCCAGAGCAATCCCAGCGTCACTGAAATGACCACTGCTCCCAGCAAGAATAACAAGGTGCGAATCATCCCTGTTTGAGAATAATCCAGCGGGTTCCAACCCAGCAGGTTGATAGGAAAAGCGATCAATTGCGGCAGGATCATTGTGGAGGTCAGAATGAGCAGATCAAAAGAACGGATCTCCCTGACCACGCGCCAGCCCATCGACCCAAGCAAGACCACAATGGCCAAGATCATGCCCAGCGCCGCCAGCGCCAGGCTGATTAACATGACTGTGTGATACACCGCAGGAGCAGCCACAGCCTCCGCGTTACCAGGTTTGATACTGGCATCCATCACCGCCGCGCCCAACGCGGTACCAACAAAGAGCAGCCCTGCCATCATTGAAAAAATGAAGAAATCGCGCCTTCCTCCTTGCGGCCATTCATGCTTCACCACGTCTCGAATGAACAGCACCGCCAGGAAGATGAGGATTTGGGCGGTGTAAATAAAAGCGGTTTCCTTCGCGGTGAAATGAAGCGCCAGAGCCACTGTAAATAAGTAGAGATGGCGGTGGCGGCCGTCTTCCAGGTAACGCAGCACGGCGTAAAGCATCACGACGCCGAACAACGCCACAAAAGCCTCGTTACGCGTGTAGCGCCCATAGAACAGCATGTAAGGTGATACCAGGAAGAAGGCGCCTGCCAGCAGCGCGCCAACCCTGCCCAGGTACCTGCGGAATCCAAATATCACAAAAATGATCGTGGCAATACTGAACAAAGCCGCCGGGATGCGCGAAGAAAAATCAGAATCGCCAAAAAGGAAATAGGAGCCCGCCACCAGGTGAAATTGCAGCGGACCATGCGTCACCGGGTCGTGTGCGTACCCCCGCCCCTGATAAAGTTCATACGAAGGCACCACATGGTTAACCTCGTCATGGCTCATCACGCGTAAACCAACTGCGTAAAAACGAGACAGCACAGCCATCAGGATGATCAGCGCAATTACAATGTGTTCAATGGTAATTCTGGGTATCCAGGTGTAGAGCGGACGGTCTAACCAGCCGGGTTTGCTTTCCACATTTTCAGCGCTGTTCATATTCAAAACTGATCCTCTGTCTGCAAAAAATATACCTCACAACATTTGTTTCAGAAATTACTGACAAGACGTGTTTTTCATTCGCTTTTTTTTTATAACGTCTGAAACAATATCCAGTTCATTCTGCTGTTAAATTGTAATAATTGTAAACCGCCCTTGACAGGTCTGCGAATAGCTGGTTCGCATTATCCCAAACGATCTGGTTCTGGTCGTAAATGAAGATCACCAGCACATAATTCCCGCCAGGGGTGTACACCAGGCCAGCATCACCCACCGTATGCATTACGCCATCCATTGCATCAATTGCCCAGCCATGTTTGTGCCCGATCTGGGTGCCGTCCGGAAGCCCGGCTTCAATTAACACGCCAATTCGGTTCTGTGTGAGTAAGCTGATCATCGACCGGCATTCAGCGGGGGTAATTTCACCCGGGAATACCGCCACCAGGCTGCCGCCGTCATTCTGCGCGCACTGATAGATATCCGCCAATAACAAACCCATTTCAGTAGGGGTGGTCTGGTTATATGGATCAGGGTCGGTAAAAACGTCACGCCGAGAATTAGCGGGGGTGACAATGTTTCCTGTAAGCAGCGGCGCGCCAATGTAAAACATGCCATCCAGAAACGTGCTTTGCAGTCCCAGTTTGCGCATCGTGCTGGTCACAGTCAGTGGACCAAGGGTTGGCGAGAGGACTTCACGCATCAGGTTGTCTGTAGAGGTGTTGTCTGACATGGCAATCATAGACTGGAGCAGTTGTACCACTTTCGTGCTGGCAGGTTCAGCCACCTCTTGGTAGGCGGTGACCATTACGGCGATTTTGATAGTGCTATCCGCTGAAAACGCTATGCCAGGAGTGAGGGATTCGCCATTCTGGTAAGCCATTTGCATCTCGCTACCGTTTTTCAAGTCCTGCAGGTAAAGTTCCACCACGCCGTCAAAATTATTCACATCTACAATTTGCTGCAACAGGATACGTAGATTATCCATAGAAGGGCGGTTCAGCTTACCGGTAATCAGCGCGAGGTTGACGATACGTGCAGCAGGAGAGCGCAGCGCGTTCGATACCAGCAGCGCAGAACGGTCCACATCCAGTTTCTTGCCTGGCGTGCCGGCTTCAAAGGTGACGCTCCCCGGCACAGGTAAATAAGCCGCAGGTTCTTCATCGTAACGGCTGGCGATCTCATTCACCAGGTAAGCGCGCAGCTGCTTGTCATCGATTTCTGCTCGCAATGGTATCTCGCTGGCCGAAGGCTGCTGGTTAAAAAGGTAAGCGATGAAGGACGGCCAGAAAGGTTCCGCCGAGCGCAACTGATCTGCCGCGGTCATCATCGCAGTCATATCTAAAGAAAATCCCAGCGTGCCAGGCTTAACTTGGATGACGCTGTTGTTATAACGCAGTTCTACTGGAATGGAATACGCCTGTGTCACGCGTGAAGCTGCCTGTTCCATCGACAAGCCGGTAACATCCACACCTGCAATGCTGGTTCCCGTGGAAAAAGATGAGCGCAACCGGCTGAAAACCACAAGTTGAAATACGGTCAACACCAGCGCAGCCAAAATAAAAGCCAGCGACAGCCAGCGAAATATCGAAAAATGCCCAACGCGCTTCATCATTAAATCAGTTTCCGTACATGCCATGGAAATTTTACCAGACTTTGGCACCCCCCTTTTTGCTGAAAAACCACGCTTTTTTTTGAGCTTTAGTTATACTTATAGTATGGAAACAGTTGAGCCTGCAACGGTTTCGCTTTTAGCGGGGTTATTTCCCCTCACATTGTTGGAAGGGAACGACCTTAGCCAGGTGGCTGCCCAATTTGAGGTACTGAATTACCCGCGCGGCAGCCGGCTATACGCTGCTGATGATATTCCAGATTATTTTTATTGGATCATTTCCGGTAATGTACGGCTGGCAGGGGGCGCCATGCGGCGCGGTAAAGCTGAGCAGGTGCTGGGCGCCGGCGATTATTTCGGCGCAGAAGTGCTTTCTCGCAGCGATTATCGCTTTTCAGATGCTGTCTGTCTCAGCGAGGTAAAGCTGGTCAGAGTTAATGAGCAAGACCTCATTCAGTTGTGCGCTAACCTTCCAACCATAGAAAACGCGTTTTCGCTGATCTACCAGACCCACAAATTCCGCGCGCGCCTCTTTTTCCCCTGGCTGGAGAAAGGGGAAAAAGTCAACCTGGTTTGCCGTCGGCACCCATTCTTTCTCGCACTGCGCGTGGTACTCATTGGCGGCGCGGTAATTGCAAGTTTCGCTGGTTTGCTATCGCTGGCGCTGTCCAGCAAATCGGTGGCCTTAATCCTGCTCGCCGGCACGCTGCTCTTGATCGGCACTTTGCTGACCGCGTGGTCTGCCCTGGAATGGGGCAATGACTTTTTTATACTGACTTCTGACCGGGTGCTCGTGCAAAAAAAACTAACTGGTTTTTTCGACAACCGCCAGGAAGCTCCCTACACTGCCATCCTTTCTACCGGCTTTGAAACATCTTTCTGGGGCAGGCTACTGAGATTCGGCACGATCAACTTGAGAACCTACAATGGTAAGCTCAGCTTTAAACGTCTGCCTGTCCCCGAGATTATTTTCGATTTGCTGGAATATCAACGCAGGAGCATTGCCCAGAAAAAGCATCAGAGCGATTACGCTGAAATGCGCGAAACCTTGCAGCATCGGCTGGAAGGAGCAACGGTCAGGACGAAAAACGCTGCCGCTGGTAAGCATACAGGAGGATTAAAAACGACTTATAAAAGCGGTTCTTTTCTGGATCTGGCAGCGCGGTTTTTTGGATTGCGCCACGAGAGCGCGGGGGCGATTATTTACCGCACACACTGGTGGCGGCTGCTGGGAAAAACTTTTTTACCCACCCTCCTGTTGCTGATTGTGGTCTTACTGGTGTTGTTGAAACTGGCTGGCTTTCTTCCTTCCATTGCAGCAGACCACCTGTACATAGGGAGCATCATCCTCGCCGTCACCAGCTGGGCTTGGTGGCTGTATCAATACCAGGATTGGTACAACGACGTTTACATCATCACCTCTGAGCAGCTCGTGGATGTTAACCGAAAGCCACTTGGCAAAGAAGAGCGGCGTTCGGCGCCGGTGCAGAATATCCAGACTGTGGAGTATAAACGCAAAGGCATCATTGGCCTGATACTGAACTTCGGCACGGTACATATTCAAATTGGCAATCAGGAACTGTCTTTCGATGACGTCTACAATCCGGCAGCCGTCCAGGCGGAAATCTTCTCACGGTTTAAGCATCGAGACCAAAAAACACTGCGCTTGGAACAGGAAAAGCTTGTGGATTGGATCAAGGCCTATGATGAAATGAAAAAGGAAGATAAAGATCCTTTCGATAGCCAGTAGGTTAACGGTAAAATTGCTCAGGAACAGGTAGAAAGGATTTTACATGGCATTACGAGAAATCATCACCATCCCTCATCTCATTTTGCGCAAGAAAGCCCGCAAGGTGACCGATTTTGGCAGGGATTTTCAGGTGCTGGTAACCGATATGATCGACACCATGAGAGAAGCTCCAGGCGTAGGCTTGGCGGCTCCGCAGGTGGCGGAATCTCAGCGCGTCATTGTGGTTGAGTACGGCGATGAAGAAGATGAAGAAAAACCCAAGAAGCTCTTCGTGGTGGCCAATCCCGAAATTATCAGTTCTTCAGAAGATAAGGTCATCGGTATCGAAGGCTGCCTTTCTGTTCCTGAGCTGGTCGGTGAAGTTGAACGCTATCACGCCATTATTGTAAAAGGTCAGAACCGCTTTGGAAAACCAACAAAGATCAAAGCCAGCGGCTGGCTGGCGAGGATTTTTCAGCATGAAATCGATCACCTGGACGGAGTTTTATACCCTGACCGCGCGCTGCGGGTCTGGAAACCCGCGCCGGAGGAAGACATCCCGCTTGATTAGGTTATGCACCTTACCCATATTTCGCTGACGAATTTCCGCCTTTTTTCCCGCCTGGATATGAACGTCCCCCGGCGGATTCTCTTGTTGTTGGGCGCCAATGCCCAGGGGAAGACCTCGCTCCTTGAAGCGATTTATTATCTGGCTACCTTCACCTCGTTTCACGCGCAAAACGACCGTCAATTGCTTAACTTTATCGCTACGCGAGAAAGCCTGGCCGTTGCGCGACTGGTGGCTCAATATACACGCGCAGAGCGCGCGCACCGGTTGGAAGTGCGCCTGATCCAGGATTCGAACGGGAACGGCGGTGCGCGGCTGCGCAAAGAAGTGCTGTTGGATGGCGTGAAGACTCCTCCCGCTCAGGTGATTGGGCAATTTAACGCGGTCATCTTTCTGCCGCAAATGACCGGCATCATCGAAGATGGACCGGAGGAACGCCGCAGGTATTTAAACCTGACCATCTCCCAATCCAGCCCGGCTTACACCCGCGCCCTCGCCGATTACAACCAGACGCTTACCCAACGCAACGCTCTGCTGAAACTCCTCAACGAGCGCGGCGGCGATCGCTCGCAGTTGGATTATTGGGATGAAATTTTGGCGGCGCGCGCCGCGCTGCTGATTACCACGCGCGCGGTTGTCATTCAAGAGCTGGAAGAAATAGCCAAGCGCGTGCACGAACGCCTGACTGGTTCGAAAGAAGTGCTGCGCCTGAATTATCAACCTTCATACGACCCTCTCCCCGCGCCGCAAGGTCAATTCGCGTTGCCCATGCAGGTGCAGGCTCAAAGGAGCGGTTTGAGCCAGGAAAAAGTGAAACAGGGGTTCACCGCC
>JAAZNW010000030.1 GCA_012798065.1 Chloroflexota bacterium
CACTGCGGGCATTTGCCCAAAGGTCGCGGCGCCACTTTTCCGCATTGCTGGCATACATACTGGCTGATGGTTTTAGGCATAACCTGATTATACTCAATCCACCCGTTTGGAGAACGCGAACCTGGCGCGCGGTTTGCGCCTATTGATTACCCACGCTCAGGTTGGCTGCTGATTTGAGGGTTTGAGCTTTCAGAAACGACGAAAGCAAAATCGCAATCGTCAAATCACGAATGTTTTACCGGGAGGAAGTTACAACACCCCAGCGGTTTACAGGCGCAAGGCCACAGCGCTCACCGCCGGTAAAAACCAGCGGTCACGGCGCCCGCCAGCCCTGGCGAAGGCTGCCTTTTAAGCCAGAGAATCAGACTAGGTGTTTGACGTAGGCGCGCCGGCGCTTGTGCTGGCGGCTGTCAAGGTACTTCCACATGGCCAGGATATCCTGGTTATTCTCCAGCGTGGCATTGGTTTCGATATATCGAATGCCGTGTTTCTTGAAGGTCTGAAAGATCTGGTGCATCAACAGGGCGGTGATCCCTCTGCCGCGGTACTCATCTCTCACGCCCACCAGGTACAGGTCGGCGCGGTCGTTCTTGTGGAGGGCGCGCAAAAAGTGGATGAAGCCGAACGGGAAGAGGTTGCCCTTACTCTTTTGCAGCGCGCGCGAGAAAGAGGGAAAGGTAATACCGAACGCCACCAGCCGCTCGTTCTCGTCCATTACCAGGGGGATGAAATCAGGGTTGGCGAAGCCGAAATAGGTGTTGACGTAACTCTTCACCTGCGCTTCAGTGAGGGGCACGGTGCCGTACAGGTGGCGATACGCCTCGTTGATCACATCGAAGATCTGCGGGGCGAGCCCCAGCAGGTCATTCTTTTTACCCTGAAAGAGGTGCGTTTTAGTGCGCTGGGCAATTAATGCGGCCGCGTTGGCAATTTTTTCTTCCAGCTGGGTGGAGAAGGTGAACTCGTGCTCGATCCAATCCACATCCTTGGTGTACCCCAGTTCTTCCAGCCGCTGCGGATAATAGGGGTAGTTGTAGATGGTGGCGAGTGTGGTCATTTCGTCGAAGCCTTCCACCAGCATACCCTCGCGGTCGAGATCGGTAAAACCCAACGGACCATGCACGCCGAGCTTGCCCTCCTGCCGCGCCCAGTTCTCCACCGTGTCCATGAGCGCTTTCACCACTTCCGCATCGTCGATAAAATCGATCCAGCCAAAACGCATGTACTTTTCACCCCATTTTTCTTCGTGACGCGGCACAATCATGGCGGCGACACGGCCCACAGCCTGGTTCTCACGATAGGCCATCCAGTAGCGCGCGCGGGCGTCTTCAAACGCCGGGTTCCTATCCGCGCGCAGCGTGTTCAATTCATCGGCGAACAGGTTCGGAACGTAATAAGGGCTGCCCTTGTAAAGGGTGAGAGGGTAGCGTATGAATTTTTTAAGGCCCTTGATTGTGGTGACTTCTCTGATCTCTACTGCCATTGGTGTTTCTCCTGGTTCTAAATTCCAGCATCTGCTGGTTGGTACACAGTCAGAATTCCTGTACGGTCATGTGCAACCCAACTTATTTTCTGCCGATGATGACGGAGGTTCCATCACGGTAAACCACCTGCCAGCCATCTAGTTGCTCGAGCGCGCGCGCCGCGTGTTCTTTTACGGGCAAAATCACCCAACCCACGTTATGCCCATCCAGCACTGCCTCCCAACCGTCTTCAAGGCCAATAACGCGCTGGTATTCCCGGGTGAGCGCCTCGCCGTAAAAATCGGTTTGCCCATCAATGAACACCAGGCATTGAGGCCACTGGCGGTAGAGCAGGTACCCGCCCCAGGGGAAGTAGTTGAACACCTCTCCGCGCTGTGGGTTTTGCTCCAACCAGTCAACCGCACCCACGGGAAACTTGGCGGGGTCGTACGCGTTGGCCGTTCCGTCGCGGGTGAAGGTCATTCCGGCGGAAAAACCAATCACCACTATAACAACACTCAACACCGGCCAAAAGATACCCTTTAAGCGCAAATCCACCTTCAGCAACCCGGCGTCCAACTTCTCAACCCGGCGGCGTAGAAGTTCGGGCAACTCCAGCCCTGAGAGAAAATCCACGCAGGCTTTTGCCAGCAATGGCGCCGCCACGATGGCAAACAGCGGAATGTTGCGCGCGCTGTAAAGCGACATCACCAGCCACGCCACCGCGGGGAACAATTGAAAAGTGGTTGTGTGGCGCTTCCGCAGGGCGAGAACGACGATCAACAGCGCGATGAAGAGCAGCAGCAGCCAGGTGATGGGCTCATGAAAATTGGGAGACTGGTACTCAACCGTGTGGTCCACCAGGTAACGGTTGGCAACATAACCCACGCTGGTGCCCCAGATTCCCAGGCCGGCCGGGTTGAGCAGGGTGGCCAGCAGTGAAAACCCGCCGCCCAACAGGTAACTCTTCCAGAATCCCACGGGAGGAGACTCTCTCTCTTCGCTGCGGGTGAACCATCTCTCCCAAAGCATGCCGAAGGCGCACAATCCCCAGGTGGCAAAGCCGGCGATGAACGCGCCGTGCAGGTTCACCCAGGCGATCATCAGCAACGGCATCAGCCACCAGCGCCGGGTGTTTCCTTGTTTGATCTGGTAGAGCACGCCCATCCACAAGGCCAGCAACAGGAAGGTGAAGATATGGGGGCGTGATAACCAATGGATGGAAGAAGCCAGCAGAGAGAGAATGCTCACTATGGCAGCGGCGAGCAGGGAACCGCTTTGCGCGCGGGTCTGCCGGTAAACCAGCCAGAACGCGGTGGCAATCACCAGCGCGGCGAGCAGGACGGCGCCATTTATGCCCATTAAACGATGCACTAGCGCAAATAATACCTGAGCGAGCCATTCGTGCGGGGTGAGCGGGTCACCCAGCATGGTGTGCGAAAAAACATCGCGCAGGGGGACGAGATGATTGTCGAGGATATAACCGCCGATGGTGATATGCCTGCCCAGGTCACCATCAGCGTTGACCATGCGCGGGCCAGACATCAGCACACCAAAAAAGATGCTGATCCATAGTATGGCGCCAACTGAGGGCAGCAAGTACAGCAAAACAGACTCGATGCGGTTTTTCATTTCGTTGACCCCGGGCTAAGGAAATTCATCGTAAGCATAAAAACCTCAACAATTCGCGCAGAAGCCATTCCGCTCAGAACCCCTGGTACACAAATGGGGCGGTCGTATCTGAGAAGAACGCCAGCGTCGCCACCAACAAAAGCAGCGCTGTCAGCAGCACCTGCAACCAGCGCGGTTGGTTCAGCATGAATTCCTCGGTGCCCGCGCGGTGCTGCAGTTGGTCAAAGAGTAGCGCGGCGGCGAGCACAAGCAGCAGGATCGGGTTGGGAAGATCAAATTGCGACCAGCCTGAGACAGGGCTCCAACCCACCAGCGTACGGGCAAGGCCGATGAAATCCGGCATGCTCCAGCGCAGCAAACCCTGCCAGTACTGCAGGGCGGCGGGCAGCGGCATACGGAAGGGCACCCAGGCCAGCGACGCGAACAGAAAGGTCACCGCTGTTCCCAGCCGTTGGCGCCAGAGCGGGCGCTTGTTGACAGGCACAACAGCCTTCCCCAGCGAGGGCAGCCGTTCCAGCACCAGGTAGAGACCGTGCAGGGCTCCCCACACCAGCAAACTCCAGGAGAGACCGTGCCACAAACCGCTTACCAGCAGCGTCACCATCGGCGGGAGGAAAATGTTGAAAAAATGGTCTTGCTGATGGAACCGCCGCCGCAGAGACCAGGCCAGCGGGTAGTAAATATAATCCCTCAGCCAGTTTGAAAGGGTGATGTGCCAGCGGTTCCAGAATTCGGTGAAATTTCGCGCGTAGTAAGGCAAATTAAAATTCGCCGAGAGCTCGATACCAAACCACAGGCTGACGCCGCGCACGATTGCCGTATACCCGGCGAAATCGTTGTAAAGGGCGAAGGTGTACGCCAGCAGCCAGAAAACCAGATTCTGTCCCGGGTAATCCAGCGGGGTAACAAACGCCTGGGCAGGGATGAGGTTGAAAAGCGGGTTGGCCAGCGCCAGTTTGCGCAGCAAACCAGTGAAAATAAGTGTGGCACTGCGCTCCAGCAGTGAACGGTCAACCTTCAGCGGTGTGGTGAGTTTGGGTAAAAAGGCGCGGGCGCGCTCCACCGGGCCTGAAAGCAATTTAGGAAAATAGAAGATATAGACGCAAAAACGCAGAAAATCCTTTTCCGCGGGCAGCCGCTGGTTGACCACATCCAGCAGGTAGGAAATGTTTTGCACCATCAGAAAAGATAGCCCCACCGGCAGCAAGAGGTGCAACACGCTTCCGGGCTGGAGCGCTCCCAGCGAACTGAGCAGGGCAGAGAACTGCGGCAGGTAGAAATCACTGTACTTGAACACAAACAGGAACAGAATATTGACCAGGATTCCGGCGCGCGCCCAGGCTCTGGCATGGGTTTTTGCGGGATCAGCAAGCTGGCCTAAGGCAAAATTCAGCGCGCTGTACACCAGCAGCACCAACACGAACTGCCATGACCAGGTAACCACAAAGCCCGCCGAAATGACCAGCAGCCACGGCATACGCCAGCGAGGCTTCAGTCGCTGGTAAACCAGCGCAGCAGTACCCGCGCAAACGAAGAAGACCAGCGCGGTCACGTTCATGGCGACGCCATCCCATCCGCCGCCGGCAGCAGGCAGGTGCTTTGATCAAGGCAAAGAACAGCCAGGTTTTGAGCCAGCATGCGCGAGTGCAGTACCGCGCCAATGGCATTCAGGTGGTGGTGATCAACCCGGCTGTAGAGCGGAAAACGCTGCCAATCGGGTGGCGGCAGAAAGATTCCGCCATTCTTTTCAACGAACGGTACCAGTTTTTTTAGATAATTTTCATGCGCCTGTTCATTCCCAAAATAAGTGAAGTAATTGGCGTGCACTGGCATTTCAGTAATGACGACCAGGGTTCCATCTTCATGCAAATCAAGGATGCTTTTTAGGTTCTCCAACCTACCTGGGTCAATGGAAAAATTCGTGAAGAGTTTGAAGTTTTCCTGTTCATCGGGGTCGGCCGGGTCAGGCGGAATTTCGATGCTCTTGCCTACATTGGCATCACGTTCATAACCCGAGGTTGTAGTGTCGGCAAAACGGCGCGCCAACATCAGGGAGGAGTCGAGGAAATCACTCCGGCTCCAGTTTCGGAAGAAGAGCAGGTGCTGCACTACGCGGGAATTTTCTTTAAGCCAGGTGCGAACGGTTTCTTTTCCGCCCAGGCGGGCTTTCATCCATTCGTCAGCCAGCAACCGGCGCTCCACCTCCACTCCATTACCGGCGGCGTAATCGCGCATTTCGGTGAAAAAATGGATGCTGCCCGGGTGATAACGCGCCGCCAACACGCGCGCGAGATGCGAATTTGGCGCGACTGTGAGCCCCTCTACGCCGAAGTTGAACACGCGCAGGCGTTCACCGGTGAGCACTTCATATTCTGTTGCTAACACATCGGGGTCAATACCCGTGTTCACCATCGAGTTGCCCAGCAGCAGCACATCCACACCGCCGTGAGAGCGGACGTAATCTCTCAGCTCAAACCACTTGATCTCAAATTGACCGTGATAGGTGCCCAGTGAGCGCCAGCCAAAGATACGGTCAAGATCAGTCCAGCGAAATAAACCCTCAAACACGAAAAGCAGACCAAGAAAGAGACAGGCGCCCAACAGGAGCGAGGCGAGCAGCGAGCGTGATCTTTGCCTGCGCGCAGGCGTCGGTTCACACGGTTGGTTATGAGTGTTCCCGCTTTGTTCTTGGCTAACCATTTCTTCTACCCGCCCAAGCGTCCGGCGGCGTTTTTCTTTTGTTCTGCGAGCAGCTCTTTCAAGCGCGGGTGATCCGCGTAAAAACCATGGTACTTTTGGGGCATCATGGCAGCGATGCGGCACATCACTTCGTCAGTAAGGTTTTGCAGCTGTCCTTCGCGGTTGCTGCGATCCAGCTTTGGCGGGATGATGGGTTTACCGTATTCAGCAGTGATGCGCGGGCGTTTCAAGCGCAATAATTTGCTCATACCGTCTTCGGTACCTACAATCGCCACCGGGACGATGGGAACCCCGGTGCGCAGAGCCAGCAGCGCGGTACCGGGTTTGCCTTCAATCAGTTTCGCCGTCTGGCTGCGGGTGCCTTCAGGCGCGATTCCCAACGCTTTTCCTTGCTTCAAGGCTTCCACGGCCTTGCGGAAGGCTGAAAAATCAGCCGTATCACGGTCCAGCCAGATACCCTCAGCGGTGACGATAAACCAGCGCAATAAAGGGTATTTTAGATACTTGGTGGTCACCAGGGCGGTTATCTCTGGCCGGTTGGGCGTGATAAAAAGGACGGGGATATCCAGCCGACTCATGTGGTTGCAGGCGATCAGCACACCACCTTCAGGGGGTATGTTCTCGACGCCGATGAATTCTGTTCGGGTTAGTTGTTTCATCAAAAAACCAATAATGCTGCGCAATCGATGTGACTTCATCTTATTTTGCACCTTCCTGTGGTTGATAGCGGTATTCTGACGGCAGGTTCATTTTACTCCAATCCCCTGGTGGCAGCCGGGAGCGGTGGGGGCGCGGCGGATGATGGAGAAACCGCAGGCGCGCGGCGTAAGCGCCAGTTCATCACCATTAACATCACCAGCATCCCCAGCGCCAGAGAGCCGAGCACCCAGGGAGCAGAAGCGGAGAGCACGGGGCTGACGCTCAAATGAAGTTCCTCGCCTGTCATACTTAAACCCATAGCCATGGCAAAAAGATTCCATGCGCCGTGGACGAAAACAGTGAGGATGTAGGTAAGGGCAACTCGCGCGGTTTTTCCGTCTTTCCATGAAGAAGCCAATGCCCAGCCGTTAAAACCGGTGAGGGTGAGATGCAGTAAACCCGTTCCTGCACGACCCGTAACTATGAAAAGCCACTCTTCCCCGCTCACGCTGCTGAGAGAAAACAGGCTCTCAAACAGGGCGAACGAAGCCCCGCAGAGCATTCCAGCAACGAAGCCGTCTAAGGGAGTGAGCCCTCTTTTAACCAATGCCCATATTCCCAGTGGTTTGAGCAGTTCTTCCATAACTGGCACAACCAGCGAAATACTCAACACGATGACCACGATGACACCGGGTTTTTCCAGTAGCGGCAGCCAGTCAAACGTGAAGTTCTGCGGGTTAAATGAGCCACTGGCAAACGCCCGCTCGAATTGTTCCAGCAGGGGCGAGAATTCAGGTTGCTGCACCAACCACACCGCCGCCAGCAGCACAATGAGAACGAAGAGAATAATTTCCACGATGACCACAACGGGCAGGGTGATGTAAAAGCTGAAAACGGTAACCCCCCACTGCCGCTGGGCGCTGCATCTCGCCAGCCGTAGCCTCCCCAGCTCCAACAACCACCACAATGGAATAAAGGCAATAAAAATGTTGATAACCTTCAACAGCCACTGCCAGTTGGCGGAGTCGGAAACGAGCCTGCCCAGCAGGACCAACGGCGCCAAACACACAAGCGCGATACTGGCAGCCAGGAACATGCCACGCGGGACCCGCCTGGTAGGCCGGCCGGAAAGACGGCGGATGGAAGTGATGAGCGATGGCAGAGTGAGCAGGAAAGCGGCCAGCGTGATCCACAGTATGCCGTGCAATTGGTCGATCTGTTCAATGGAGAATTCTCGGGTTAACGGGGCGATGAGCAGCAAAACGACCAGGCAGATGAAGACCACCACGAGCGTGGTGAGCCCGAAAATGCTCACCACTAACTGAGCGATGGTGAGAGAGCGTGCGTTATCAGCAGGGGTATGCACATTCATTCTATTTCCTCGATGGTTACTTGGAGCAGCCGGTCTGCCGGGAGCAGGATAACGTCACTTTCAGGGTTGCGTGGGCGCAGCGCATTGAGCACATTCACACCTTCAATCACGCGACCGATTATGGTGAACTGCCCGTCCAGTTCTGGCAGGGCGGTGTAAGTGATGAAGAACTGGGAACCATTCATGCCACCGGAGGTGTGCGTTAAACCCAGTAAACCAGGGGTGTTGAAGCGCAGTTGAGGGTCCACCTCGTTGCTGAAAACATAACCCGGGCCGCCCAGCCCTGATCCCGAAGGGTCACCACCCTGAACAACATAGCCGGGAATGACCCTGAAGAAAGTGGAGTTGTCGTACCAGCCCTTCCTGGCGAGAAAGACAAAGCTGTTCACCGCCATCGGCGCTACCTGCGGAAAGAGCTCAAACACGATATTCCCTTTTTCAGTGTGAAAGGTGGCAAGGTAGGTTTTTTGCGGGTCGATGGTGTTCGCGGGGCATTCCGTAAAAGCGGTTTTCTGCAGCAAGAAGTATTCCACCAGCTCAGCCATTGATTCAGCGTTAAGCCTGGTTTTAACTCGCAGGTTGTTCATGAATAAGACTGGAGTTGTAGAAATCGCAAGCGGGGTCGCGTCTTCGATCACCTGCTTTACCCTTGTCATTACGGCTGGGTTTTCCATGTTCACCTTTAGCTGTTCAGCGTCGATGTGATACCCTGGGCTTTCTTTCATCACCCAATCCATGAAGGCGTCAGCAGGCAGGTTGATCCAATCGGGCTGCCTGGAATATAACAGTTCATTCATCCCCCAAAAGTCATTTTCAATCCCTGCGGCTTCGGCAGCGTACGCCGCCAGCAATGACTTGTCGTATGTCTGCGGCTGGGGATACTGCCGCAACACCACGCGCACTTCGTCAGGATAGCGTTGCTGAAGTTCTGCCAGGCTGTTTGTGAGCACACGGCACGCCGGGAGTTGATATTGACAATAGGAGATGATGGTCACCGCTGGGGAGGGGCTTCCGTAGCTCCAATCAGCCTGCTCTTCAGGGGGAAGTATGAAATCACCCGTAACGCCTGCTGAGACCAGTGACACAACCTCGCAGGTCGCGGCCGGGCTTCGGTCAAACGCCACCGTTGGTTGCGTGGTCACCGCGGGTTGCGGAGAGGGTGCAATGGGTGTGCTGAAAAGCGCGGGCGTAAATGGTAAGGTGGCAGAGGGGGTGACAGAAGCGGGGATCGGCGCGCTATCGTGACTGACCGGGGCGCAAGCGGCAACCAGGAATAGTGATACCCATACCAGCCAAGCCAGTTTCTTCAATCTTTCTCCTGGATGTTTCTATACTTTCGGTCGCAGACGCCGCAACACGGCTTCTTGCATGAGCTGCTGCACTATTTGTGGCGCCTGACTGGCGTCGATGCGCACCCAGCGCTGCGGTTCAGCGGCTGCCAGTTCCAGGTATCCGTCGCGTACGCGCCGGTGAAACGCCAGCGCATAATCGTCCAACCGGTTCCATTCGCCGCCGCCCTGTTGCCGCCTGGACAGACCGGTTTCCACATCCACATCCAGCAGCAGGGTCAGGTCGGGAGTCAGCCCCCCTGTAGCGAAGTCGAGGATGCCGCGCAACACCTTGAGGTCGAGACCGTGACCGTAGCCCTGGTAAGCCAGGGTTGAATCTGCGTAACGGTCGCTGATGACCACCACGCCTTTTTCCAATTGGGGGCGGATCACCTCGGATACGATCTGCGCCCGGGCGGCGCAGAACAACAGGATCTCGGTGCGCGGGTTCATCGACTTGTTTTTCATGCTCATGATCACTTCGCGTATCTGGTCGCCGATAGAAGTACCGCCTGGTTCACGCGTGGTGAGCACGTCGTAGCCCAGCTGTCTGACGAATTCCGCCAGAGCCGGGACCTGTATGGATTTACCGCTGCCGTCAGGACCTTCCAGTGTGATGAACATGCTGTCTTCTTTCGCCTATTCCCGGAAGATGCGCACTCTGCGGTTGGGGTCTTTCCCGTAGGAGTGCGAAACAAGCTGCGCCTGGCGCGCCATCTCATGTTGGATACGGCGGATGGATGAAGAGGCGGGCGGTAAATCGACCCAGCGCTGACCGTTAAGCACCGCCTGAATGGCAGATTCTGTCTGGTTGGTTACCTCGTTCAGGTTCTGGTTATTCCCTTCGGAGAGGTTGAAGATTTCGGCCAGCGATTGTTCCATCTGGTTGATGGTGTTGGCCCTTAATACATAAATGGGGATACCGCGGGATTCGGCTTCAGTGATGGGCTGCTGGCGGGAGCGGTAATAGGCGCGCAAAGTCATCACGATATCCGCTTCGCTGACATCGCGGGCAATGAGGGCGGGCACCCCAAGGCGGTGCGCGGCCTGCTGCAGACGATTACGCGCCACCCCGTAAGGGTAGATCCGTATTTTGTTTATCGGTCGGCGCTCAGAAAGATCAACAGCCTGCTCGTAAGCCAGTGAGGGTGCGGAGGCGTTACGCAGGTACCGGCTTTCTGCATGGCGTGAACCCGGTTCTGATTTCTCTTCGCCGCTGGCAGAATAGGTGCGCCGGGTACCCTGGGCCATGCCGCGGGCAGCCGCCGGCTGAGGGGCTTTTTCTACGTGCACCTCGTTAGCGGCATCGCGCCAGCGAATCTCGGGCTGCAGTGGATAACCGCGCACCAATGTATCTACCGCGGCGGCTACGTCCTGGTGCACTGCCAGGCGATCGCGCTCCTGCAACTCCACCAGCATGTCAAACGTGGGCGGAGAGCGGCGCTCGAGCACGGTCTTCTGTGTGCCGCGCCGGCGGGCTTCTTCATCTGACAGGGTAACCGATTCGATCCCGCCTACCAGGTCAGAAAGGGTGGGGTTGAGCAGCAGGTTTTCTAATGTGCGGCCGTGGGCGGTGGCCACTAATTGAACACCGCGCTCAGCGATGGTGCGAGCGGCCATGGCTTCAAGTTCGCGACCAATTTCATCGATGATGACCACTTCAGGGTTGTGGTTTTCAACCGCTTCGATCATCACTTCGTGTTGCAGTGAAGGAGTAGAAACCTGCATGCGCCGCGCCTTGCCCACAGCCGGGTGCGGCACATCGCCGTCACCGCCAATCTCATTGGAGGTATCGACGATGATCACACGCTTGCTCTCGGCAAGGATGCGGGCGGATTCTCGCAGCATGGTGGTTTTGCCGATACCGGGTTTGCCCAGCAGCAAGATGCTTTTACCCGATTCCACAAGGTCCTGGATGATTTCTATTGTGCCGTACACTGCGCGACCTACGCGGCAGGTGAGACCAACGATCACACCGTGCCGGTTGCGTATGGCGGATATACGGTGTAGCGTGCGTTCCAACCCCGCGCGGTTATCCGCATCGAAATCACCAATACGGCTGACGACATGGTCAATGTCATCGCGTTTCGTATCCTGTTCGTCCAGCTGCAGCTCGTGATCAACGAAGCG
>JAAZNW010000031.1 GCA_012798065.1 Chloroflexota bacterium
ATCTTAGTAACATTTTAGGTGAACTAACACGCGGGTATTGACATTTCCCCGCGACCTCTGTATGATAGGCGCCATTCACAATTGAATAAAGAGAGAAACAGCGGCTGCATCTCGGTTCGCCGAGATGACGAGGAGGAGGTTCTCCTTCGCGAGAAGGATGTTAACCCTGGGGGGATCGCATAGGGGAAAATCGAACGATCAGCGGATGCCTCCGGAGCCCTGCCAGGGGCTTCCATCTCCCTTCCCATGCAAGTCAGCGAACAAAACCACGCGGCGACGCGCGGCACAGATAGCTGATACCGGCCAGGCAGGATGGCGTGCCTGTGGTTTTAAGCGGAAGGGCTGCTGTAAACGCGTCTGAAAAAAGGCATGCCCCCACGCATGCCTGAATTCATTAAATAGGAGCGCAACAATGGACAAGAAAGAACTTTTAGAGCGGGTGGCGGAAGACAGGGTGCGGTTCATCTCCTTTCAGTTTTCCGATGTCAGTGGTACGGTAAAAAGCGTAGACGCGCCGATCTCACGGCTGGAGGGCGCGGTCAATCAGGGCATCTGGTTCGACGGCTCTTCCGTCGAGGGATTCGCGCGCATCCAGGAAAGTGATATGCGCCTGAAACCAGATATTGACACCTACGCGGTGCTGCCCTGGTCGCCAGAGAACATGCGCCGCGCGCGCCTTTTCTGCAACATCTACAACCCGGATGGCACGCCGTTCGCTGGCGACCCTCGCGGTAACCTGAGCCGGCAGCTGGCGGCGCTTGAAGAGCGCGGCATGCGTTTAATGGTCGGTTCTGAACCCGAGTTCTTCCTCTTCCGCCGCAACGGCAGCAGCGATATCCACCCTGTGCCGCATGATGTGGGCGGTTACTTCGACTTTTCGCCCAACGATGAGGCGGTGCGCGTGCGTACCGAATTGATGCAGGCGTTGGACTCCATGGGGTTGGAGGTGGAAGTGGGACATCACGAGTGCGCCCTGGGGCAGCACGAAATTGATTTTCACTTCAGCAACGCGCTGCGCTCCGCGGACAACGTGCTCACGCTCAAATATACGGTCAAAGCCATCGCCGCGCAGAACGGCTTGATCGCTTCCTTCATGCCCAAGCCGATTTTTGGCATTAACGGTTCGGGGATGCACTGCCACCAGTCGCTCTTTGACCTGCGGGGCAACAACCTGTTCTACGACGCAGCGGACGAGTATCACCTCTCGCCGCTGGCTTATGGGTTCATCGCCGGGCAGCTGGCGCACGCGCGAGCTTTTTCGGCGGTGACTGCGCCCACGGTCAACTCGTACAAGCGCCTGGTGCCGGGGTATGAAGCGCCGGTGTACGTGGGCTGGGCGCAAACCAACCGCTCCGCGCTCATCCGCATCCCCCGTCCGCTGGAGGGGATGACCACATCGGTGCGTGCGGAGCTACGCTGCCCCGATCCATCCTGCAACCCTTACCTGGCGTATTCCAGCATGCTGGCGGCAGCCCTGGACGGGATGAAGCAGCAACTTACCCCTCCTGAACCGCTGAACGATGTGAATGTGTACGAACTATCACGCGAAGAACGCCAGAACCTGAACATTGTGGAACTGCCGGGGTCGCTGCGCGAGGCGTTGGTGGAACTTGAAAAGGATTCCGTCATCCAGCAGGCTTTGGGTGAGACCCTCTACAACGCTTTCAGACGCGCGAAATGGGCAGAATGGGAGCGCTACCGCCTGGATGTGACCGATTGGGAACTGGCGCGTTACCTGGAAACCGCGTAAGCGCGACAGATCCATTTACCAGGCGACCAGGTTATCTCCTGAGGATGCAGAGGAACGAGCGATGAAGGTGGCGCGAGCTCAGGGCGTAATAGCCGCCTGCAGGCAGGTGAGAAACTGAAGGGTCAGGGGCTGTGCTTCGGCGGCGCTGGTGGCGAGCAGCGGGCGGGTAATTTTGAGCGTTTCGGCGCCGTTTTGGATGGGGATGACCTTGACCGTTTCGTCAACCGCCCGCGAGGGTAGGGTGCCAAAGGCGTTGAGGGCGGAGGAGACTTCTTGCTTCATCATCTCCGCTGATGGCACGAGGACGGAAGAGGCATTTGTGCGCACAGGCGCGGATGAAAGGGCTTCGTCCATCACGCGGCGCGCATCCACATTGGAAGGGTAGAGCAGCACTTCCACAGGCTGGTCGACGAGCTCATCCAGTTGACCGGCGGAAAAACACTCGGGGCAGGCAACCTGAACTTCTCCCCAGGAATTGAGTTCACCAGAAAGCAGGGGCTGCAGCAGCGCGAGGGGCAGCTCTCTCAGCGGGTTGCGCGGGTTGACGGTGAAAACCAGGTCGTCTTCTCCGATGATCACTGCTTTCCTTTTCAAGTTTGGCGGCTCACCCCAGCTCAGCTGCATGGGTTCGCCGTTGGCTGGAACCGTGCCTTCGGTCACGAGCGCCAGGCCGGGGATGGCGTCAGCGCAGCCGCTGATGCGCGGTCGCAGCCAGTCCAACGCGGGTGAGATTTCCAGCGGCAGTGTTTCTTGGATGGAAATTGGCGTCTGCGGAGGATACTCCGCGCTTTCCGCGGCAGGCGCGCCTGGCGCAGTGCCAGCCACATTGGGGCTGGTTTGACGGATACCGCTGATAATGAGTACGGCGGAACCCAACAAAATGCAATACACAGCGAAAATAATCAGCGAGCGTTTGACCAGGAAGGACAGCAGCCAGCGGATTGAAAGGTACCCAACCACACCGGCGGCGATAAACCCAACCAGCACGATGGGCAGAAAGGCGGGCAAATCAGGAACGGCAAAGAGATCTGGCAGACTGAAGATGCCCGCAGCGAGCATGATTGGAATGGACATGAGGAAGGCGAAACGCGCCGCCGCAGGGCGTTTGAAATTGCGCGTCATTCCGCCGGCAATGGTTGAACCGGAGCGTGAAACGCCGGGGAAAATGGAGAACGCCTGAAAGACGCCCACCCATAACGCGTCTTTCCAGGTCATTTTGTCCAGCTGGCGGCTGCGGCGCCCGAAGAACTCAGCTCCGACCAGGAATACGGCAGTGACGAACAGGAAAAAAGCGGTCAGCCTGGGATTGTTGAAGGCGGCTTCAACCCTCTCTTTGAGGAAAATACCCGCGAAGCCAGCCGGGAGCGTGGCGAGCAACAGGTACCAGCCCATGCGCGCGTCTTCCTCCGCGAAAGGTTGGCGCCGGATGAGCCCGGTCACAAAAGCTTTGATGATCTTCCACAGGTCTTTCCAGAAATAGAGAATCACCGCTGCCAGGGTACCCAGCTGAACCAACACGTCAAAGGGGAAAACCTGGTTCTCAGGGATGGCCCAGTTGAAGAGGAAGGGCACAAGCACCAGGTGCGCGGATGAAGAGATGGGTAAAAACTCAGTGAAACCCTGGATGATTCCCAGGATGAGAGATTGGATAAGGCTCATGAAGGCTCCTTGATTTGATAGGCTTCCAGGAAGGAGGAGGCGAAAAGCGGGAAACTGCCCTCCAGGATCGCCTTGCGGGCACGCTTCACCAGGTCTACGAGGAACTGAATGTTGTGAATTGAAATGAGGGTGGCTGAGAGCATTTCTTTGGCTACGATCAGATGACGCAGGTAGGCGCGTGAAAAGTGCTGGCAGGTGTAACAATGGCAGCTCTCATCGATGGGGTTGAAATCATGCGCGAACATCCTGTTCATCAGGTTGACGCGTCCGTTCGGCGTGAACGCCGCCTGGTGGCGGGCCAGCCGGGTGGGCAAGACGCAGTCGAAGATATCCACGCCGCGCAGGATGCCGTTCACCAGGTCTTCGGGAGAGCCGACGCCCATCAGGTAGCGGGGTTTGGTTCGCGGCAAGAGAGGTGTGACCTCTTCGAGCGCCGCGTGCATCTGCGCCTTGGTTTCGCCGACGGAAAGCCCGCCGATGGCGACGCCGGGTAGGTCAAACGAAGAGACGAAGCGGGCTGATTCGCGGCGCAGTTCCGCGAAAACACCACCCTGGACGATGCCGAACAGCGCCTGGTCGGGGCGTTTTTTCTGACGGATGCAGCGCTCCAGCCAGGCGTGGGTTCGTTCGAGCGCGACGCGGCTGTAAAGCAGGTCGTCAGGCACGGCGCACTCGTCGAAAGCCATGATGATATCCGCGCCGAGCAGTTCTTGAATCTGTATGGAGCTTTCAGGCGTAAACCGGTGCATGGAACCGTCGATGTGGCTTTTAAAGGTCACGCCGTCCTCATCCACCTTCCGCGAGCCGGAGAGTGAAAATACCTGGAACCCGCCGGAGTCTGTGAGCAGGGGTTTTTGCCATTGCATGAACGAGTGCAAACCGCCGTGGGCTGCCACCAACTCCGCGCCGGGGCGCAGATAAAGGTGGTAGGTATTGGCCAGTACCAGTGTGGCGCCGGTTTGCTCCAGCTGCGCGGGGGTAACGGCTTTGACTGTAGCCTGCGTGCCTACGGGGGCGAAAACAGGTGTCTCAATCGGCCCGTGCGGGGTGAAGAAAATCCCAGCCCTGGCCGATCCCTGCTCCTTGAGCAGGGTATAAGAGAAGTCGATTTGTTCCATGGAGTTGTATTATAGCCCCCAATAGAGCTTGATCGCGAAAATAACGCACAAAAAAGCCGCGATTGTGAGCGGAAGACCCACCTTCACATAGTCTTTAAGCGTGTACCCGCCTGGATTCATCACGATAATGTTGACGGGATGTCCCAGAGGAGAAATAAAAGCCAGCGAACAGCCCATAGCAACCGCCATGGCGAAAGGTCGCGGGTCGATCCCCATGCGCTGAGCTGAAACGAGCGCCAGCGGGATCATGACGATGGCGGTGACCTGTCCGCTCATCAGTTGTGTGAGCAATGCAGCCACGAACAGGAACAGTGCGGCCAGCTGCAAGGGAGGTAAGCCGCCGCTTAGGCGTAGAAGGCTGTTTACGGCCATTTCAGCCAACCCGGTGGACTGAAGCGCGATGCTCATTGGCCACAAACCGGCGATAAGCAGAATGGCTTTCCATTCAATACTGCGGAACGCATCGTTCAACCCGACGCAGCCAGTGAGGATGAGCAGCACAGCCCCTCCCATTACAACCAGCGCCACCGGCAGAAAACCCAGCCCAGCGATGGTGAGGGTCAGGAGAGTGATGAAGATGGTCAACAGGCCTTTACGGGGAAGAAGCACCGCGTCCGGATCTTCCTCGAGAACAACAAGGTCTTCGCTTTTCTTGAGGTTGCGGATTTGAATGGAAGGGCCTTGAACGAGAAGCGCATCACCAAAGTGGAGGCTCAGGTCAGCATACTCTCCTTCTACCGGTTTGCCGCCGCGCCAGACTCCCACCACATTTAACTGATAACGCTCGCGAAAGTCCATCTGCTGGAGCGATTTGCCAATAAAGCGCGAATGAGGAGAAATAATGACCTCTGCCAGTGGGTGGGCTTCATCTGTGATCTTGATTTCCTGGTTATTGATTGCGGAAACCCGCAGGTTCAGGTCCTTTGCGGATTGCTCTGTGACTTTTCCGCGGGCAATTAAAATATCGCCTGGTTTAAGCATCGTGCAGGGGTCGGGGGAAAAGATATTTTCTTTTTCTCTCAGTACTGCGAGAATATTCACATGCACCCGGTTATACCAGTGCCCGTTGGCGATGGTCTTGCCGGCCATTTCAGACTGGGGCAGGAGTTCAATTTTCACCAGGTTCTTCCCCACCTGGTAAAAATCGCTTAATTTCTCTGTGAACTCACGTCTATCCTCAATTTTATTGGTTGGAGATTTCGCCGGGAGCAAACGGAAGCCGATGAAGGACAGGTAAAGAATTCCCATCAGCATTACAGGCCCGCCAATCGGAAAATAATCCAGCAGCCCGAAATACGGCAGCCCCGCGTCTTTGAGGGCGCCGCTGACGATAATATTCGAAGTAGTTAAGAGCGTCGCCATACCCCCCAAAATGGTGCCATATGCCAGCGGCAGCAGCAGGCGTGAGGGCGAGATCTTACTGCGGCGAGAAAGGGTCATCACTGCCGGGAGCAGCACTCCGACAGCGGCGATGTTGTTCATAAAAAGAGATACCAGGGCGCCAAACAAGGTAACGAGGAGAATGACCAATTTCTCATTGCCTTTACCAGCCGTGTGGAGAATATTGCCAAGTGAATTGGTTGCCCCGGTGATTTGTAGGGCGATGGAGATGATCGAGATGCCAAGGATGGTCATCACAGCGGAACTGCTGAAGCCAGAAAAAGCCTCATCAGCGCTGGTCACTCCTGTTAGACCAAGGGATACCATCACGATGAGAGCGATCATGTCCGCGCGAACACGGTTCGACGCGAACAGAATGACCGCGGCGAGCAGGATAATAAGCGTGAAGGTTTGGTCCTGGGTCATTTTTTCATCCTATCCATCCTTCTATTTTACTTGATGGGGCTGAAGACGATAACCGCCTTGCGGGTGATTGGCTGCTCGTTTATACTTGAGCGGAATTTACCTGGCCTAATTGATCATTTATTGATGGAAGAGATCGCTAGATAAAAAAGGACTTTTCGATGGCTGAAAGAAATCTAACGAAAAGGTGGGAAATTGCTCCAAAAATCGATGGAATGGCGGATGAAGCGCTCGCAGATTACCCGCCATTTTTTCGGCAACTGCTTTACAACCGCGGCATTCGTACCGCTCAGGGCGCCCAGCAGTATCTTTCCAATGATGGCGAATTGGCAGATCCTTTTTTATTGCTCGGAATGGAGTCAGCAGTTGATCGACTGGTCGCGGCAATAGACAACGGTGAAAAAATTGTTGTCTATGGGGATTACGATGTGGATGGTGTCACTGCGACCGTGATGATGGTAGAGGTGCTGCAGCGGTTGTGCGGAAACGTGGAACCCTACATCCCTAATCGGTTTGAAGAAGGTTACGGGCTCAATGACGAGGCCATTCAAACGCTGGCCAGTGAGCATAGCGCGAAAGTTATTTTAACCGTTGATTGTGGTATCCGCTCACCGCGAGAAGCCATTACCGCCAGCAATTTGGGTATCGATTTGATCATCAGCGACCACCACTTTCCAAAAGGAGATCTGCCCGCGGGGTACGCGGTTCTTTGTGCCAAACAGGAACGTGATCCGTACCCGTACAAAGACCTGGCTGGGGTGGGAGTGGCCTACAAAATCGCCCAGGCTTTATTTATCAAAAAAGGGATGGACGTTGGCAAGGCAGATGAGTGGTTAGACCTGGTGGCGCTGGGAACGGTTGCTGATATGCTCCCGTTAACCGGTGAAAATCGTATTATGGTCGCGAGGGGACTTAATCACCTCAGGAATGGCAGCCGAGTGGGTTTAAACGCCTTGATCGGGGTATCGGGACGAAACGTGCAGCAGGTCACCGCCACGGATATTGGCTTCATCCTGGGACCAAGATTGAACGCTGCTGGCAGGATGGAATCTGCCCTGCAGGCTTATGAGTTGTTGGTTTCGAAATCAGCCGTAGACGCGGTCAAAGCGGCTCAGGTATTGGATAATCAGAATTCAGAAAGACAAAAAGCCACGCTGGCAGCACAAGAAAAAGCGCAGGGCGCTGTGACCCACCTGGAATCGACTTACCTTATCACCGCGTTTGATTCCGAGTTCAGCTCAGGGATCGTTGGCTTGGTGGCATCGAAGCTGGTTGAAAAATTTCACCGCCCCGCCATTGTGGGAGAACGGTTAGGGGATACCATCCGTGCTTCCTGTCGAAGTATTAATGGCTTTCATATCACCAAAGCATTGGATGAATGCGCTGACTTGCTCGTGCGGCACGGCGGACATGAGCTAGCAGCGGGTTTCACCGTGAAGATGGAGAACGAGGACCGACTGATCGCGCGCTTACAAGAGATCGCGGCTCGCGAATTGAGCGCGCAGGATTTACGCCCAACACTCAGGGCTGATATGGAAATCGAGTTAAGCCGGTTCAAACCTGAATACTACAGGATGATCGACCAGTTGCAACCAACCGGAATGGGAAACCCCGCGCCATTGTTTGTCTCCCGCGGGGTAGTGGTGGACCGCATGCAGGTGATGGGAAAAGAAAGCACGCACCTCAGCTTTTCGGTTCGAGGAAGCCCGATCAATCGGGCGGTGGCGTTTAACCAGGCCGCCTGGTATCAGACCTGGTATGAAGAAAAACCGCGCTTTGATCTTGCCTATACTGTTGAGGTTAACCACTACAACGGTATGGACACTTTGCAGCTTAACATCCGAGATATGAAGATTTCAGCGGTCGGTTTCTGATATGGAAAAAACACCGAGCAGAATCAAAGCCATCCTGTTGAATTTTCTGATGGTGATCATCTGGGCTTCTTCCTGTGTGCTGATCAAAATTGGCCTTAAAGATATCCCCGCGCTCACTTTTGCCGGGCTTAGGTATTTTTTGGCTTTTCTATTTTTGCTGCCTTTCATCTTCCAGAAAAAGGTGAGACAGCAGATCCGTGATTTCAACAAGAGTGACTGGCGGCTGATCATCCTGATGGGTGTCTTTTCTTATTTTGTTGCCCAGGGAACACAATTCTTGAGCCTTGATTACCTGCCGGCGACCACACTCAGCCTGTTACTCAACCTGACCTCGATATTGGTCACGATTTCGGCGATTTTTCTCATTAAGGAGCTTCCAACGAAGGTTCAGGTGCTGGGTGTCCTGATTAACCTGGCTGGCATGTTCGTTTTCTTTTACCCTGATGGCTTCTCAGGCAATTCCACCCTCGGGTTTGTTTTTGGGGTGATCTGCCTGCTGGCGAACGCCATTGGAACGGTTGTGACGCGCAAGATCAATTCAGGCGGGAGGGTAAACCCCATCGCAGTAACCCTTACAGCCATGGGAATCGGCTCGATCCCGATGTTGGTGGCAGGCATCTTATGGCAAGGTTTACCTCATCTCGGGCTTCAAAGTTGGGTGATCATTCTGGTGCTGGCGCTGGTTAACACCGCCTTCACTTTTGTTGTGTGGAATTACACATTACAGACGTTGAATGCCATGGAATCTGCCATCATCAACGGCACCATGCTGGTTTTCGTCGCCATCTTCGCCTGGATCTTCCTGAAGGAAACCCAGGACTTGGCGGGCATTATAGGCCTGGCTCTAGCCTTCTTAGGGGCGGTCATTGTAAATATCAGATTTGAAAGGAAGAGTACCAGTCAACCGAAAGTGAATTAATCCTCTTGCTGGCATGCTATAATCATTTTTACTGCATTCATCCTTTTCAATTATCAGCGGAGGGTCTTTGTGACGGATCAAACTCAGTCCTCATCATTTCCCAGAATTAATCCTGAGGTGAGTAGTAGCAGCCATTTCTCCCCAAACCCCATTAATACAATAGAAGATACTGGTCTCAGCGCGCTGTTCCTTCAGGACCTGGCTTTGAAAATTTTGTATTTCCAGGGATTCATGACAGGCTACAAGGTGGCAGAAGCTTTATGCCTGCCTTTTACAGGGATGGTGGACCAACTGCTGGATGCTCTCAAACGGGATAAGCTTGTAGAGGTCAAATCTTCTCAGATGGGGTTAGGGGAAGGCGCTTATTTGTATGCGATCACCGGCGCGGGTATTACCCACGCGCGCGAAGCGCTCGATCGCTGCCAATACGCCGGACCAGCGCCAGTGCCGCTTGAAGCCTATAATGAATCCGTGCTCCGGCAAAGCCGTGGCCGAATGTTTGTGACCAGCCGTAATATGCGTCAAATTATGGGCGACCTGGTCTTTGGCGACGAGGTATTCCATCGATTAGGCCCGGCAGTCAATTCTGGCACTTCCATTTTCATTTACGGCGCACCAGGGAACGGGAAAACCAGTGTAGCCCGCGCGATTGGCAACCAGGTGCTCACGCAAACAATGTATATTCCCTACGCTATATTTGTCGACGGCCAGGTCATTACCATGTTCGATTCTATGAACCACCAGCTGGCTGCCGAAGACGAAACAGGCCCGCAAAACAGGGGGATGAAAGGCAGGAAAGATCAGCGCTGGGTGAAGATTCAAAGACCCTTTATTATGGTGGGCGGAGAATTGACGCTGACCGGACTGGACCTGGTTTTTAACGAAACCCTGAAGTTTTACGAAGCTCCTTTTCAGGTAAAAGCGAACGGCGGAATCCTCTTAATTGATGACTTTGGAAGGCAGCAGGTGCGCCCGCGCGACTTGCTGAACCGCTGGATTGTTCCTCTTGAAAATCGCATTGACTACCTTTCATTACACACGGGGCGAAAGATCGAAGTGCCTTTTGATGTGCTGGTGATGTTTTCCACCAACCTGCCGCCAAAGGATTTAGTGGATGAAGCGTTCTTGCGGCGACTGCGGCACAAAATTGAGATCACAGACCCCGATGCAGTGCATTACCGCGAGATATTCATGCGGGTGGCCGCGCAGAAAGGGGTTGTGTTTTCTGACGAGGGATTGAACTACCTCTTGGAGGAATGGTATGCCAAACACAACCGCAAACTGCGAGCCTCGCACCCTCGAGATCTTTGCGATCAGATCATTGATATTTCACGCTATTTCTCTATTGAACCGGTCATGTCGCGTGAAATGATCGATCAAGCAGCCTCATCCTATTTTGTGGAGTTGTAAATGCTCGACGATTTGCCAAAGCCTGTTGTTTTTGCTCACCGCGGTGCCAGTCAATACGCCCCGGAAAATACCCTCGCAGCCTTTGAACTGGCGGTAAGCCAGGGGGCGGATGCGATCGAGTTGGACGTAAAGCTTTCCGCTGATGGGAAGGCGGTGGTCATCCACGATCAAACTGTTGACCGTACCACAGATGGTTCTGGACGGGTAAACCAGATGACCTTAGCCTCTCTGAAGGGATTGAACGCGCAATACCGCTTTGATGCTTACGCAGGGGAACAAATACCCACTCTGGATGAAGTATTTGAGAGTGTCGGTAAACGCATTTTTATCAACGTGGAATTGACGAATTACGCTTCCCGTCATGATAACCTGGTGCCGATCGTGGCTGAGATCGTTAAGCGACACCAGTTAGAGAATGAAGTATTATTCTCCTCCTTCATTCCTGGAAACCTGAAGAAGATGAAAACACTGCTCCCAGATGTTCCGGTCGCTCTGCTGGCTTCGCAGGGTGTACTTGGCGTTGCTTCTCGTTCCGCCTTATTCACCCAGTTGTCACCAAAAATCATCCACCCCTACCTGGATGATGTTACCCCGCAGTTGATGAATACAGAAAGAAGACGGGGAAGAAGGGTACACGTTTGGACGGTCAACGAGGATACTGATTTACGAAGGATGATCGACTATGGAGTGGATGGTTTCTTCACTGATGACCCTGCAAAGGCGTTGAGGATTTTGGAGCGAAAGTGATAACGGCTGAATGGGTGATCGACGCCAAGAAGCGCATCCAGCCAATCATCGAACAGACCCCTGTTACCAAAGACCCACAATTAAACATTCTATGTAAATGGGAGAACCATCAAAAAACAGGCTCTTTTAAATTGAGAGGAGCCTCGAATAAAGTATTGAGTTTGGAAAAGAGTGCGTTGAAAGGGGGGTTGGTCGCCTGTTCGGCAGGGAACCATGGGCAAGGAGTTGCCTTTGCTGCTGCCAGCCGGGGGAGCGCCTGCATGGTATTTGTGCCTGAAAACACCAGCGCGAGTAAGATTGACGCGATGCGCCAGTTTGGCGCTGATGTTCGCCTGGTGAGAGGTGGGTATGTTGAGGCTGAAAAACAGGCCTTGGCTCATGCTCAAACTAGCGGGAAAACATTCATTTCTCCTTATAACGACGCGCAGGTGATTGCGGGGCAGGGGACAATAGGGCCAGAACTGGTAGAACAATTGGGGGGATTGGATGGCATCCGCTCACTGGTTGTTCCGG
>JAAZNW010000133.1 GCA_012798065.1 Chloroflexota bacterium
ATCCCCTGGGCGTCGTCCTGGTGGCGTTCCTCATGGCAGCGCTGCTCGTCGGCGGCGACCAGATCCAGATCCGCATGCGGCTACCCGCGTCCGTGGGTGTCGTCCTTCAGGGCATGCTGCTCATCCCGATGCTTGCTGGCAGCATCTTCCGCGACTACTCGCTCCACTTCTCACGGCCCAGGAGCCCTGAGCCAGGCATCGAGAATCGAGAGGCTGCGGACGATGGTGAGCCCGTGGAAACCGTTGAGCCCCACGTGGCGGGAGACATCGCATGACCGAGACCCTGACGCTCCTCACCTCCATCCTCACGATCACGCTGCGCGCCGGCACCTCGCTCATCTATGGCGCCATCGGAGAGACCTACACCGAACGCTCGGGGATCCTCAATCTGGGCGTCGAGGGCACCATGCTGATGGGGGCCGTCACGGGGTTCGCAACCGCCTATTACAGCGGCAGTGTCTGGCTGGGACTGCTGGTGGCGATGATCGTTGGCGCCGCGTTGTCCGCAATGCACGCGTTCCTTACCGTCACGATGCGCGCTAACCAGGTCGTGAGCGGTCTGAGCATCACGCTCTTCGGCACGGGGTTGGCCAGCTTCCTCGGCGAGCGACTCGGCCCGGCCTCCAACAACTACAACCTGGTCGGTATGATTGGCCCGCGCTTCACACCGCTCGCCGTCCCTGGCTTGGGTGAGATCCCGGTCCTGGGAGCCTTCTTCAGACAGGATCTCCTCACTTACGCGCTCTTCTTGCTCGTGCCGCTGGCCTGGGCCTATCTCTACAAGACCCGCAACGGACTCAACCTTCGCGCCGTCGGCGAGAACCCGCAGACCGCCGATGCCATGGGCATCAACGTGATCAAGACCCGCTATCTCTACACTATCGTGGGTGGTGCCCTGATTGGCCTCGGTGGTGCGCATCTCTCGTTGGCCTACGCCCCCGGATGGGCCGAGAACATCACCGGCGGGCGCGGCTGGATCGTCATTGCCCTGGTGATCTTCGCTATGTGGAACCCCGCGCGCGCCGTGTTGGGTGCCGTGCTCTTCGGCGGCATCAACGCCGTCCAGTTCCGCCTCCAGGCCGGGGGAACCACCATCCCCTCAGCCTACCTGAACATGCTCCCCTACCTGATCACCATCGCCGTCCTTGTGGCGATGACCTGGTGGGAAGCCCTGAGCCACCGCATCGGCGCGCCCGCCGCCCTGGGAACGCCCTACATGCGCGAAGACAAGTGACGGAGAAAGCGAGAAAGCGAGTAAGCGAGAAAGCGAATGGGCGAGGAGGCGAGAGGGCCGCTCAACTGCAGTAGCGTCAGAACCCTTCGCAAGGTGCGGAAACCTTGCAAAGGGAAAAAGGTGTGTTCGCGCTTACTCGCTTTCTCGCTTTCTCGCCTATTCGCTTTCTCGCTCACTCGCTTTCTCGCCCACTCGCCCGCCCCTAGAACTCAACGAACGAACGAAAGTCCCGCCTGTCTTCCTCTTCCGACGTGCGAAGGACCACCCAGTGATGCTCGATATCAGGGGGTGAGATCTCCTCGACCGTCCAGCCGAGATTGCTCACGAAGAACGCAGCCGCCCGCCGGATGCCCGGGAGTTGATAATCGTCAAGGATGATCACCCCGCCCTTGCGCACCAGGTGTCCCAGGTAGTACAGGTCCACAAAGACCGCATCGAACCGATGGTTGCCGTCGACAAAGGCCAGATCGAACTGCCGGCCCTCCTTGAGAAACTGCGGAAGCGCGAGCTGTGAGCTTTCGCTGTGGAACTCCACAAGCGGCGTAACCCCGGCTGATTCAAGGATCTGGAGCCCGCGACCGGCATAGGCCGAGGTCTGATGGGGATCGAGGACAACGTGCCGCGCGTCAGGACTTCCATTCAGTAGTAA
>JAAZNW010000115.1 GCA_012798065.1 Chloroflexota bacterium
CTACTTTCCGATACTTTGCTGGACATACAAAGTGGTAAATCAAAATCGATATGTTGTGACTCTTCCTCCAAGCCTCACTCATCCTTTAATCTTACTATTTTTCGCAGCAAGCTGCGGGGAAATGCCCTCTTTTGATTATAGTTTTGGGCAAATTTCATTTGTTCTAAATCATCTCTGATAAACGCATCTTCTGTTTGAGTAATTCTGCGGTCTTTTTTTTGTGTCATGTGTTAATCAATTCTTCCTGCATGATCGATTGTTTATGGTCAAAGAATCTGCGCCCGCTTCACTCATCCAGCTGAGTGCGAGAACTAAACGGAAAAGTTACGTTCCTGAGGTATTAAACAGAAACCATCCGTTTGGGCGATATGAATCAACCCCATTACCTGGCGCTAACAACATATCCTTTTACGCTCAACCAGAGCGATTATACCCGTAATGAAAATCTCTTTCTCATCAGCTTTTTTCCGTCGACCATTGAAGCATAAAAATTCGGCTTCTTAGAATTTCTTGTTTCTACCCTTATCGTTAACCTTTACTCGTCACAGGCGGAAAATTACAACCTCATCGGTTGAAGTTAGAATCCGTCTTTTTTGTTCCCTCAACAGCTCTATGGATGTGACTGAACTCTCATAAAGACAAATTTCAGTATGACAATTCTACCCATCTCGCGTTTTTGATGATATATTGGTCTGGGAGCGGCTTTGAATAATCTCAACCATTCCAACTGTACGATAATCTCCTGATATTGAGGTTCGATGAAAAAGGTCGAGAATATCGCTTACGCTGGTCTAACCAGGTTTATCGAAAACGGAGAAGGAGAAAAAGAGCTCCTCCTGTGGGTTGAAAATGACCTCTCCAAAACGTCTTTTTCTTACAGCTATTTCGAAACCATGTCTAACCGCATCGCCGGGATTCTTCAGGAAATTGGCGTCAACCCCGGTGACACTGTCAGCTTGTTTATCCCGCGCAGCCCGATGCTGATCAGTTGCTTTTTTGCTGTGCTAAAAAATGCGGCTATTTCAAGTATCCTCTTTAGCACGCTTGGAGAAGCGGGGTTACTGGACAGGCTTTCAAACAGTAACGCCCGGGTCATCATCACAAAAAAGAGCCTTCTCAGGAAGATCATCTCAATTAAACACCAGCTCCCAACACTTGAACGAATACTGGTGGTCGATATCGACGAAGATCAAAACGACCATGTGCTCAGCTTGAAACGTTTGCTTTCGAAAAGTTCCTCAGCTTTCGATTACCCCCATTCCCTGGATGCAGAAACCCCGGCGTTCTTACAATACACCTCCGGATCAACCGGAAAACCAAAAGGGGCGCTGCATGTGCACGGGGCGATTGCTGATATCGAAAAATCGTTCAAAGAAATCATGCAGCTCCAGGCGGATGACCTGTACTGGTGTACAGCAGATCCAGCATGGATCACCGGGCTGGTATATGGCATCATTGCGCCATTCACTACCGCGGCGCGTCAGCTTCAATATAATGGCACTTATAACGCCGATAACTGGCTGAAGCTCCTGGAGCAAGAGAAGGTGACCGTTTGGTATACCGCCCCTACAGCGCTGCGTATGTTAATGCAAGAGGAAGAGAGTAAATTCTCTCAGCGAGATTTTCAACACCTCAAACGCATGTATAGCGTTGGTGAACCACTAAATCCTGAAATCTACCATTGGGGCAAGCGAATTTTCGGCGTGGAGGTTTATGATAACTGGTGGCAATCGGAGACCGGGTCAATGATGATTGCCAACCGACCACCAATGAAGGTCAAGCCCGGGTCAATGGGGAAGCCAAGAGAAGGCATTGAATCGTTCATTTGCGATGAGAATATGCGGTTGCTGCCGCCTGGCAAGCAGGGCCTGTTATGCCTCCATAAAGGATGGGGGTCGATGTTTCGCGGTTATTTCCACAATGACACGGCTTATGCTGAAAAATTCCACGGCGATATTTACGTTGCCGGAGACCTGGCGTTTACAGATAGCGATGGGTATTTCTGGTATGTGAGCCGCGCGGATGATGTGATTAACACAGCCGGGCACCTGGTTGGCCCATTTGAAGTTGAAAGCGCGCTGTTGGAAATTCCAGAAATCGCGGATGTGGCTGTAATTGGGGCGGATGACCCCATTATGCACAAACGGATTGTTGCGTTTGTGAAATTGCGCAGCGGCGCTGCCTGGAGCAAAGAGCTGGAGCTCAAATGCCGCGTTCATGTGTCAAATAAAGTATCCACTTCCGCCATCCCCGCTGAATTCCACATGATTGAACAAGTGCCCAAAAACCAGAGCGGAAAAATTCTACGCCGGGTGTTGAAGGCTGTTTATGAAGGGAAAGACCCTGGCGATACCTCAACCATGGAGTGAAAGATGGATATTCAGGAAAGATTAACGAAGGTTTTCCGCACCGTGTTCGACAATGAGTCAATCACACTGACCCCTGATTTAACCGCTGATGATGTTGATGAATGGGATTCTCTCTCACACATCAACCTGATGCTCGCCATTGAGCTCGAATTTGGCATTGAATTTTCACAGAGCGAGATCCAAAATTTTAGCAACGTTGGGGAACTGCTTGAGTGTGTAAAAACGAAACTCGAGCCCTCATAAACCTTAACAAGCCGCTTCGAGAGAGAAGATACCCTTCACTGAGGTTATGCCCCCAGTTGAAAATGGACGATAATCCGCTAATTTTTAAGCCATGTCCTTTCGGTGCTAAGGTAGGAAACACATGCTGAAGTATCTAAAAATCCCATTTTCATTCATTCGCCGCTATGGTGGCATTTTCTTGTTGTTCATTCCAGGGGTTGTGGTTCTGATCCATATTTTTGGTATCACCTTATCCAGAATACCAGGCGACCTGGGTGATTCCCGTATGGTCTGGTATATGCTTGAACATTTCTACGCCTGGATCAGCGGAAAAATCGATTCCTATTGGAACGCGGGTTTCTTTTATCCTTACCCATCGACCGCCGCATTCAGCGAGACGATGTTAGGTTCAGCCCCGCTGTACGCTCTTTTTCGATTCCTTGGGTTCAGCAAATACCTTTCCTACCAGTTCTGGTTGATACTGGGATTTATGCTGAACTACTTCGCCGCAGCTTTTGTGCTGGTGAAATGCTCTCTTAAACCGCTGGCTGCTGGCGCAGGCGCGTTTTTTTTCGCTTTTGGAATGCCTATTTTTGGCCAGGAATACCACCTGCAACTTATACTGCGTTTTCTTGTCCCGGTGGCGGGTTACCTGCTGTGGCGGTTTTCACAGAAACCTCGCTTCGTGTTGCTGCCCCTATTGTTCTTCGCGGTTGTCTGGCAGTTTTATATCTCGGTCTATACCGGGTTTTTTCTTGCCATCATGCTGCTCGTGATGTTATTCATCATCCCGTTAGTTAATGAAGGAGATACATCCCGGAACCCATTTCGGTTTTGGAGTTCCGCGCTTGTATTGTCTTTCAAAAGCACCAGCATCCCGAAGCGTATTCTTCACCTTTTCTTAATGGCCGCCTGTCTGTTCCTTTTGGTGAAGTTATTCATGCCTTATTACGTGGTGACTCAGAAATATGGATTTACAAGGTCGATAGATTACATCATCACCATGATGCCCAGGCTCGAAAGTTTCTTCCTGGCAGATGGTTCGCAAATTTGGAACACCAAAACCTGGATCACCAAGTTCATTTCTCATCGCCATGAACAGCAATTGTTTCCAGGCCTTTCCGTTTACCTCTTAATCGCGGCGGGGCTTATTTGGAATTTCCGACATGTCAATAAACGGTTCGCTTTAGTTAATCTTTTCACAGTGGTAGTCATCCTCTTGTTGACAACTTACAACAATGGGTTTTCACCGTATGTGTATTTTCTGAGTTTACCCGGGTTCAATAGTATCCGCACTGTTTGCCGTATCCACCTCGTTTCAATGTGGCCTGTGGCTGTATTCATTGCCACTGTGCTCGACGCATTATTGAGCGCGCCGGTGAAAAAAATCAATTTTCGATGGGTTTCATTTTTGCTGATCGGGTTTATGTTGATGGAATCTCTCTATTTTGATCACCCCACTTATGAAAAAACCCAGGCTGCTGAGCGGTTAAGCGTCCTGTACAATCAGATTGAAAAGAAAGGGTTGATAGTTAAAGAAGATTCCGTCCTGTATGTCGGTGAAGTTCCAGGAGATATACCCTACGCCACCGATGTTGACGGCATGTGGCTTGGCCTGGAATTAGGAATCCCAACGCTCAACGGCATGACCAGTAATTTTCCGGATGGTGCCGTTGTCGCCTCTTCTGATTGCGGCCGGATCGATTCCTTCATCCGGAGTTATATGAAATTTGCCAGTATTAAGGAAGCTCAGTTTCGCGACCAGTTATTCAAGCGGCTGATTATCTTGAACATGGACCACTGTAACTATTGAGCTGCGGGAACGGACGATCGAGTTTTAGATCAGTTGCGTAATTCAAAGAACCACGCAGGTGTCGTCCTGCAAACTCATTATTTCCTTAATTGGGTTAGAACTTCCTATCGGTTAGATTGATAAACAGCAAAAGCCAGCGTGAAAACACTACGCCCGCTCCTCTTTACGAGTGATAGGATTTCCTTTCTTTGGCAGAAGGCAATAGGGAATGTTTGTGTAGGATAAGTGACTGGCAAAAAAGGGATCGCCGCCCTCAAAATTATCGATGATTTCCTCGCATCCTAACTGAATATCATCCCGGGGCGTTTCAACTCCTCGGGAGCCGCCTTCAAAGTGGATCAGTGTGGCGTAAGGATTGTACAGGTTGCGAAAGCCCGCATTTTCTGCCCGTAAACAGAAATGCACATCTCCAAACACCAGGCGGTACCGCTCATCATATCCTCCGAGTTGCTCAAACAAGGTTCGGCGCATCGCCTGGCAGGCGCCTGTTACCGCGTGAAAATTGCGATACCACATGACTGAACCAGTTAACCCAAAGTAGTTCTCAGGTGCGTTCAAATACAAATGACCTGAATAATTATTCATGCCGATAATAAAACCAGCGTGCTGTATCGTGCGGTTGGGATAGAGAAGCCTGGCGCCAACCACCCCAATTTCAGGATGTGACGCCCATTGTACAAGTTCGTTCAACCAGGAAGGTTCAATGACCTGCATGTCATTATTGAGAAGAACAACAATTTCAGCGCTGGTGCTCGCTACGCCGAGATTAATGGCAGTTGAATAATTAAAGTCCTGGGGATAAGGCACCACCTTAACCTGCGGGTTGTCCTCCAGCTCCTGATAGTAGTTAAGCAGTTCGGTCTCAGTGCTCTGATTATCCACAATCACGATCGAGTAATTTGCATAATCTGTACGTGTCTGGATCGATTGGACGAGCGTTCTAAGCCAATTACCGTGGTTCCTGCTTAAAATAATAATCGCAGCCGACGGGTTGCCATACTGCCAGTTAATTTTTCGGCCATTCCCGTCATGTTGAATTTCCACATCTCTGAAGCCAAGCTCCGTGTAGTGTTTTTTGAGTACAGGCAGCAGCGCATCCTTGCCGGCGTCATTCCTTCCCTGAATAGATACCAGGACGGCTGGGATGTGCTGGATGGAACAATGACGCGCTGCCAATTTGAGCGCGAGCGCGTACTCCAGCGCGAGCAAGTTGCTGAATTCTTCAATCTTAAGCTCCACAGCAGCCATACTTGCGTTGCGAAACACACCGCGAGAAAAATAGTTATTGGAGATTAATAATTCAGGGGTCAGCGCGGAGGGCTTAAAAAAAGGTTTTGGGCCGCCCGCAGAACTCAAATATTCACAATCATAATAAATGATATCTTTTTTTACCTCGCTGCTCACAAAGGCGTAATAATGATTTAAAAGTGATTTGTCGAAAATATCGCCTGAATCACAAAAAACACTCGCGCCATCCTGGTCAGTTATCAACTGGCCTAGCGCGAACTCGTTCCATTGAACCGCTGGTTTTATCCTGGGGTCTGCTGATCTCTCCGCGTTTTGCCCAATGGATATTGGAGAATCCTCCAACACGGGAACAACCTGCCAGTTAGGCAATGCCAGGTTTTGCAAGGAATCGATCGTTCTGCCAGCGAGGTTTTCAGTTCCTTTTCTTACAGCCAGAAAAAAAGTAACCGCTGGCAGAGCCGGTGGGCAAGTTAGAATCGGCAGGGGGGCGTTGTCCTGCAGCTTCTTAAACCTCCTGTAAGAGTTGTTTGCCTTGCGGATTTTCTGCTTTACGATGAATCGATTCGCCATAACTTTATGGTAAAGGGTCCGCAAGAACAATTCGTGGCGGCTTCCCCGAGGGAAGAATATGTCGGAGATTTTTTTGCTTGTTTTATTTCGCAGCATATTCGTATTCAAGTAAATCCCCCAAAGGGCAAGAAAGGATGTCTTTGGGTCGTATAAAGATCCTTGGTGGAAAGTAAAAACACCTTCGTTCTGACACTGTTATATACTCGTTTTTTCTGGCTTTAGAAATTGTCCTTCTGAATGAAACAAGACTCAGTTCGTCGTCTGTGCCAAGCGAACAAATGCCTGCAGATACTGGTCTGCGATCTTCGTCCAGTTATAACATTCGTCGACCACTGAGCTGATTTTCTCCCGGTCAAGGTGAATGTTCAAAATGGCATCTGCAAAACTCCTTGCGTCACCCTCCGGCACCAAAATCCCGGTTGCGCCTGGGATGACCGCGCTTGGAATGCCATCAACATCAGTCGCTACGACCGGTAAATTGGTATAACCGGCTTCGAGGATCACAATGCCAAAACCTTCCAGATCGTTCTTGATGGATATGTTGGGCATAATAAACAGATCAGCGCAGCGAAACATTGCCAATTTTTCATCCTCTGTAATCCAGCCAACAAGATACACACGGTCTGACCACCCTCTTTGTTCGATGATATCCAAAATCCTCTGACGCTGCGGACCGTTACCGGCAATGATATAAATGTAATCTTGCGGTAAAAGAGGAAAAACCTCTTGCAGGAACCAGGCATTCCCTTTCCTTTCGACAAGCCTCCCGACACTCACCAGGATCTTCTTGTGACGGCTGTTAATGGAATGTTTTGTTAAAAACTCCTGAGCGCCTTGTGGTTCTGTGATTGGCAGGTCCTTGAGATTGATGCCATTTGGGATGTGTTGTAACCGTTGCGGATTGATCCCTCTTTTTTCGCATTCCCGTTTCGTATTAAAACTTACAGGGAATAACAAATCTGCCCGTTTTAAGAAAAAAGGAATGATCAATTGATAGAGAGGGTGATGATAAACGATATCCAGGCCGTTAATGATGAAAGTGATTTTTGCCCTGGAAAAGAGGCGAATAACCGGGATAAAAGGCGCCATCACCGCATCATTGAAATGGATTATGTCGAAACGGCTTGAATGAAAGATCAAATAAAAAAATGTTTCGATGAAAAACTGGACAAGCCGGCTTTTTCCCTGCGGGTTCGCCAGAAGATGTGTTTCAGTGATCGCCGACATGTGTTGATAGAAGTTATAGGCGTTGTTCTCCAGCCCCCCAATGATTGGCGGGTAATTCCTGGCGATGAACAGGACCTTCGGAAGTGTTCTTTCTTGGGTCATTGCGGTTTATCCTTCGGAGTTGTGTTCTGGTAGCGCAGGCTGCGGATTTCATAAAGGATTTTATCCTGGTTGGTCTTCATACGGTTCAACATGTCTGCCACCAGGGCAATCACCAAGATAATCAACCCGAAAAGTCCGAACCCCAAAGCGATAAACCCAAAAGATTTATATGGAGTGAAACTACCCGTGAGGATATAATGAAAAAAGAGAAACAGACCGAAACCCATGCCGATCGCCAGGAAACCACCGCCTATCACGCCAAAGACTCTCAGCGGTCGATAGTCCAGCAGCACGCGAAGAATGATCTGGCTGGTTCGCGCAGCGTACTTAGAAATTGATCCGGCGACCCTTGATTTTCTATCGGTGTAATAGGTTACTGCGATTGGAATCTCAACCACCTTTAGCCCCTGGTAAACCGATGACAGAATGGTTTCGTGCGTGTATGTGAACTCTCCATAGATGTTGAAGCGCAGCAATGCTTCGCGGCCATAAGCGCGAAAACCGCAGGACACATCGGTAAATACTTGACCTGAGATTTTGCTGATGAACCTGGAGACCATCTTATTCCCAATGAATTTAATTCCAGGCATGTTCGCAGGCTTGCCAGACAAAAAACGGTTTCCAATCACCATGTCGGCTTTGCCTTTGAGGAGGGGAGCTATCAGGGTGGGAATTTCGAGCGGGTTAAACTGACCATCAGCGTCAATGCCCACCAGGATGTCACAGTTATGCTGCAGCGCATATTGGACAGCGGTATGAAACGCAGCGCCAACTCCGCGGTTGCGCGTGTGAGATACAACTTCCGCGCCTGCCACCCTGGCAAGTTCGGCAGTTTTATCCGTTGACCCATCATCCACTACCATAACAGACACATCTGTAACCCCGTCATACATTCTTGGAATGTTGGCAACCGTTTCTGTGATACGTCCTTCCTCGTTAAAGGCCGGGATAAAAATGATCATTCTCATTAGGAACTCCGATACGGGCTCTTATATGCAAAACATAACGTGCAGCTTATCAAGATTATATCCTTTCGTTTTCCTTTTGTGTCACAGGAATGACCATCGCATTTTACGGCGGGCATACAAAACCGGTTGTACTGCTTTTTTATTCACCGATGATCATAACCAGAAAATACAACTGCTCAGGCAAGATGACCTTCCTCAGGCTTGCCGTGTAAAAGTGATTTAAGGGTCAGAGCCTAGGGAATCAGCCTCTTATATTGCCAGCGGTTCTTCTTGAAAAACCATGGAACGGCTAGTTTTTTTTAATTTTTTTGAGGAGATTTTCAATGTCGCGAAGCGGCTTTATCCATTTCCAGATTTTCCGCTTGATGAAGTGAACCAGCTGATACTCTTGCTGGTGCACCTCTTCGTGGAACACATCGCGCGAACCTGACAGTTGGCTAAAAGTGTTCGGGGTAAATTGATAGTATTGCTTCAAAGCCGCTGCTTCCCGCGGATCGTTCAGCAGGTCGAACAACACCTGTAACCCGAACAGCCAGCATACCGGGTCATCTTCCTTATCCAGCGCGGCGCGCGCGATCAAAAAGCGATGATTATAGTACTCCCCCACTTCATACCTGGTAATGGCGGGTAACACCCGCACCAGTTCATCGCGGTCCGTTAGAGCCAGGTAATTCTGGTATATTTGCAGCTTTTCAAAGTTGCTGCGAATCAGGTTGGTCAGCGTGGGGCTGCTGGCGTTAGCGTCATCAAGCAAAAGACGGTAATTCACCAATTTTTCTTGCAGCACATGGATCTCGTACTTCAGGCACAATCGCACCCACATATCAAAATCTGGCAATTGCACCATACCGCGGCGGTAGCAGCCGCATTTTTCATAACATTCCTTGCGGATGAGAACGCTGGGATGGCAGAGCGCGTTACCATAGTAAAAAAAGTAGTTCAACCAGCCGAAACGGTCACGGTTGGGCTGGTTGAAGAAGTTAATGGGGAAAGCAATATTCCCGCTGATTGGGCGGCTGTTTTCATCGATAAACTCCACGCGCGTGAACACTGCGCCAACTTCGGGGTGGGCCTCCAGGTAGGCGACCTGTTTTTCAAGCTTGGTGGGTTCCCATACGTCATCTGAGTTGTGCATAGCAACGTATTGTCCCCTCAAATCAGGAAGGAAATGACCAAATTGGCGCTGACGGTTCACCTCGTTTCTGAATGCCGTTATCCGAGAGTCAGAATAACTGCAGATGATATCCCACGAAGAATCTGTGGAAGCGTCGTCCTTAATAATCAATTCATAATCAGTGAAGGTTTGCCCGAGGGTACTGTCGATAGATTCGCGCAGAAATTTTTCGTGATTGTATGAGTTGAGAAAGATGGAAATAGTTGGAGTTCGCCGCATATCTTCTGTTTCCTTAACCCGGGGATTCAGCCATTGAATTTTTGTAAAAACTCCTCCTTCAGGATAGAAAAGAGCAAGACATCAAAGAACTGCCCATCCTGAAAAACAGCCTTTCTTAAAGTGCCTTCATATGTATATCCAGATTTTATTCCTGATTTGATCGAACCGGCGTTATTCGCTATGATCCTGGATCTAACCCGCTCCATGCCCAACTCAAGGAAAGCGTATCGAAGAATCATGATCCTGGCTTCGGTGCCGAAGCCACCTCCCTGGTGCTCTTTGCTTCCGATTAAGGTGTGAATCTCGCATGACCGGTTTTGATAATCAATATCAGATAAATGGATGTAACCAATGAGTTGATTGTTTTCTTTTAAGCATATGGCCAGCCTTACCGATTTCCCGGTCTCATGCTCCTCAATTATCTTAAGCACCCATTTCCGTTCCGTTTCTTTGCTCACATAGCGGTGAGTTTCATATTGAAGTGCTTCAAAGTTACTTCGCCACCTATAAGAAGTAAGATAGTCCTCAGGCTCAACCGCCCGCAGATACACACGGTTTGGACTGGTATTCTCAATAATGATTTTTTCTTTTGCCATTTATTACCTGCCCACCCTCAACTTGTCAAGAAACAATTTACCCTGTTCTATTTTCGCTCACTTTGCCCATATCTTTCCATGAATTCTTCCTTCAACATTGAGTAAATATTCACATCGATAAGCTGCCCGTCCTGAAGTTCCGCCTTTCTAAGCACCCCTTCCTTCACTTAACCAAATCGCTCGCCATTGGTTATAGCCGGGATATTCGTACTTAAAATTTTCGCCCAGACGCGCTCCATACCCAGGTTGAGAAACGCGTGCTGAAATAGGATGATCCTCACTTGCGCCGGGATTCCCTTTCCGTGATAATTCCTGTCACCAATAATAATGCTGAACTCGCAGTTCCGGTTCTTGTAATCAATGTTCAACAGGTTGGCATAACCGATGAGCCTGTCTTCTCCAACCGTGCAGATTCCCACGCGCACTGACCGCCCGGATTCATTCTCTTCGATCACTTTTTGAACCCATTTCCTCTCCATTTCCAGGCTCACATATCTCGGAGCGGTATACCCTTTGATCAGGTCAAAATCATTGCGCCATTTCTGTGAAACCAGATAGTCATCAGGTTCAATCGCACGCAGGTACACCCTGTCTTTCCTGTTCATCTCCGTAACATTTTTCATCGTTTTTCCCCATTCGCCCCTGTCACTTAGAGATATTTATGGATTGCGTTAGTTCTATTTACTCTAAGTCTCTGGCGTATTTTTCGATAAACTCTTCCTTCAGTATCGAGTATATATTCACATCGATGAGTTGCCCGTCCTGAAGTTCCGCTTTTCTAAGCACCCCTTCCTTCACATAACCAAATCGCTCGCCTTCAATGATGGCAGTGATATTGGTGCTCAATACAAAAAAGCTGATACGCTCCATACCCAGGTTGAAGAACGCGTGCCGAAATAGAATGATCCTCACTTGCGCCGGGATTCCCTTTCCGTGATAATTCCTGTCACCAATAATAATGCTGAACTCGCAGTTCCGGTTCTTGTAATCAATATTCAACAAATTGGCATAACCGATGAGCCTGTCTTCTCCAACCGTGCAGATTCCCACGCGCACTGACCGCCCGGATTCATTCTCTTCGATCACTTTTTGAACCCATTTCCTCTCCGTTTCCAGGCTCACATATCTCGGAGCGGTATACCCTTTGATCAGGTCAAAATCATTGCGCCATTTCTGTGAAACCAGGTAGTCATCAGGTTCAATCGCACGCAGGTATATGTCCATGCTTGTTATGTTAAAACTCCTTAATTTGGAATAAGGTTATTACACATCAATATACATTAATTCAGCAACTTTTTCGGTTAAGAAGCAGCCAGCCCGAGTAAACTATCTCCTGTGACTTTTCAGGATTATCTTCAATATCCGTTCAATGTCCGTCTGGCTGAGCCTCTGGTCAACCGGTAATGCGATCAGCATCCTCGCCAGTTGGTGCTCCCAGCTGCCAGGCTCAGCCAGCTCGCGCACCCCTGGCCAGTAGCGGGCTGTGTAAATTTTCTCATCCAGCAGTCTGTCATACAGGTGAACATCATCAGTTAGAAACGGGTAGATTAGGGGCACTTGTGTACCATTCCAGGGCACCTTGAGCAGGTTGTGGTTCTTTAACGCCCGTTCATAATAACCAAAGTTGTCAACTCTCACACGCCTGATATGTTCATAGTCAATATTCTTAAGCAGAGCCCTGGTCAAACCCGACATGGTTCTTAAAGGCTGAGAGGATAAATGCTGTTCATTCTGGCGGTAAAAAGCAAAACCATCTTCCGCAGAAACGTCAATTCTCCTCAACAGGTGTTCCGCCCGATGATAAGAATGGTCAATTTCTAACGCCAAGTTCACTTTGGTTTTCAGGTAAAGATACGCGCCATCGGGCACGCCGAAGAATTTCCGAGTTGAATAGAAGGTATCTGTATCCTGAATGGGTTTTGAAAAAAAGGATTGCGCGTTGTCCACAATCACATTGCCTGTCTGTTTTCGCAGCGCTGCGATTGAGTCGTCTTTTAAACCAAAGTAATTGACAATGAGGAATCCCTCACCTTCCTTGAGCGATCCTATCTCAAACACAGGGTCAAGATGATGGTCAACAGGATAGAACTGGTAAGGGATTTGCAGTTCCTTAAGTGGCTGCAACACAGAGTCACAGTTATAAATGGGCAGGTAAATCTTCTGATATTTTCCTGTCAGCAGGATCGTCTTGAAAGCGTTTGCGCCGGTATTCACCCTGATAGCGTTCGTGTGGTATTCCTCGCCATCACGCAACTCCAACCCCAGGTACCCGCCCAAAGGTTTTAACAAATGACGTTGAGGAGCGCGATCAACTTTCACCATGGCTCTATTCTTTCAACGTGAACTCACCCTGCGATCGAACTTGCTAACCACCTGGATTGAATTCGCCCAGGCGGTAAAGCGGAAAGTAATTACTCCCGGCGGTGTTCTTCTCATCGCAGAGTTCCTGGTAAACGCGTTCATTCAACACCCTGCCACAAAAATATACCGGTTTGACCAAGGTTGCCCATCGTTTTTTGTATTGTACCAGTCCATTTTCCGCATTCTCCAGACCAGCGCCAGAACCCTGGTCAAAAAAACGCAAGGTATTTAAATAATACTTAAGGATGTTCCAATCAAGTGCGTAGGACGCATTATGTTCGTATCCAGTTGAGCTGATGGCCAGCAAGTGGCCATAGCCTATAGAACCCTGGCGTATAACGATTTCTGCGCCAACGATCTCACCCTCCAGGCGAGCGAGAAACAGGTCAAGGCCAGGTAGGCTGAGCAGTTGAGAAAAACTGTTCCTGGAAAATGCGCGGATGCCCGTGATATTGTGCCTATTAATCAATACAGTATAAAGATCGATCCACTCATCTAAGAACTGCGCGGGTTCGTGGCATCTCTCAACAACAATTTCCCGTAGTGCCCTTTCCGCAAGTTTTCTGGTTTTCCGACTGATTGTTTGTTCAAGCGGTAGGGATAAATCCGTTATGTAATGGTCTTTATAATGGTAACAAACCGGAAAGGTTTCACTCAATTGTTCAAATGAGCCTTGCATAAAAGGGTCTGTTACCAGCGTTACGCTCACCAGCTCGTGATTCAGGTCGTGAATGTCCTCCTGTAATAAGTTCCAGTTTTCGCACAGGAACAATGGGTAACACCCCATCGCATCGAAATAACCGCTCCCTGGGACGGGTCTTTTGATCAGCCATCCCTTCGAGCGGGGTAAGAAGAGCGCTGTCCCGACTTCAGAGAAAGAGTCCGCGTAGCTGGGATGCAGGTAGCCTTCTGCCATTTGTCCTTGTTCTCCGCTCCTCAATCAAAGCGATGCAATTATCGTTTCTGTGATCAAACCAACTTCATTTTCGCTCAAACCGTTATACAAAGGCAGGCACAGTACCCGGGGGGAAATCTCTTCCGATCTCGGGCAGTGTTTTGCCGAAACATAAGGCAGCGAAGTCAGTGAAGGGTAAAAATACCTGCGTGGAAAGATTTGCCGGGCATTCAGCGCTTCTCTAACCCGCAGCAGGCTTTTTTCTGTAGGGAACAATACCGGGTAATACGCGTAATTGTATTCGCTGCCTTCGGGGATCAAAGGCCGGGTCAGCGTTGAGCCAGCCAATCGCTCATCGTACCACCCGCACACCTGCTTGCGCGCCGCGATACATTCCGCTAAATGGGGCAGGATGCAAAGCCCCATGGCAGCGTGTAACTCAGATTTTTTTCCATTAATACCCAACCCCCAGAAGTCTTCCTGCCCCTTGTGACCAAAATTACGCATATAGCTGATTTGATGCGCGACCTGGTCATTATTGGTGATGATCGCCCCGCCTTCTGCTGTGTGAAATATTTTCGTCGCATGAAAACTGAGCGTTGAAACATCGCCATAGGAAACCAGAGAACTACCTTTATAGCGCGCACCGAAGGTATGAGCAGCATCGTAGATCAGCTTCAGGTTGTGCTTCATTGCGATGCGCTGAAGTTCATCCACATGACAAGGGATGCCGTACACATGAGTAGCCAGGATAGCGGTTGTTTGAGTGGTAATGGACTCTTCTACCAATTGCGGGTCGATGCACAGTGTGCGGGGGTGAATATCGGCGAATACCGGCGTGCAGCCTTCCCACACGATACTGGAGGTGGTGGCAACGTATGAGAAAGGCGTGGTGATGACCTCTCCGCGCAAACCCAGCGCCCTGATCGCAATTTGCAGCGCAATCGTGCCATTACCGACAAGAAACAAGTGCCGAACCCCCAGATATTCTTTCAGTTTTCGTTCCAGTTCCACTACCAATGGGCCATGATTGGTTAATTGATGCGATTCCCAAATCTGGTTCAGGTAATGGAGATATTCTTCCATTGGGGGTAAATAGGATTGAGTAACCGGAATCATGTGACCTGCTTTGATGAAAAAGAAACAAACCCAACCATCGCAAATGGTGCTGCACGATTCATGTTTCATTATACCTTGCATTGGTCTGTTAGGCTGAAACGCTGTCCAGACAATTCATCAACAGGAGAAACTCAGCCAGCCGCAGCCTATCACCCAATCATGAAAAGCCTAAACTGAAGTATTGTATAATCCTAAGCAATATGTTCTTTTTTTCCGTGTTCTTTTATGTTGCTATCGCTCTTTTACTCGTCCTCAGGCATTCCAACGAGCTAAGAGCGAGCCGCTTCATTATTTCTCTTTTCATCACCATTTCTGCGCTAAATATTCTGGTCATCCAGACCCTGCATTTTCTGCGATTGTTGGATAACCCCCTGACTTACCTGTTCGTACAGGTTTTTCTTTGCGCTCTTTGCGCCTTGTTGCTCATAGATCCGAAAAAAAAGCTCTTCAAAACGCCCTTGAACTGGCCCCAGGTTTCTTGCAGCAAAATCTCTTGGGTCGAGGGGATTTTATTTTTCTTTTTATGTATCGTTCTGGCTGGTGTATTTTACGTAGGAACACTCAGCCCGATCAATAACTCTGACTCGTTGCAAACCCACCTGCCCCGTATGTTTTACTGGCTGCAGCACCGCTCGCTTATCAGCTGGTACCCCACAGCCGCCACCCAACTTTCATATCCAGTCAATATCACCTTTTTAGGTTTGTGGGCTTTCTTGTTGAGCGGTTCTGAAATGTACCTGTTCGTGCCGATGTGGTTGTCTCTCGTTGCAATCGCTGCTCTGGTCTTCGAAATCGCCCTCCTTCTTGGCGCACAACGTGAGGCGGCCATCACGGCCAGCCTAGTTGCTATCAGTTTGCCCGTGGTGCTGATGCAAACCTACTCCTACCAGGGAGATGCCTTTGTGGCTGCCCAGGTGCTGTGTGTCATCTTTTTTCTACTGCTTTATTCCACCCAAAAAAAGAACACCGACCTGGTTCTTTCAGCCCTTGTCATGGCCATCGCCCTGGGCTCCAAACAGACAGCCATCCTTTTCCTTCCCATTTACCTGCTCTCATTGTTGTTACTGATTTTGGGAAAAACCCTGAATTTTCGCTCATTCTTAAACACTATCTTACTCGCCATCCTCTTCTTTGGCGTTTTCTCATCATTGAAATTCGTGCAGAACCTGACTGAAACGCAAACAGACGCGGCGCACATGGTGAATCCTGGGTTTGTAGAAAACCTGGTGGAAATGGATAAGGTGCCAGTAAAAGGATATCTGACCAACGGGTTCAGGTACCTGTACCAGGCGATCAGTTTGGATGGACTGAATGGACGCCTCAAGGTCAACCTGGAAAACAGGAAAGAGGAACTCTTTAAGAAAATTACCGCCGCGATGGGCATTGACCTTGAAGCACGTGAGTATCTACCAGAGTACGAAGAAGGTTATTTCGAGTACGCTGCCGATTGGGCAGTAAATGAAGACGCCTCCTGGTTCGGTCCTCTCAGCTTTACACTGCTGCCTTTGGCGATGGTTTTCACAGTCGTCAAAAAAGGAAAACTTCACAAGTGGTATCTGCTGCTGGCGTTTTTACTATTGCTCATTTTCATTTTTGGCCAGGTGGTACTGAAATCAGATGGCTGGGGCGCCTATCGAGGAAGGCACATGACCATCGCCGTACTCGCCCTGTGTCCGTTGTTGGGCTTCTTAATCCCCCGTCAGAGAGTGATCGGAAAAGGTCTATTACTCCTGCTCGCACTCATTTCTTTTTACCTTTCCACCTCTACCATCCTGATCAATGATAACCGCCCCCTCATCACCTCGAATGCCATTTACTCCTATTTAACCCGTAAGATCGATCCGATCAAGGTAACCAACATATTCGAAGTACTGTTTGTTTCAACAAACCAGAGAATTGCCAAATCAATGCTGCTGACCGTGCCTGATCGATTGAACATCTTACAGAATGACTATTATGGAAGGTTGTTTTATCAAGACACCCGCAATATACAGGATATTGAATGGGTGAATACCCATCTCGCTAAAGATACCCCGCTTTATCTAAAAATCGAACGCTCCTTGCTTGAATACGCCTTATTCGGACCTAACAGAACGAGGGAACTTTACCCCGTAAAAAGCCTGGATGAGGTACCTCCTAATAGTTACCTGCTGGGTTCAAATGCCTTAATCAAGAGCCCTCCGCCTGGTTTTTCACGCGTAACGCAAAACCCGAATTACACGCTCTATTTCAAACCCTGACCAATCCCCATTAACCCAGCCGGAGCAACCTTATTTCGTTATGTTAAAATCCAAACTCATGAAAAAAGTACCCGCAAGGCAAACAAGGTGAGCCCGAACAACCCGGTCAGTCAACCCGTATCAAAAAGGGTTAAGCTACTTACCACCATTTTTGGTATTGTGGTGATCGGGCTGCTGGCGCTTTATCTTTACCGAAACCGGGAAGTCTTTTCTTCTTTCCAGCGTATTGCCACCTGGCAGATCATCGTCATTTTGCTCACCGAGACGATTGGCATCACCCTTGGTAGCCTGATGAATTACTCATTGACCAGGCGGCTTGGCTGCCGGGTCACATTTCTGGATAGCTTGATGCTGCAATATATCAATAACTTCCTGAATAAGGTTTTGCCCACCATCGGCGGAGGAGCTGCTTTCCGGAGCGTGTACCTAAAAAAGAAATATGATTTCCCGTATTCACAATTTGTTTCAACTTTAAGTGGGTTTTACGTCATTTCGTTCGTTGCCATTTCATTGATTGGCTTGTTGTGTATGCTCTACTTTTACCTCCAATACCGTGCTGTAAACTGGGTGATCATCATTGCCTTTCTGGCATTATTGCTGCCTTCGCTTGTTATCATCCTGTTTTCGCCGTCTATCCCTGATAAAAAACAACGGCTCTTTCGTATCCTGAAAAGCGTGGTTGAAGGCTGGAACCAGATCAAAGCGGATACGCGCTTCATCCTTTTTTACACATTCATCGTCATCGCCCAGTTGCTCCTTTCAGCATGGCAGATGCAGGTGGCTTTCCAAGCTTTGGGAGTGGAAGCGGGGTTTGTGCAAACCACTTTCATTTGCTCCTTAGGTATTCCCCTGGCTTTTCTCAACTTCACCCCCGATGGTATCGGCATTCGTGAGGGCGTCTACATGTTTTCATCCAGCCTTGTCAACATTCCAGAGGCGATGATGGTGCTTACCTCGCTGCTGCTGAGAGGCCTGGCGATCTTCAGCACAGTGTCAATTGGGGTTATCGCTTACCTTGTTTATCTGAAGAAGCTCAAAGACTTGCAAGGAGCGCCTGAACATCCAGCGTGAACCTAACCTGCCAGGAAGATAATAATTAAATATGACTTCTTTGATAGACTGTTGTGCTAGCAAGTTTACTGAAATTAAGTGGAGGGGCTATGTTCCTTATTAGGTTGATTTAAAATAACTGGTCGGCTGTCTGCCGGGCGATTTTATCGATCTTCCTGGCAATGGCCACATCCTATGTTTTTCGTAATTATTTTACTGTCCTGCTATTGGCGGAAAAAAATTTCTCTGGCAGAAACTCCCTCATCAAGATTTCTTTGTTTTCTGTTTACACGATCGTATTGACGGTGATTTATTTTTTTTACCCTTGCGCGAGTAAAAAACCCGCTCCCATTCTTCAAACGATTCAAAGAGAAAACAGCCCCTTCTCAAAGGTTGTATCGTACTTTATTCATACTCGTCATCGGAGTGGTATTGATCTCTTTTTTGAACAATGTTTACTCAATGATCCATTTACACAATCAAACCTTTGAAAGTTTCAAATATTTTGTCTATTTCTCCCCTGTTGGAGTGGACTTCCGAACAGGCATCTACCGACCCCCAAAAACCTTTCTACAAGGTGGAGGGATATACCATAACTACCCGCCATTCACCAGCACGTTCTTTACTCCTCTGCAGTTGTTCAATGAAAACCAGGCTTACATCATCATCGTCTTCCTTTTGTTTTTCTCCAACATCGTCTCGCTGGTCTTGGCTGGCTTAATGATGAAAGACCTCCTGCTCAATCGACTTGGTTTAGGAACCAGTGCCACATGGCTCGTGTCCCTCGTCCTTGTCGCGGCTTTTTGCTGGTTCACGTTATCGGGTTATCCCTTTCTCTTCAGCGTGGAGAGAGGGAATTACGATGCCATTGCCATTCTTTTTGCGATTGCCTCCATCTATTTGCTGCTAAAAAAACCAGAAGCCATTTGGGGACAGGTCATTCTGCTTTCGATTGCCACGCATTTAAAACTATATCCCGCAGCCTTGTTCATCGCCCTGTTAATTTTCCATCGGAAGAAAGTGATCATCCCCACCCTCGTGGTCAATACCTTGATGTTGTTTTCGCTCGGATTGAACAATGGGTTTAAGTATATTTCGATATTGATTGCTTACACCCTAAACCCCGCGTTGGGAACGTACAACCATTCAGGATACGGGTACTCCCAGATTCTCCTTGAAGCATTCCCGAGTCTCATTAACAATATTGGTTTATGGAGAATCGGGTTAACTTTTACTCCTATTCTTCTTTGGGGGGTTACCTGTTACTTGATTGTCAAACATTTAAAAAACGGAACGCGCTACGGGTACCTGTTAATGGCCACGATTCCGTTAATGTGTGTTGTGCCTACGGTCAGCCATGATTACAAACTGGTCATTCTCAGCCCTGTTTTATTAATGTTATTTTCGCTCATCCTTTTCAAAATCACCCGCCAGGCAAAGTTGGCAGATTACCTGCAGCTGTTGATTCTTTTTGGTTTTATGTTTCTCCTTGGAAGATCCTACGAAATTTTCTCCCCGGCATTTTTCTTGATCAGTAATAAATACCCGGTCATTATCGGGTTGATGCTGATGGCGCTGTTCAATATCGTGCCGCTTATGAAAGCGCTCCAACAAAAAGATCTTCCCGCTTCTCTCTCAATAGAAAGCCAGGAAGAAACAGAAGGACTCGCACTGACCGCTCATTCATAGTTGAGCAATGTTACAGGTTTGAACCCTCCAGCCTGACGGAAAAGCCTTCCTGAATGCCACGCCAATAATGTTGAAATCGCTTTGGTTTTAAATTCATTAAAAAACCACGCACTACTGCCGCAACAATGAACACTGTTCGCGGGAGTGGTTTGAGATGCTTACGCGCAAATATAATCTGGTTGCGGTTGATCAGATAGATTTTATATACGTTTTCACCTTTGGTTGAATAAGAATGGTAATGCCTCACCGTTACCGGCCAGATCATCTCAAGTTCACAACCCTTTTCTTTCGCCCTGTAGCAAAAATCAACATCTTCATAATAAGTGCCGAATGTTTCATCGAATAAACCAACCTTCTCCAGCACCTGCCGCGGAATAAACAGTACACAACCAGAGAAATAATCTGGCTTGACCTTTTTGAGCTGGTAATCAGGGACATGGTTATTGAGATTGACTGTACCCCCAAGCCAGAGGTGAACTTTTCCGCCAGTGTTGTAGATAAGATGAGTGTCTCGAAAGTAAATCAATGGAGAATAAATGCTGTTATTGCCTTTAGCCTGCTGCAACATCCTATTGATGAAATCTGGTCTCAACTCAACATCATTATTCATAATGATGATGTGAGTGATGCGCTCGTCTTTCATGAGTTCGCGCAGCCCCATATTCACTCCGCCTGAAAAGCCCTTGTTAACCTCGGAATGGAAAACCGTGATGCGCGTATCGTTCACCGGGTTGGCAACAAACTTCTCCTTCTCTTCAAATGAGTTATTCACCACCACCAATCGCAAATCAGCAAATTCGCTGGCCATCACCTGACCCATTAATTCACTGGTGATCTCAAAACCTCGCCAGTTGACTGTGACTATGCCGATCATACGCTTCTCGCTCTTTTCTCACACAGGGTTTTCTATAGGGGGTTGGCTTACCGCGAACGTTGGTCCATTCTACCCCATCAACAGCCTAATGCTGCTCTTCCAGTCCGGCAGGTGGATGTTAAAGGTTTCCTCGAACCTGTCGCAATTCAGTGCTGAACACACTGGACGTCGGGCAATGGCGGGGAAATCAGCGCTCTTGGCTGTTAGGATTTGCTTCACTACCTGTTCTTCTTTATTGGGGTCAAACTCAACAACCGCTCTGGCCCATTCATAGCGGGTGGCTGCGCCTGCGCCTGCCAAATGGTATAAGCCGCGGTGCTGACACAGGTAGTCCAAAATACTTGTACCGCCCTGGATGATGACCTGAGCGCTCGCCTGGGCCAACATCCTGGCCCAGGTGGGGCTGCCAATCTGGTCGTCAACTATGCGCATCACCTCTTGCGTTCTTGCCCAATTGAGCACTTTGCTGATAAATCCTGCCCGTCGCAGGCTGTACACCCAGCTGGTTCTGAAGATCAGGTAAGTGCCTTCCACGGCTGCCACCTGCTGCTCTCCTTCCAGTTTGGTCACGCCATAGGCGTTGATCGGGTTGGGTGCATCATTTTCGATGTAAGAAGATCCTTTTTCGCCGTCAAACACATAATCCGTGGAATAATGGATAAGCGCGCCGCCAAGTTTTTTCATCTCCTCAGCCAGCACGCCCGGGGCGACCCCATTGACCAGACGCGCCACTTCAAATTCACTTTCCGCTTTTTCCACAGCGGTGTATGCTGCAGGGTTTAACAGGATATCTGGTTTGACCGTTTGAACAAGCTCACGCAACGCGTGGGAGTTTGCCAGGTCAACTTCAGGATAGTCCACGGCAACAATCTCCCCCAGGGTCATGCAGGTGCGCATGAGCTCCCATCCCAGTTGCCCATACTTACCGATCAATAAAAACTTCATGAAACGCTCTCGATAAATTGCTTCAGATAGTTACCATAGCTATTGGACTCATATATTTTCGCTAATTTAAGAAGCTGATCCTTATCAATAAACCCCATGCGGTAGGCGACTTCTTCAGGGCAGGAAATCATAATTCCCTGGCGTTCTTCCACCGCCTGGATAAAATTCGAAGCCTGCAGCAATGACTCGTGCGTGCCCGCGTCCAACCAGGCAGTACCGCGGCTCATCTGGTGCACGTTGAGCTCCCCTCTTTCCATATACATGCGGTTCAGGTCAGTAATCTCAATCTCACCGCGCGCAGAAGGTTTAAGCGATTTTGCCATCATCACCACTTTTTCATCATAAAAATACAACCCTGGTACAGCAAATTTGGACCGTGGATTGGCCGGTTTTTCTTCCAGGCTGATAGCCTTGCCCTGTTCATCAAATTCGACCACTCCATAACGCTCGGGGTCTCGTACCGGGTAGGCAAACACAATGGCTCCCCTGGTTAAGGCCGCGGACTCACGCAGTTTCTCTGGTAACCCCTGACCGAAGAAGATATTATCGCCTAAAATCAAGCAGCAGGGTTCACCGTTGATAAATTTTTCGCCCACGATGAAGGCGTCTGCCAGCCCACGGGGTTCAACCTGTTCAGCGTACGCAAACTCCAGGCCCCATTGAGAACCGTCACCCAGCAGCCGGCGAAAGGATGGTAGGTCCTCAGGAGAGCTGATGACGAGGATCTCACGGATGCGCGCCAGCATCAGCATGGAAAGAGGATAATAGATCATTGGTTTGTCGAAAACTGGTAGTAATTGTTTGCTCGTGCTCAGGGTGAGTGGAAACAAGCGCGTGCCTTTTCCGCCAGCCAGGATGATCCCTTTCATTTTTCACCTCTTTTTGTATAGTTCTTAACCATCCACTCTTCATACTGTTTTTGCGCTCTGATGGAATTGATCCAGGCTTTGTTTTCAAGGTACCACTGCACCGTTTTACGCAGCCCTTTCTCCACATCATGACGCGGTTTCCAACCAAGCTCACGCTCAATTTTGCTGGTGTTCATGGCGTATCGCCGGTCGTGCCCGGGACGGTCGGTTACAAATTTTTTCAGTTTTTGGTGTGGGCGGAACTCAGAATCGGGTAAAAATTCGTCCATTAATGCGCAAATCGCATCAACGATCTCGATGTTCGGCGGCTGGTTGTTGCCGCCAACATTGTAACTTTCACCTACTTTACCTTCTTGAAGCACTTTCCAAATCGCCTCGCAATGATCCTCCACGTACAACCAGTCGCGAACCTGCATGCCATCCCCATAAATGGGCAACGCTTTACCTTCAAGCGCGTTCAACACCATCAAGGGAATCAGCTTCTCCGGGAACTGGTAAGGGCCATAATTGTTAGAGCAGTTGGTGAGGGTTACCGGCAGGTTGTACGTGTGGTGGTAAGCGCGCACCAGGTGGTCGCTGCTGGCTTTGGAAGCAGCGTACGGGGAATTTGGTGAATAGGGCGTGGTTTCACTGAACGCTGGGGCACCTGGCTCGAGTGAACCGAAAACCTCGTCAGTAGAAATATGGTGGAATCTCACCTGTTCTGGTTTGAGTTTTTTCTCAGCCAGCCATACAGCGCGGGCAGCTTCGAGCAGAGAGAAGGTGCCCAAGATATTGGTGTTCATGAACGCTGCGGGTCCCAGAATCGACCGGTCGACATGGGATTCAGCGGCGAAGTGCACCACGGCATCGATGTTATATGCGCGAATGAGTTCAGTAACAGTTTGCTGGTCGCAAATATCCGCCTGCACGAACTGGTATCGGGCTTCAGCCGGAATGTCTTTGAGGTTTTCCAGGCTGCCTGCATAGGTGAGCAGGTCCAGGTTCAATATAAACACGTCGGTGAAATGCTTGAGCGTATAGTAGATGAAGTTAGAGCCGATAAAGCCGGCGCCGCCTGTGACAAGCACGCGTGAAAAGTTCATAAAAAAACCTCCGCTTGCAAAAATGAAACACCGCGCGCATCTTTTTCAGAAAGGATCAGTGTTTGCTGCACCTGTTCAGGCCACTGAATGCCAATTTCCGGGTCATTCCAAATGATGGTACGCTCATCAGGCTGTGAATAGAAGTCCGTAGCTTTATAAACCACGTCAGCCCAATCAGAAAGTGTATAGAAGGCATGCCCGAATCCAGGCGGAATCCAAAGCATATGCTTGTTTTCCGCAGACAGGTTGCATCCCACCCATTTTCCAAATGTCGGCGATGATCGGCGCAGGTCTACTGCCACATCAAAGATTTCGCCTGACACCACGCGCACCAGTTTCCCCTGGGTGTGCCTGATCTGGTAATGCAATCCGCGCAACGTACCGCGAATTGATCTGGATTGGTTATCCTGGACGAATTTTTGGTCGATACCCGCGTTTTTAAACCTTTCCTGTTGAAAGGTCTCCATGAAAAAACCGCGTTCATCGCCAAAAACACGGGGTTCGATGAGCAACACATCAGCTAAACGAGTAGGAGTAAATTTCATCCAAGTTCACCTGTTTAAACTGTGTGCATCGGCAAGAGACCTGGAATAAATCACACTGACCTCTGCTCCTGTGCCTGAAGACACGATATGACCATTTTCGAGCAGCACTGCCCTTGTACACAACTCGGAAATCAATTGCGCATCATGGGTAACAAGGAACACAGTCGCGCCGCTCTTGATCAATTCCTGCATTCGATTGCTGCATTTTTCTCTGAATGCAGCATCACCTACTGAAAGCACCTCGTCCAGGATAAGGATGTCAGGTACCCATGCAGTGGCGATTGAGAAACCCAAACGAGCCACCATCCCGGATGAATAGGTTCGAATTGGAGAATTAATAAAATCTTCAATCTCACTGAAGGCCAAGATCGCATCAATCTTATCTTTTATCTCAACCCGTTTGTGTCCTAAGAGAGTACCATTTAAATAAATATTCTCATAACCGGTTAATTCAGGGTGAAATCCCGCACCAAGCTGGAGCAAAGGCGCAACAATCCCCTTTACCCACACTCTACCAGTTGTGGGGTAAAGCACTCTTGAGATCACCTTGAGCAGTGTGGATTTGCCCGCTCCATTTCTGCCAATGATGCCAAAGATTTCGCCCTTGTTAATCGAGAGGTTGATATCGTTCAAGGCAAAAAAGTCTTTATAATGGACTTTGCCAAGCACCTTTTTGATGGCATATTCTTTGATCGAAGCGAAGCGTTCAACAGGCAATCGATATGCCACACTGACATCTTTCAGGAATACTGCGGTCTGTTCCTCAGGATCATTTAAGGTCATTTGATTACTGGTATCCAAAACGTTTAGATTTGCTGGTAAAAACCCACCAGCCAATAACGAGCATCAAGATCGCAATCGCGAACCCAATTAACCAATCAAGCCCAGAAGGGATAACGCCATCATAAAGCAGGTTGCGTATGATCTTGATGAAGTAATACATTGGGTTGATCTTCAAGAACAGACCGCCCATAATGTCCAATTGCAGCTCTGCCGGGTAGATGATGGGTGTAATGTAGAACCATGCCTGAAGGATAACCGGCGCAAATTCAGCAATATCCGGGAAGAATACCACACCGGTTGATAGCAAGAGCCCTAAGCCCAAAGTAAATGTCGCTAAAAGGAGTAATCCAACAGGGAATAACAAAACGGTGGGATGAATGGGTACCTTGGTCACCAGAAAAATGAGAGCCATCGGGATGATCGATAAAAGGTAATTGAGAATTCCTCCGCCTAATACAGAAATCACAAAGGCGGTCTGAGGTAAATAAATCTTGTTATAAAGATCGCTTCCTCGCAGGGTGGTATTAAGAGAAAACAAGATGGTTTGAGAAAAGAAAGACCAGGTGATCAAGCCGGTGATAATATACGCCGGGTACACGCTTCTCATATTAAAAAATCGAGAGAAAACAATTGTTAGAATAATCATGGTAGCAAGCGGGTTCAACATGGTCCACAACACACCCAGCGTGGAACGCTTATACCTTGCCACAATATCTCTCTTCACCAGTTGAACCATCAAGTCTCTGTAAAACCAAACGGCTTTAATCTCTTCGATCGCCACCCATTTGACCTTTTCACTGTCGTAGATCTTGACCTGATTCTTAGACCGGACCATTGCCACCTTTGCGTTTAGGATTTTCTCCTAACAAGATTCAACTACTGACTGTAACTCAGAAGTGATTGAGGTTGTTCCATTTTATCGACCAATCATTATAACCGATACGCTTTTTGCCCAAATCAATCGGGTGGGCTCTGCCAAAGAAGATGCGCTCATAGAAATCATCGTGTCTTAACCACTCAATACTGGTCGGGGCTTCAAATACTTTCTATTTGTTCAATATCCGCATCAACCATCAGGTGAACCAGTTCTTTAAAATTCACCTCTGGCAACCAGTTCAGGTCAGCCGCTGCGCGGGTGGCGTCTCCAATCAATGGCACTTCCTCAACAGGGCGGTAGAATTTGGGATCATAAGTAACAAAATCGCGGTAATCCAACCCTGCTCTCTCAAACGCGAGTTGGCAGAACTCACGTATCGTGTGACCCATGCCGGTCGCAATCACGTAATCGTGGGGGGCATCCTGCTGCAGCATTTTCCACATCGCCTGCACGTAATCAGGGGCATAACCCCAGTCCCGTATCGCTTCCAGGTTACCCAACACCAGTTTTTCTTGCAACCCTGCTTTAATCATAGCGACTCCGCGAGAGATCTTGCGCGTTACATATTCAAACCCTCTGCGGGGTGATTCGTGGTTGTAGGCAATGCCCGTGCAGGCGTATAAGCCATAATTCTCCCGATAATTGGCTGTGAGGTAATAACCTGTCACCTTCGTGATTCCATAGGCTGAGCGTGGGTTGAATGGGGTTTGTTCATTTTGGGGGGAATTTTTTGCGCGGCCGAATAATTCGGATGAGCCGGCAAAATAAAACTTACATCCTGGAGAGGAGTTCTTTAATGCAGAAAGCACATTATGTGTGCCATGGATGTTCGTATTAAAAACAGTGAACTCTTCATCAAATGAATACGAAACGAAAGAATACGCCGCAAGGTGATAGCACTCGTCTGGTTGTTCTTTTTCGAAGATCGCCTGCAAGGATGGGTAGGACTCGATCGATCCCACGTGCAGGACAAGATCGTTCATGCAGTTTTTTAATCTCGTCAATGAACGTTCCGGGTCTTCAATTTCATTACGCAGCACAAGCCCATGAACGTCATACCCCTTGTGCAGTAAAAACTCAGCCAGATACGAACCATCTTGCCCGGTAATTCCCGTGATAAGCGCTTTTTTCATCATCCCTCAGTCATTTGACCATCTCATCGACCAGTTGGATACTCAAATTAATACCATTTTACATTCATTAATTCAAAAACACCGAGGTGAAGCACACATCAAGTCAGTCAGTCGATCTTCAGTGCGACAATATTTTTCCAACCCCCAGTGCGCTCCAGCCTTCGTTGATGCCAATTATTTGTAGAGTATAATGCATTGGTCAACCCAGAAATAGCAAGTCTTCAGAAAGGTGAGAATTTGAAGGACAAAACTCGAATCGGTATCATCGGAACAGGTTTCATCGCAAATGGGCTGATGAAGGCGATCGAGTGCCA
>JAAZNW010000032.1 GCA_012798065.1 Chloroflexota bacterium
ATCGCCAACGAAGGGCAAATGGTGGCACCTCATGTGCTCAAATCTTATATCCAGGATGGACAGCAATTTGATACCGCGCCCCAGGTCGTAGGTCGACCCATCACGGCAGAAACAGCAAAAACCCTCACCGATATGCTGGCTATCTCCCTTGAAGAAGAAGCCTCCACCGCACTGGTGGATGGATATCGCGTTGCCGGAAAGACAGGGACCGCAGAAATTGCTGTCAATGGGCAATATTCCAGCAATAAAACCAACGCCTCCTTCGTCGGTTGGGGACCGGTGGATGATCCGCAATTTATCGTTTTCGTCTGGTTGGAAAAACCCAGCACCTCCATTTGGGGTTCGATCGTCGCAGCACCGGTATTCAGCAATGTCGTGCAGGAGATTGTCGTGCTGATGAATTTACCGCCTGATGAAATCAGGATGAGCCTGAAGGAAGAGTGAAGGAAATTATGCTGACACTGGCGGATGTGATTGAAGCGTTGACAGGCGTAAGGCCCATTGGAGCAACTCCAGGTATCAGCGAAGGAGTTGTAGATTCGCGGCTTGCCATTCCTGCCTCCCTGTTTGTCGCCATTAAAGGAAACCGTACTGATGGGCATCAATATGTATCGCACGCCTTTGCCAATGGCGCGCGCTTTGCCCTGGTGCAGCATGAGATCGACCCTTCCATCCCTGTTGTTGACCTTGGAAAGCCTATTTCAGCTGACCATGCGTTTCCGCCGCTGCCATTTGCTTTGTGCGTTAAGGACACCACCAAAGCGCTGCAAACCGTGGCGGCATTCTGGCGGCGCAAGTTCACCACCCGCGTCATTGGCATTACCGGCAGTGTCGGAAAATCCACCACCAAAGAACTAACCGCTGAAATTCTCTCGCAGCGCTACCGCACCCTTAAAAACCAGGGCAATTTTAATAACGAAGTTGGTCTTCCTCTCACGCTGCTGCGCCTCGGGCCGGGCTATGACCGTGTGGTATTGGAGATGGGGTTCTATGAACCCGGCGAGATTGCCAGCCTGTGTGAAATTGCCAAACCGCAGGTCGGCATCCTTACGAATATTGGCACTGTACACGCATCTCGCGCCGGTTCGCAGGAAACCATCGCCCATGGAAAAAGCGAACTTGTACGCGCCCTGCCGCCCGCCCCTACGGGCAGCGCCATCCTCAATATCGATGACCCCTTCATCAGAGAGATGGCGAACCTGACCCAGGCAAAAGTTATTTATTATGGGTTGGACTCAAAGGCAGACTTGTGGGCGGATGAGATAGAGTCTCGTGGGCTTGATGGTATTCACTTCAAGATCCACCACGGCGCGGACGCGTTTAACCTTCAGGCGCCGTTAATCGGTCGGCATTCCATCCATACCATCCTGGCTGCAGCTGCTGCTGCGCTTAACGAAGGGTTGACCTGGCAGGAGATCATTTTAGGCCTGCAACATGCCACCAGCCAGTTGCGCCTTGTAGCTGTGAAAACTCGCCAGGGTGCCCTGATATTAGATGACACGTACAACGCTTCACCAGAGTCTATGCTGGCCGCGTTAAACCTGCTGAACGAACTTCCCGGCAGGAAGATCGCTGTGTTGGGAGGGATGAACGAACTGGGTCAATACGAACAACTTGGTCACAACAAAGTTGGCATCCGCGCCGCTGAGGTGGTGGATAAGTTGATCGCCTTTCAGGAAAAAGCGCAGCTGATCGCCACCGCCGCACAAAAGGCAGGCCTCCCTGGAGAGTTTATCGAAATTATTGATGATGAAAACGAGGTCATCCAAGCTCTGAATTTGACCCTGCGCCCGGGTGATGTGGTTCTGGTCAAAGGAGCTCACAGCCTGCGTATGGACCGCATTGTGCAAGCGATGGAGGTGGAAGGATGAAAGAGACCGCCTTAGCCTTATCCCTGAGCGGATTGGGATTTATTCTGTCAGTTATCTGGGGCGGTCCATTATTGCGCGTGCTGAAGCA
>JAAZNW010000033.1 GCA_012798065.1 Chloroflexota bacterium
CATGGTGGTTTTGCCGATACCGGGTTTACCCAGCAGCAAGATGCTTTTACCCGATTCCACAAGGTCCTGGATGATTTCTATCGTGCCGTAAACAGCGCGACCTACGCGGCAGGTGAGACCGACAATCACTCCGTGCCGGTTGCGTATGGCGGATATACGGTGCAGCGTGCGCTCTAACCCCGCGCGGTTATCCGCATCGAAATCACCAATACGGCTGACGACATGGTCAATATCATCGCGTTTCGTATCCTGTTCATCCAACCGCAGCTCGTGATCAACGAAGCGCGCAACAGGGGGACGACCAAGATCGAGGATGATTTCCAGCAGGTTATCGCTGTTGTTGGCTTTTTCCAGCGCGCCAATGATGTGCTGAGGAAGCACGGTCATCAGGGCGTTTAGGTCATCAGTGATCCTGATTTGTTTCATAAAGAACCGTTCGCCTTTGTTTTATCTATTTTAACCCTTCTGAGAAAAAACCGGTTTCAGTGCAATTATTGAGCATCGGGGCTGCGGGGTCAGCCTGGCGCTGATCAGGGCGGGTGATTTGCACGGGCTTGAGGTTATTGCGCTGTCCAACGGTCAGGTGCTTCACCATCAAGGCGAATCGTGGTGAGGGCTGCGCTTTTAGCTCGGTCAGCGTTTCTGAAAGCCAGGCCTGGTACGAGCGTACCTGCACGTAAAGTTGCTTTCCGTTCTCTTTAAAGTGAGGGATGAGACCGCTCAATAACGGAGCAATATCCTCGACGGAAGGGTGAATCAGGGGAACCAGGTAAGTGCCTGCGCTGCCGCTGATACTCTCGACATAAGCCAGGGTGTCGTCTTTTTGCTTGAACAACAGCCGCGGCGTATTACCATTCACAAACGGCTCAGCGTTCTGCACCAGCGGTGGCACGAGGGTCTGGTAAAGATTGCGCATACTGTTGAGGTCAGCGGCGGCGGGAGCACACCACTGGTCGGATGACCCCGCGGCGCTTCGTTCGTCCGGCAGGCGCCAGATAGCCTCCCAGCTGAACACGCAAAAACCGGCGCGGCGCAGGGTTTCAAACAGGGGGTGCGCCTCTTCAATTTCCGCGATCACGTTAAGCGCCCCCATTTCACCAGACTGAAAGCACAAAAAATCGATGAGCGGCAGGTAATCTTCCGCGTTTTGGATCAGGTCGGGCGCCAGATAAGAAAAGCGCGCCGAGCGGCTGCTGGGAGGGTGAATAACCTGGCAAAAATATTTGCGCCCATTTTCGGGGTGTTCCATTACCGCGGTATAAATGGTTTCCGTGGGGTTCAAGCGCGCCAATACACCAGCGATACCAATCGGGTTACCGTGAATGAGATAGGCGGCCTTGTGGAGGCTGATCACCTGACGGCGCCGGCTGAGTATTGCGGGAAGGTCGTACCAGGCAATCGGGCGGACGTTTATTTTGCCAGCTCCAAAAAGTAACGGTGAAAGCGGTTGTCGCCGGTCAATTCAGGGTGAAACGAGGTTGCCAGTAAATGCCCCTGGCGTGCGGCGACAATGCGACCGTCTTCCAGTTGAGAGAATATCTCGACCCCCTGACCAACTGATTCGATCAACGGGGCGCGGATGAACACCGTGTGAAAAGGACGATCAAGCGGGTCTACCTGAAGCAGAGCGGGGACATCCAGGTCAACTTCGAAGCTTTCCGCCTGGCGGCCAAAAGCATTACGCGCAATGGTAATGTCCATCAATCCTAAAAGGGGTTGTTCACGACCGGCGTTCTTTGAGAGAAAAATTGCCCCTGCACAGGTGCCCCATATGGCGTGTTCACGACCGAACAGGCGCAGCGGCTGCATCAAATCAAAATCCACTGCCAATCTACCGATAGTGGTGGATTCGCCACCAGGGATGATGAGCCCGTCGAGACCGGCGAGATGTTGGGGCAACCGCACCTGCGCCACTTCTACACCCAGTGTC
>JAAZNW010000034.1 GCA_012798065.1 Chloroflexota bacterium
CGGCTGGTTTTACGGCATCTTTCTCATTTTAATTTTTGCAGCTGTTCTGCGTGTCTTGCCGTTTGGAGGAATGGTTGATGCTCCTCCGCCTAAAGAAACCATGGCATATATTTTGAGTTTATTACGGCATATGCTGCTGCCTGTGGCAGCCATCACCATCAGTTCGATTTTTCTTAGCGTATTTTCCTGGCGCACATTTTTCTTGATTTATTCCAGCGAAGATTATGTCGAAATGGCAAAGGCAAAAGGATTAACCGAAAGAGACGTTACCCAAAAATACATCCTTCGCCCTACTCTCCCAACCATCATCACCAACTTTGCCCTTCTGGTTATTGGTATGTGGGTAGGAGCACCAATTTTCGAAACGGTTTTCCAATGGCCGGGTTTGGGACGGGCGCTTTACCAGGCAATCGGATTGTTTGATACCCCGGTCATCGTTGCTGAAGCAGTCATTTTTTCTTACCTGCTGGGTATCACGGTTTTTCTATTAGAGATCGTTTACGCTCTGGTAGATCCCCGTGTTCAGGTTGGAAATGAGGGACCCAGAGCATGAACTCAATTAAACGTACTTTTAATGAACTTTTCAAATATCCCTCCGCTGTTGCGGGGTTGATCATCATCCTCTTGTTAATCGCGCTATCCATTTACACGCTGATTGCGCTACCATACGATCGAGCGATCAGCCTTTGGCGCGGTGAATCAAAGGACTGGTACGCCAGTCCGAAGTACGCCATGCCGGCCTGGATTAATAGTTTTCGCAAAAATAAGCTTCCGACCACCATCATTTTAAAAACGGATGATCCCAGTGTGGTCAAGACCGAAGAAAAAGCAACGGTCATTTACGAGATGCCCTTTGTATTCACAGCAGACGCCTTCCCTTCTGAGATAAACGTGTTTTTTAAGTCCACCTATACAAGCAGCCCACCTTTTGTTGGTTTATCTATAATCACGCCTGATGAACGAGAAATTAAACTGGGGAATTTCAAGGTAGAACGCTCTCTGGCCTATTACCTGAGCCAGGATCAGAAGTTAGTAAAAAAGTATAAAGATATCCCAATCCAGGAAGCCTTGTTAATGCAGCCTGACAGCAAACCGCGTAAGCCACTCAAAGGCACCTATAAACTCATAATAGAAGGCGTTACCTTTGATGAAGGTTCGACAGTCAGCGCTGAAGCCGTTTTCTATGGCAAAGTTTCTGGAATTGCCGGAACTGACCATAAAAGGCGAGACTTGAGCATTGCCCTCTTATGGGGAACACCAATCGCGTTGATGTTCGGCCTGGTGGCCGCAGTTGGCACCTCTTTGACACAACTGATTATCTCGGCTATCAGTACCTGGTTCGGAGGTTGGATCGATGTGCTCATCCAACGCATTACCAATGTCAATATGGTGCTTCCATTCTTGCCCATCTTAATCATGATCGGCACGTTCTATTCGCGCAGTATTTTTGTCATTCTAACCTGCGTCATCCTATTAAGTATCTTTGGCGCTGGAATACTGACCTATCGAGCGATGTTCATGCAAATCAAGGAGTCACCCTATATCGAAGCGTCACGATCCTACGGCGCGAGTAACTCACGCATCATCTTCAAATATATGGTGCCGCGCCTAATTCCCATGCTCATACCTGGGTTTGTGTCATTGATTCCGTCCTATGTTTTCTTAGAATCTTCTCTGGCGATTCTTGGGCTGGGAGATCCAACCATTCCCACCTGGGGTAAAGTCATCGATGAATCTTATAACAGTGGCGCGCTGTTCAATGGGTATTATTATTGGGTTCTCGAACCGTCGTTTCTCTTAGTTGTCACCGGGCTGGCATTTGCTGTTGTCGGCTATGCTCTTGATCGCGTTTTTAATCCGCGTTTGCGAGGTCAATAATGGCGAACTCACCTACACTGCTCAAAATCGAAGACCTTGTTCTCTATTTTAAGACTATGCGCGGTCCAGTGCAGGCGGTTGACCATATTGACCTTGACCTCAAAAACAATGAAGCCATTGTGATATTGGGCGAATCTGGTTGCGGTAAAAGCTCGCTGGCGAAGGCCATACTCCGTCTATTACCCAGAAACATCGACAAGTATTCGGGCAAGGTTTTATTGAATGGCACAGATACCATGCAGTACTCCGATGAAGAGTTTCGCCGAAAAGTCAGGTGGCGTTCCATTTCGATGGTTCCACAGGCGGCTATGAACTCGCTGAACCCGGTGTTGAAGGTTGGCGACCAGGTTACAGAACCCTTTATCATCCATACAGGTGCTTCAAAAACAGAAGCAATTGCGCAAGCCAAGAAGATGTTCGCGCACGTCGGTGTGCCGAATAGCTTCCTCGATCGCTACGCTTTCGAACTCAGTGGTGGCATGAGGCAGCGTTCAGCGATTGCCATGGCGTTGGTGACAATGCCTGATTTGATCATCCTGGATGAACCCACATCCGCATTGGATGTTTTAACCCAGGCGAATATTTTCAATGTGTTGAAAACGCTCAAGAAAGACCTTGAGATCAGCTTTATCCTCATCACCCATGATATCGCAACCTCAAGTGAATTGGCTGATCGGGTTGCGGTGATGTACGCTGGACAGATCGTAGAAGTCTGTGATGCGACCCGTTTCTTTGATAAACCTTTCCATCCATACTCAATCGCGCTGATGGATAGCGTCCCACGCTTACGCCAGGTGAAAGAACCGGACTTCATCACCGGCCAACCGCCATCCTTGATCAACCCGCCAACCGGGTGTCGCTTTAAGGATCGCTGCCACAAACGCTTTGAAAAGTGCGAAGAAGAACCGCCTGCAGTAACAATTGAAAATCATATTGTTAAATGTTGGCTTTACCAATAAAGGTAGGAGATGTCATGGATCACATAATTGACAAAAACGAGAAGGCAGAACCGTTCCTCCAACAAGACATCCGCGAGAGAGGTGTCCTTCTCTCCATCAGAGATTTAAAGATTTGGTTCGAACTAAGAAAATTTGGTTTTGGTCACGCAGGGTATGTTCACGCGGTTGATGGCGTCAGTTTTGACCTCCACAATGGAGAATCAATCGCTGTCGTGGGTGAATCAGGATGTGGAAAGTCCACCTTGATGAAAGGAATTCTGGGCCTTCACCGCCCCACGGAAGGAGAGATCTTTTTCAGGGGTGAGTCTATAGGCGAAATGAAGTCGAAAGAAATCAAACAGTATCGTTCGCACATCGGTTACATCCAGCAAGACCCCTATGGTGCGATGGCGCCGTTCATGTCGGTTCAACGTATTCTGACAGAACCATTGAGTATCAACGGGATTAAGGACCATCAGCAGATTCAAGACATGGTTCACAAAGCGTTGGAAGAAGTTAAAGTTTTTCCAGTTGAAGATTACTTGAATAAATTTCCGCACATGTTAAGCGGTGGCCAGCAACAACGCATCGTTATTGCCCGTTCCATGATCTTAAACCCCAACTTCCTGGTGGCAGACGAACCTGTTTCCATGCTGGACGCCTCCGTCAGGGTTGAAATCCTCCGGTTGCTCCGCAGCCTGCAAGAATCCAGGAATCTCGCGGTTATCTATATCACCCACGACCTTTCTACGGTCAGTTACTTTTCACGTCGGATTTTTGTGATGTACGCCGGTCAAATCGTAGAGAAAGCATTGGTTCAAGACTTGCTGAACAACGCCGGACACCCGTATACTCAGGCGTTGCTCACCGGCACCTCAGACCCTGATGGTGCCAACGCACATAAGCTGAAAGAAGTTCCACCAGGTGAACCTCCTAACCTGATCAATCCGCCCAAAGGATGCCGTTTCCACCCAAGGTGCCCAAAGATCATTAGAGGGCTTTGTGAAGTAGAGGCTCCGCCAGAATTTGAACCAGAACCTGAGCATAGTGTTGCCTGTTGGCTGCTTAGATGATCATTGACCGCCTAAATCCCAGGAAATTGATCTGGTCAGCCATCATTTTGATGGTTATGGGTGTAGCAATTCCGTTTCTCATGGTCATCCACGTTCTGGACCCGCTATTGAGATGGAATTCAACCATTTATTTGATCTTAAACTTCGTTGCCTATTTCTTCCAAATACTCGGGTTCATTCTTGGAATTATCGGCATCGCTATCTATACTCGCCGTAACAAACATCGAGAATGACACCTCATTTTCTACAAATAGAAAGAGCGAGGAGCAATCCCGCTCTTTTTTCTTATGTTTTTCATATCTGTTCTTGTTTATAATTGGTTTAATATTGAAAACATTGATTGGACTTCTATGAACGCAATCGGTAGCACCGCAATCACCATTCTTGAATTTATCCTCGCCTTCGGCGCGCTGGTGCTGTTACATGAACTTGGTCACTTTTTCGCTGCGCGCCTGAGCAAGATCGAAGTCGAGGAGTTTGGTCTGGGTTACCCGCCCAAGATGTTCCGCCTGTTCCGCGCCGGTGGTACGGATTTCACCATAAACTGGATTCCCTTTGGCGGTTTCTGCCGCATGAAAGGCGAGAACGGAGAAGTGTCCGAACCAGGCAGTTTTTTGGCAGCCAGACCTTCCAGGCGTTTATTGACCTTGTTGGGCGGGCCGTTGACCAACCTGCTCGTGGGGATGCTCATCATCTCTTTTCTCTTCACCCGTATCGGCTCGCCTGATCCCTCTTCGGTTATGGTCGCCGCTGTCACTGATGAAACTCCTGCAGCCGCCGCCGGTATTCTCCCAGGTGACCTCATCCAATCAGTAAACAATGTCCAAATCACCAGCATGGACGCTCTCTCCAAGGTTATTTCGTCCCACCTCGGTCAGGAGGTTGAGATCGTGCTGCTGCGTGAAGGTGTTGCGCTGACGATCAAGGTAACCCCGCGCGCTGAATGGCCTGAAAAACAGGGTCCTCTCGGTATAACGATAATGAACCCTTCCCAAAAAGTCAGCTTCATTCAGGCGCTGCCAAGAGCGTTTATCGCCACCCTTGACCAGGGTTACCAGTTGTTGATGGTCCCGGTCAGGCTTATCAGCGGGCAGATTGCCCCTTCTGAAGCGCGCATGGTGAGCGTAAAAGGGATATACGATATCTACGCGCAGGTTCAAACCCTGGACAAGCAGGAGGCTGTGGAGAATCCCGCGATGGCCGGGCTGAACACGCTTTACTTTTTCGCCATCATTTCCATCGCCCTGGGGTTCACCAATTTACTGCCCATCCCCGCTCTGGATGGCGGTCGAATCCTGTTCCTGTTGCCAGAACTGTTCTTCAAGAAAAAGATCCCCCCCGCGCTAGAGGGGAAAGTACACATGATTTTTTATGCCCTGCTGCTGACTTTAATGGTCTTACTGGTCATCAACGATATCGTTAACCCGGTGATCATTCCTAAATAGGCGACCGATGAATAAAGAATCAGGCGAACCCATACCATTTTCTTCGGTTCTTTCAGCATTACAAAATGCTTCAGTTCCCTTCCCGGCGCGCTATCTGCGCAGTTTCTCAGACCTCCCGCCTGCCAACCTGAAGGTCCTGCTCAACTGCTGGCCATCCATCCCTGCCAGGCGCAAGGTATCTTTATTAGAGGACCTTGAAGCCGTGTTGGAAGAGGACACCCTGGTGAATTTTGATAACCTGGCCAGGGCTTTGCTCGCCGACCCCGACCCCCATGTGCGCACCTGCGCCCTGCGCCTGTTATGGGAGTGCGAAGAAAAATCCATCCTTCCCATCTTGGTCGATATTTCTATCAAAGACGAAGATGAAACGACCCGCGAGACCGCGATTTCATTGCTCGGCAAGTTCGTACTGCTGGGTGAACTGGATTCTCTGAAAGACAGCGCGAAAGAAGGGCTGAACCAACACCTGGTGAACATCGTCCGGGGGAAGGACAAAACGCGAGTCAAACAACGCGCGCTTGAATCGCTGGGTTATTCCAGCCACCCAGCCGTGCCTGACCTCATCCGCAACGCATACCAAACGAACGATCTGCATTGGGTCACGTCGGCGATTTGTGCTATGGGACGTTCAGCCGATGATGCCTGGGGTCCTCAGGTAGTAGCCATGCTCACCTCCCCTGAGCCCGAAATCCAGTTTGAAGCAATTCGCGCCGCCGGCGAGCTGGAATTACGCACCGCACGCGAGCCACTGCTCGCATTGCTTGAAGAGGAAACCGAAGACGAAGAAATGCGCCTGGCGTTGATCTGGGCTCTTTCACAAATCGGTGGAGACGCGGTCAGGGAAAAATTGAACGAATTGCTGGAAAACCCTTCCAACGAAGACGAAGCAGAATGGCTGGAGAAAGCCATGGAGAATCTCGACATCTCCACGCCTGGCGATATGAATCTGCTGGATTTCTCACCTGGCGATGAAGAGGATGACGAGGAAGAAGATTTCCTTGGCGATTTAGAGCTGGATGATTTCAACGCTGAAGATGAGGAAGAAGAAGATGAGTAGCTCCCCGCAGGTTGATCCTCTGCCCGAGCGATTCACCACGCAGCCATCCTGTTTTTTTCAATCATCAGCGTGACCCAATAATGGAAATGGCTGAGATTAAATGCATTCATTTGCTGGTTGAAGGCACCGTTCAGGGAGTAGGCTTTCGTTTTTTTGTGCAGCAACAGGCAAACGCCCTCGCCCTCACAGGCTGGGTGCGCAACCTTATGGATGATAAGGTGGAAATTCTCGCCCAGGGGGATGAGAACAAACTGACCCGACTACTGGCCACCGTGCGGGTCGGTCCGCCAATGGCCCATGTAACCCAAGTAACAGTGGAATGGTCAAACCCTGTGGTTTTCTATAAGCGTTTCTCGATTGCCCCCAGTGGGTAAACGTTTCGCCCAATCCAATCCTTACTACTCGATTTCACCTGCCATCAAGCGGGCTTTTTTCCAGGGTGGCAGATCAGATTCTTCAGCCAGGTATGTCTTTAGGTCAATCAGGCGATCTCTGATGACCGCAGCCTGTTCAAACTGCAGCTCGCTGGCTGCCTGTTTCATTTGCTTTTCCAGTTCAAGGATCATGCGTTTCAGATCACTGATCGGCATGCGTGGTTTCTCTTCGCCGGCTGAGTAGCGACCTTTCGCTTCAGCGATCACTGATGAAGCAGAAAGGCGCTCTGTCAGGTCGTGAACAGCCTTCACCACCGTGAAGGGTTCAATGCCGTTGGCTTTGTTGTAATCCATTTGCTTTTTCCGTCTGCGGTTTGTTTCGTCAATGGCGGTTTTCATCGCGCCGGTTATCGTATCAGCGTACATGATGACCTTGCCGTTCACATTACGCGCCGCCCGGCCGATCGTCTGAATCAACGCAGTTGCGGAACGCAAAAATCCTTCCTTATCGGCGTCTAGGATTGCCACCAGCGAAACCTCTGGCAGGTCAAGCCCTTCACGCAGCAGGTTGATTCCCACGATCACATCAAACACACCCATGCGCAGGTCCCTTAAAATGCCAACCCGTTCCAGCGTTTCAACCTCTGAATGGAGATAATTCACTTTTAAACCCAACTCCAACAGGTAATCTGAAAGATCCTCTGCCATCCGCTTTGTCAGGGTTGTTACTAAAACGCGCTCGCCCTGTTCAACGCGCTTCTTGATCTCGCCATACAGGTCATCCACCTGCCCTTTTGTCGGTCTCACTTCTACCTCAGGGTCGACCAATCCCGTGGGACGGATAATTTGCTCAACGATCTGGTCAGAACGGCTCAACTCAAAATCAGCCGGCGTGGCTGAGGTGTAAATGGTATACCCCATCACCCTCTCGAATTCCTTGAAGGTTAATGGGCGGTTATCCAATGCTGAAGGCAATCTGAAGCCGTATTCTACCAGGGTTGATTTCCGCGATTGGTCGCCGTTGTACATGCCCCTGATCTGCGGAACCGTCATGTGTGACTCGTCCAGTACTAATAGGTACTCACTGGGCAGATAATCCATCAAGGTCCAGGGAGGAGAGCCCGCTAAGCGCTGGTCAAGATGGCGTGAATAATTCTCAATCCCCGAACAATAGCCAACCTCCCTCAGCATCTCCAGGTCATAACGGCAGCGCTGCTCAATGCGCTGCGCTTCCAGCACCCTGCCGTTGGCTTTGAAATAATGGATCTGGTCGTTCAGTTCTTTTTCAATATCATCCAGCGCCACTTTCAGGCGCGCTTCGCTGGCGATGTAATGCTTGGCGGGGTAAATATCAATGGCAGAAGGTTCCGCAATGATCTCGCCGGTCATTGGGTTAAACTCAACGATTTTCTCTACTTCGTCACCGAAAAAAGTGATTCTAACAGCCTGTTTTTCCTCGTAAGCGGGGAAAATCTCCATCGTATCTCCGCGCACCCTGAAAGCCCCAGGCCGCAATTCAAGGTCATTGCGCTGGTACTGGCTTTCAATTAGCCGTCGCAGCAGCGCATTTCGCCTAAATATTTCACCAACCGCAAGGTGAACCACCACATTGCTGTATTCTTCAGGATTGCCGAGACCGTAGATGCAGGATACAGAGGCCACAATGATCACGTCTTTCCGCGACATTAAGGCAGTAGTAGCCGCCAGGCGAAGACGTTCAATTTCATCATTGATATCCGTCTCTTTTTCAATATAAAGATCGTGGCGCGGAACATATGCTTCAGGCTGGTAATAATCATAATAGGAGACGAAGTATTCCACTGCGTTTTGCGGGAAGAACTCGCGAAACTCGGCGTAAAGCTGAGCAGCCAGAGTCTTGTTATGCGCCATCACCAGCGCCGGCATCTGCAGCTCTTGGATGACTTTGGCAATAGTGAAAGTTTTACCGGTGCCCGTAGCTCCGAGCAACACCTGGTTACGCATTCCCTGTCGGATGCCTTTGACAAGCTGCTTAATCGCTTCCGGTTGGTCACCGGTAGCCTGGTATGGTGACTGAAGGTGAAACTGCATTCTCTTTTCCTGGTTTTATTTACATTGATTATAGCACATTTGTTCTTCTATGCGTGTCTAAGTGTTTCGGATGGGCAGCTCCAGTGAAAACACCGCCCCTCCTTCGGGGCTATTCGCGCCACTTAAATCACCCCCCAATAAAAGCGCCAGTTTTTTGCTGATCGCCAGTCCCAGCCCTGAACCTCCATTTTCTCTGGTTCGCGCGCGTTCGTGACGATAGAACCTTTCAAAAAGATGGGGAAGCGCGGTGGTCGGTATACCGCTTCCATCATCCTGAACGGAGATAACCAGTTTGGTGCTTTCTTTCCTGGTGCTTATAAGGATGCGCCCTCTTTTTTGTCCATAGCGCAGCGCATTGGAGATCAGGTTCTGTAAAATTTGCGAAACCCGGTCGGCATCCGTGTGAATCCACAATTCTTCACCATCTGGACGAAATACGGTCACCAGATTGGTTCCTTCGAGCGCTGCCTGTGCCTGAAAACCAGCAACCACCTGTTGCACAAGGTTCACAATATTCAGAATTCTCATTTCGAGACGAACTTCGCCCGCATCAGCCATCGCTAACAATCTGAGGTCTTCCACCAGGCGTGAGAGAAAATTGGTCTGCTGTAATGCGATCAGAACATTTTTTTGTGTTAGCGGCAGCACGCCATCAAGCATTCCTTCGAGCTGCGCTTTTTGTACAGCGATGGGGGTTCGTAACTCATGCGCCGCATCCGCAGTAAGCGACTGCTTTCGCTCTTCAGCCAGCTCCAGGTTTCTGGCCAACTGGTTGAAGGTTTTGGCAAGCATGGCAATTTCATCGTTGCCTTTGATATCCACCCGGGTAGAAAAATCGCCTGTAGAGAGTTGAGTAGATGCTGAAGTGATCACTTTTATGGGTTCTAATAGATATTTTGAAACGAGCACTGCCAGCCCAATAGCCAATAAGATTCCAAATCCCCCCGCGAGAAATATCGCTCGGCGCAGCCTGTTGACAAATGGCGCTATGTCATCAGGTGTCTGTAAGACTCCATTTTCAACGACCAGGTATCCCACAGTCTGTCCGCCGCTATGAATTTCAAGTGACCTTGACGTCATTTCGCCAGTGAGTTTTTCACCTTTCACCTGCCCAGCGTTACTCCATACGATAACGTGGTTTTGGTCAGTCAATGTCAGTTCTGAGGCTTTACCGTGAGCGTTTTTCCTCCCGTGCCGTTGCGAATAAGCATCGGCAACTTCCCCCACCATACTCCATGTCCCCTTGTATTCATAGTAGTCTTCCAGGGCTTCAACAAGCCCCATCACACCATACTGCCCTCCCCTTGTCAGATACCGGTTCACCTGGCGCTGGCTATCCAGGTTGGCAAAAATCACCACCCCGCCAATTGAAACGATGACCACAACTGAAAACGCCAGAATCATTTTTTGCTGGAGCGAAAACTTCATTATTTACTCATCCTCTCGGTAGAACTTGTAGCCAACTCCAAACACTGTCTTTATAAAAGCGGGTTTTCTTGCATCCTCTTCAATTTTTGCCCGTAAATTTTTTATATGGGCGTCCACGGTTCTTTCGTAACCTTCAAAGCTCTGTCCTTGCGTAGCTTCCAATAACTGAAGACGCGAAAACACGCGACCAGGATGACGCGCGAGTGTCACCAGTATGGCGAATTCAGATGGCGTCAAGTCGATTTCTTGACCTGCTTTTTTGACAAGGTGCGCATCTATATCAATCTCAAACGGTGGAATTAAGAAACGGTCCTCCTCCACCCTGCTGCGATTCACTCTACGCAGAACTGTTTTAACCCGCGCTAGGACCTCCCGGGGTGAGAACGGCTTGGTAATGTAATCATCAGCCCCGAGCTCCAAGCCCTTTAAACGGTCTATTTCTTCTACCCGAGCAGTAACCATGATGATCGGGATATCTTTTTCCCTCAACACCTCGGTGGCTACATCTACACCATCCATCCCAGGTAGATTTAAGTCCAACAGGACCAGGTCCACATTCTCGCTCAGGCAGAGGTCCAAACCTGTATCCCCGCGTTGAGCAGAAAGCACATGGTAGCCTTCGCGCTCAAGATATGATTGCAAAATGCGCGCCAGGGTAACTTCGTCTTCAATTATTAATATGGTTGTCATGATGCGATTATAGCACCCAGAACCTTCAGCAAGTTTTCCCGCCACTCGTTCTCTTCCGGGCTGAACTTCATCCAGTAAGCATTTTTACCAAACCTGGTTTGGTAACCAAGCGGCGCAAGTTCACGTTTTACCGCGCCTTCTGGCAGTTGCGGAAAACGCAGCACGAGTTGATCTGCTTCAACGTTAATCGAGGTCAACCCGGCTTTCGCTGCCAGTAGTTTTACGCGCAATTGGAAGAAGAGGTCCTTAACTTGCTGAACAGGTTGTCCAAAACGGTCTCGGAATTCTGCTGCCAAAGCGTCCAGTTCAGAGACTTCCTCCAGGTGAGCCAGTCGCCGGTATAACTGCAATCGTAAAGCCTGATCCGGAACGTAATCAACAGGAATACCCACGCTAATCGGCAGATCCACACTGACGGGGATATACCCGGAGGAAGGAATTGCGTTTTCAGATTCTCCTTCATTTTGCCCCTGTTCAAGGCGTAGCTCCCTTACTGCCTGTGCCAGCATCCTGGTGTAGAGGTGAAAACCAACTGAAGCGATATAACCCGATTGGCGGGTACCGAGCATTTCACCCGCTCCACGGATTTCAAGGTCACGCATGGCGATGGAATAGCCCGCCCCCAACTGGATGTTTTCCGCGATTGTTTCTAGGCGTTCTTGCCCTTCAGGGGTTGGGGCTTTCTTGCGGTGTTTGAAAAAATAAGCGAAAGCCCGTTGCCCGCCCCTGCCTACCCTGCCCCTCAACTGATACAACTGCGCCAGCCCAAAGGCGTCTCCCCGGTCTACGATCAAAGTATTGGCGTTGGGGATATCCAAGCCAGATTCGATAATCGAAGTGCACAGTAACACGTCCACCTCGCCTTTGGTAAAACAGGTCATCACGCGAGAAAGCTCCTCTTCACGCATTTGGCCATGTGCGATCGAGACCCGCGCTTCTGGCACTAAACTCTCAAGGTGAGCTTTCATCGCCTCAATTGTTTGCACGCGGTTATGCACAAAAAACACCTGCCCGCCCCGCCCAATTTCACGTAGCACCGCCTGCCGAACGATCCGCGGCGAATAAGGACCAATATGAGTTACGATGGGCAGGCGCTCTGCGGGGGGGGTATTAATGGTGGATATATCACGCACTCCAGTGAGCGCCATATACAGGGTTCGCGGGATCGGTGTGGCAGTAAGCGTGAGTACATCAACTTCGGTACGTAATTTTTTAAAATGTTCCTTATGAGTAACGCCAAACCGCTGCTCCTCATCGATGACCACCAAACCCAGGTCTTTAAAAACCACATCGCTGGTAAGCAGACGGTGTGTGCCAATTACAATGTCAACCTGCCCCAGCATGATCCTTAAAACAATTTCTTCCTGCTCTTTTGGGGTTCGAAACCTGGAAAGCATTTCAACAGAAACCGGGTAAGGAGACAGCCTCTGCCGGAAGGTCTCAAAATGTTGTTGTGCAAGCACGGTGGTTGGAACAAGCATCGCTACCTGCTTTCCGTCCATCACCGCTTTGAAGGCCGCCCGTAATGCGACTTCTGTCTTGCCATACCCAACATCGCCGCAAAGCAAACGGTCCATAGGCTTTGGCGTTTCCATGTCTTGCTTCACAGATAAAATCGCTTTCATTTGGTCTTCTGTTTCAATGTAGGGAAAGCTTGCTTCCAGTTCTTGCTGCCAGGCGGTATCAGGCTTGTAAGCGTGCCCAACCGCAGATTGGCGCTTGGCGTATAGTTCTAACAATTCACTGGCAACCTGCGCCACCGCTTCGCGTACACCCTGCTTGGTTTGATTCCACTCATGTCCGTTTAAACTTGAGGGCTGAGGTGGTTCACCACCCGTACCTATGTAGCGGCTGATCCGATCTGCCTGGTGGATAGGAACGTAAATTTGATCTCCATTTTCGTACTCCACCAGCAGGAATTCTTTCTCCATACCATCCAGAATTCGGCTCACCAACCCGGCAAACCGGCCAATGCCATAATCAACATGCACCACCCAGTCACCCTTCTTAAGGTCAGCATAATCTGCTTCCGGGGAGAGATAACGCGCGGTTAACCGCGCCCTGGGTTGGGGTCGTTCCCATCCAAATATTTCGCCATCTGTAATGCAATGTAGTGTTTTCCCGCTATCAAGTTCGAGATCCCAGCCTTCACCCAATGCAGATTCGATGAATTTCAAATTTCCTGAATGAGCACAAGCGTCGCTTTGCTCTTCCCAGATCTCTTTTAACCGTGAAAGTTGCCTGGTAACAATCACCATCTCATCGCCTTCACGACAACAGGCTTCAAGATAGTTGACGAAGTGACTGATTTGCCCCGCAAAGCGCATACCGGGTGAAAATTTCGAGCCAAGAGAACCCATATCTTCATTGTTCGGGCGTAACAGCTCCATCCAGCGCCGGTTGGAGATCATTTCAAGCACTTCTGACCAGGATATATACGGAACCGGGAAATCAGCAGGAATGATCCCTTCTCGCACAACCTCAGCCCTATTCTTTAAAGCCTGCTCTTCTATTTCTTCGCCAAAACTTTGAATATTCGAAAGGCTATCAACCAAAATCAACGCATCCGGTGGCAAATAATCCAGGATCGTGGATGAAAGCGGATGAATCATGGGAATTTGGAACTCATCAACAAAACCGTCCTCACCCGAAAACTTCAGGTCGCCGTTAGGGATGAATTCTCTCGCAGGGGTAATTTGTATCTGATCGATGTTGCTCACAGTTCGTTGCGTGGCCGGGTCAAAGAATCGTAAGGTGTCGATCTCCTCGCCAAAAAACTCCAGTCTTACCGGGTATGGTTCAGCAGGCGTCCAGATGTCCAGGATACCCCCTCGTTTGGAAAATTGACCGTGGTCAACGACCACCTCGGTGTTTTCATACCCCAGGCGCGCCCATTCCCGCAACAACGTGTCTGGATTGGCATGTCCGTTGATTTTTAATACCTTACTCGCAATAATATAATCGCGCCTCGGCAGCGTTCGCGTCATCACTGCCCGCAGTGGGGCGATAACCACACAGGGTTTATCGGGTTTCTGGCTGCCCAGTTTAAAATAATTCACCAGTACCGCCATCGTTTGCAGCCGGTCCCGCCGGGTCAGGCTGCCCCAGGCGGCTTTTTCGTAAAACATGGGTGTAGGTTCAGGAAAATACAGGCGCGGGAAGTCAGGCAGCCAAAAGCGTAATTCATCAAACAGCATGGAGGCGCGATCTGCTCTATCCGTTAATAGCAGGACTGGCACTTGAAGATCGATGCACAGGGCTGCCACTACAGGCAGCCTGGCTGAACGCAGCAAACCCAGGCTGGCTGGCTGTGTCCCCACCTTGATAGAATCAAGGCACTGCAGGTATGCCGCCTGTTGGCGTAATGTGCTAAGCAATTTAATCCTTCTCTGTTGGGTTGAAGCGATTCATGGCAGTCTCCAACCCTTCATTCAAATAACACTGAAGCGCCTCCACTGCCCGGTCCAGAAATGACCCAAGCATCTCTTTTTCTGCTTTCGTGAAGGTCTGCAGCACGTATGCCGCTGCGTCCATCTGGCCAGGGGGTCGGCCGATGCCCATGCGCAGTCGGGCAAAATTTTGTGTTCCCAGTTGTTCAATGATCGAAGTCATGCCCTTTTGCCCGGCTGAACCGCCAGCAGGGCGTATTCGGATGGTCTGGAAAGGAAGGTCCACATCATCATGCCCAACAATCAAGTTCTCCAACGAAACCTTGTAGTACCGTACCAATCCAGCGATCGCCTGACCCGACTGATTCATATAGGTTTGCGGCTTGGCTAAGATTACCCTGACGCCGTTGACGCGACCCACGCCAACGATGGCTTTATTCTGTACTTTATTCAACTTGATATTGTGCCGCGCTGCGAATGAGTCAATCATCATGAAACCGATATTGTGTCGGGTTTCGCGGTACTCTCTACCCGGGTTTCCAAGCCCGGCAAGCAGGTATACCGCTTCTGTCGATTCCTTAATAGCAGAGGTTTTTTTGTAGAATATTTTGAGTAATGACATATTCCCTCTTATCGCCGTCGACGGGATTGTATCGCTGAATAGATGGCAATTGAAGACAGCGCAACACAGACAGCAAGAATGGCAATAATGATCGTTCGTTGAATTTCCTGCCGTTGGATGGAAGCCGGGTTGACCTTTTTTTCAATCACGGTCGAAACAGGTGCTCTGATCTCAACCGCTGCTGATCGTTTCTCCGTCTGCGTATTTACACCCATTTCATTCTGACCCGGAGCACGAGAGTAGTTGGAAACCTGTATGTTCTCAACCACCACCTCATTTCGACGATCCCCCACCTTTGTTACCACAAGTTTGATATGGTAGACGCCGTCGGTGATGGTGGTTGTATCCCAGGCAGCCAGAACATCATCCTGAACCACTTTGTCCAGTCGCTTGATTAGAAACCAGGTTTCTTTACCCGTTTGCGCATACGCGTACAGAACTTCTGCTGATAAAAATCCTTCTTCCGGTACACTGCCCCGGATTTCTACAATCCCTTCTACCACCTCGCCGGTTGTGGGCGCAGTGATATACAATCCGGGTGTAATTGTCATCCCCAAGAGCATAACCAGGAAAAAAGACATGATCGGCTGAAGCAAAGCTTGGTTAAACATGGCAACTTTTAAGTCTAACACGAAGACTTACAGGAATCAAACACTTTTTTTCATAGGCAGCCATTAACGAACGAGCCCTTGTTTTTTTTCTCACCTCTAATATCCCAATAAATACAGCAATGTTATGAAGGGTATGCTATAATCACCTCACTATGACAGAAGACCATGTTTACACACCCCCAATGAATGAAGGGGAAATGGTTGAAAGCATCCCGGTCAAGAAAAATAAGACCTGGCTTTATATTCTCATCGCGGTGGTCATCATAGGGCTTCTCGTTACCGGAATCGTTCTGCTGGCTACAGCTGGTAATACCACTACTACCATGGTAAGGGATATTTTCATCATCCTCATGGCGCTTGAATCCATCGTGATTGGTGTGGCTTTGGTCATCCTGGTGATTCAACTTTCCTCGCTCATCAATCTGCTCCAAAATGAGATTAAACCGATCTTACAGAACACCAGTGATACAGTGAATACTTTGAAAGGAACCACCACTTTTTTAAGTGACAACCTGGCCACACCGGTAATTAAGCTCAATAGTTCTGTCGCAGGATTGAGAAAATTACTCAATCTCATCGGTCTATTTAGAAAATAACGATTCTTAATAAAAAGGAGATATGACATGGAAGAAAGAGATAATTTTGGCGCGTTCCTGGTTGGTTTTCTGATTGGTGGAATCACGGGTGCCGTGGTGAGCCTGCTTTATGCCCCAAAATCTGGTGATGAGACGCGCACCGTGATCAAAGAAAAAGCGATCGAATTAAAAGATAAGACCGCCGTGACCGCAGAAGAAGCTTATCGCAAAGCCGAGCAGGCTGCCAATGAAGCCGCCGCGAAAGCGCAGGAACTGTTGAAGACCGCCCAGTCAAAAGCAGCGGAAGTGCTCAAGAAAGCCCCGGTGGTTTTGGAAGAAGAAAAAGTCGTAGTAAAAGCCAAAAAAGCAGCCTGAAGCTGAATATGTTATCAAAACAACCTCCCTCACAGGAGGTTGTTTTCTATTCTATAAGTTTATACACTTCTGGGATTGCTCTTATCACATCACCCGCCAATACCGATTCATCACAACCCACAATTTTCCTGGTAGCCAGTCCGGCCTGCGCGTGCATCCAGGCTCCAACCAAAGCTGCCTCCCACGTAGAAAGACCCTGAGCGAGAAAACCAGCGATCATTCCCGCCAACACATCTCCTGTGCCCGCCTTGGCAAGGCTGGAAGTCGCCACAGGCAATACCGCAATGTGACCTTCTGTTCCGGCAACCACAGTCAAAGGGCCTTTAAGCACGACTGTCTGCCCCCATTGCAGGGCAAATCGCCGGGCTACTTCCATTCGGTCGCTTTGGACTTCCTCAACCGAAAGCCCTGTGAGGTGCGCCATTTCTCCGGGGTGTGGGGTGAGCACCGCTGTGAGATTGCTTTTTTCAAACCACGCGGAGTCTTCTCCCAGCAGGGTAAGCCCGTCAGCGTCTATTACCAAAGGAGGTCGCCCAGAATCTCTGTATTTCGTTTTTTGTCGGCGTGCAACTCCATGAAACCCGGCAACCTCACCTTGAGCCAGATTTTCACGCAGGAGCAGGTTAAACACAAAACGCCTGGTAGAATCATGCCTGCCTAACCCTGGACCAAGGACCGCACTATCGCAGCCCATCCAATAAAGGATGACTGTTTCAGCCGCGATTTCCGAAATGCAACCTCCAGCGTCCTCAAGAAGCACCCAGGTCAGTTCCGGGCAAGAGGTCACTCCCGTTGGATAAACCGAAGCTGGTACGGCGACCTGCACCAGACCGGTTCCCACAGCATACGCTCCGCGCCCTGCAAGTACTGGTGCGCCAGGATAATTCGCAGATCCGCCGATCACAAGCGCCTTACCGTAACTCCCCTTATGAGAAAATGCTTCTCTTTTTGGCAGGAGGGCGTGAACAAGCTCATCGGTAATGACCATATCTCCAGGTTCACCTGCCCTGCCAAGAGAACGAGCAATACCTAGGTCAACCGTGATAAGCTCTCCAAGATAAGGGAAGGCTGAATAAGTGAGCATCCCTCGCTTAACCGCTTCAAGGCACACGGTTTCGGCTGCCTTTACCGTGCCGCGGCTCACCTCGCCGCTCTCACAATCCATCCCTGATGGGCAATCCACAGCGATCCAGGCAAACCCCGGCAAGGATTCAGAAACATCACTTAAGAGATTTTGGATTGGCTCAGGTAATGGGCTTCTGAAGCCTGTGCCATAAATCCCATCCAGCACTATGCCTTCAAGGTGCTGCAATTCATTCATTTTCGCCGCATCAACTACTGCCCCACCGCTCCGACAATATTCCTGTAATAGAACATCATGTGGCTTTCGATCTCGGGCGAGAATCGCGCGCGTATTCCAGCCTCTTGATTGCAAAAGCGAAAGCGCAATTAGTGTATCTCCGCCATTATTTCCTCCCCCTATTAACCCCAATGCGTAAGGTTGAACGCCTCGGCGATGTTTTTGGTCAACATAAAGTGCGATTCTCTCACCCGCTGTTTGCATCATCGCCATAAATGTGAATCCAGCCGCGTTTGCACGCTGTTCCAAATCACGCATAGCCGCGACACTGATCAATTTCATCTCAGCTCCCTGAACACAATTATTATACAACGAGGGTTGCCTACCTCATCTCAAGTATAATGATGCGCATGCGGCGTTATGTTTATGTGGTGGTTTTTATTTCTGGCCTGGCTTCGTTGGCTGTGGAAATGTCCGCGTCAAGACTGCTCGGGAATTATTTCGGCACCAGCAACCTTGTCTGGGCAAGCATCATCGGGCTGATCCTCATTTACCTCACAGCGGGTTATTTCATTGGCGGCGCCTGGGCGGATCGCTCTCCTCGTTACCTGACCTTTTTTGGCGTCCTCGCCTGGTCTTCATTAGCAATCGCGCTTATCCCCCTTGCCTCTCGCCCAATTCTCCGCCTGGCTTCCACTGCATTTGACAACCTGCAAATTGGCGTGCTGGCTGGATCTTTTACCGCGGTGATGATTTTATTCATTATCCCCGTCAGCCTGCTGGGTATGGCATCGCCCTTTGCCATCCGTCTTTCCATCCAAGACAAAGAGAACGCCGGCAAGATTTCCGGCCGCATTTACGCGATCTCAACATTAGGCTCGTTTATCGGAACATTTCTACCCGTGTTGGTTCTGATCCCTCTTATCGGCACTTACAGAACTTTCCTGGTTATCTCAACGGTCTTAATGACTTTTTCTCTCATCGGTATCTACCTGGATGGCAGGTGGAAATGGCTGGTGCGTTACGCCTGGATGCCCCTGGTGCTCATCGCGTTATTCCTTTGGGGTACGCCTGGGTCAGACAAATCAACCCAGGGCCTCATTTTCGAAGGAGAATCTGCTTACAATTACATCCAGGTGCTCGATGAAGACGATTTCCGTTTGCTGCGTCTGAATGAAGGACAGGGCGTTCATTCTATTTACCATCCAACAATTCTCAATTTTAACGGCCCCTGGGAACAGGTAATGAGCGCTCCTTTTTTCAATCCCGCGCCGGTTGAGCCCGCATCTATTAAAAGCGCCGCCATCATTGGGTTGGCTGCCGGTACCACCAGCCGTGAATTGTTCGCGGTTTTTCCACACGTGAAAATTGACGGCGTTGAGATAGACCCTCTCATTGTCGATGTGGGAAAGCGCTACTTTCATATGGAGAACCCCAACCTGAATGTGATTGTCCAAGACGGTCGTTGGGCGCTGGAAAGGAGCGCCGAAAAATACCAGGTGGTCAGTATCGATGCCTACCGCCCTCCCTACATCCCCTGGCACATGACCACTGTGGAGTTTTTTCAATCCGTTCGCGCACACCTCGCTGAGGATGGCGTGATGATCATCAATATCGGTCGCGGACCAACGGACAGGCGGTTGGTAGACGCTCTGGCTGCAACCATTCGCCAGGTATTCCCCTCCATCTATATTTCCGATCTCTCAGGTTCTTTCAACACCCTCCTTTTTGCCACAGTGCAGGAGACCAGCCTGGAAAACTACCTGGCAAATTATGTTCACTTAATGGAGAATCCAAACACTCCACCGCTTTTATTGGAAGTGTTGGCAGCAACATACGAAGGCTTGCAGCCCTTGCCAGAAGACGAGGGTTTGGTCTTCACAGATGACCACGCTCCTGTTGAGCAGATTACCAATTCTATCGTGCTTAACTTTTTGTTTTCAGGAGGGACAAAAAACCTCGAATGAAAGTGCTGATCAGATTTATCTCTATATTAATTTCTGTTGTCCTGCCATTTTTCTTATTGATGTGCTCCATCCGGATGCTGCTCAACCCTTTTTTCCTTGATTATGAGTATAACCTGCCAAATTTTCCCGCCGACGATTTTGGATTCACCACACCTGACCGCCTGAAGTGGGGGAAAATTTCCCTCTTGTACCTCACAAATAATGAAAGCGATGATTATCTTGGTACGTTAAAACTGGATGATGGTTCGCCCTTGTTCAATCAGCGCGAGTTGAGCCACATGTTAGATGTCCGTGTTTTGGTGAAAGCAGCTTTGAAGGCCTGGTATGGCGTGGGGCTATTCCTCTTCCTGTCGTTGGCACTTTTTTGGCGAACAAACAATATTAAGCGGTACTGGCAAGCGGTATCCACCGGTGGCTGGTTGACTCTCGGGCTTATCGTGTTAATGATCGCCGGGGTGTTCATCGATTTCTATCAACTTTTCGCCGGTTTCCACGCCATCTTCTTCGAGGGCGACACCTGGTTGTTCTTCACCAACGACACGCTGATCCGTCTTTTCCCTGAAAAGCTTTGGTCCGACGCATTCATCTATTTGGGGGTGTTCACTCTCATCAGCGCGCTGGTGTGCGCTTGCGCAGGCCGAAGGCTGGCTCAAAGAAAATAATAACCGGCAGTTCCCTGCCGGTTTGTGTTCATTTTTTCTTTGCCTGGTTGGCCACGGCTTCAGCTTTCCGCTTGACCTCCTCGGGGTCGCCCAGGTAATAACTCCTGATTGGTTTCAGCTCATCATCCAGCTCATAAACCAACGGTGCACCGGTGGGTATGTTCAACCCAACGATCTCTTCATCCGAAACATGATCGAGGTATTTCACCAGCGCTCTCAGGCTGTTGCCATGCGCTACGATGAGCACGCGTTTTCCCGATTTTATGACAGGTACAATCTCACCATGCCAGTATGGAAGAAAACGGGCAACAGTATCTTTCAGGCATTCGCTCAACGGGAGTTCCTCAGGCGTCAGGTTCGCGTAGCGTCGATCGTTTCCAGGGTAGCGCTCATCGTCTTTCGTGAGTTTTGGCGGCTGGGTGTCATAACTTCTGCGCCAGATCAGCACCTGTTCATCGCCATACTTCTCCGCCGTCTCGGCTTTATTCAGACCTTGAAGGGCGCCATAATGCCGCTCATTGAGACGCCATGAGTTAAGGATGGGAATCCACACCATATCCATGGTCTGCAGCGCGATCCACAGTGTGCGTACCGCCCGTGTCAACACAGAAGTGAAAGCCAGGTCGAATTCTAATCCTGCCGCCTTCATCAAAACGCCCGCCGTGCGCGCTTCTTCCTCGCCTTTTTCAGTCAGGTCAACATCCGTCCAGCCAGTGAAGCGATTTTCCTTATTCCAGGTACTTTCTCCATGCCGAAGCAAAACAATCTTGTACATCGCTTATCCTCTTTCTTGTTTATTTAAAAAGTAGCGCAAGGTTGGTACTTGCGCTACATCTATTTACTCAAAATCACATTATCGTACAGCCACGGGATTATCTGGGTCCTGTGAAGGATCAAAGATGTGGCTGTTATCCATGTTGAAGACCACTTCGGCTGTTTCACCAATGACATACTTGGAGCGAGGGTCAACTCTGCCAACAAAATTATTTCCCTTGTCAGATACCAGGTAGACCAGGATCTCGTTTCCCATCAATTCCACCACGTCAACCTTGGCTTTAACACGCTCACCATGAATGTTCAAGGGTGAATAATCGGGGTTATGAATATCGTCTGGCCGGATACCGAATACCACTTCCTTATCAACCAGGTGCATCAAGAGCTTATTCCGATCCTCAGGGATTTTAATCTTGAATTCTCCGTTATCCACGAGTAGAGAATCACCATCCTTAATCAGGCGCATCGTAAAGAAGTTCATCGCTGGGGTGCCAATGAACCCGGCAACAAACATATTCGCGGGTTGATCATAAAGCGTTTGCGGTGTGTCGATTTGCTGCAGCCTGCCCTTGTTCATCACAGCGATGCGGCTCGCCATCGTCATGGCTTCGGTCTGATCATGGGTTACGTACACAAAAGTGGTGCGCAGTTTGTTGTGAATCTTGCTGATTTCCGCGCGGGTTTGTACCCTCAGTTTGGCGTCCAAGTTAGAAAGCGGTTCATCCAGGAGGAAAACCTTCGGTTCGCGCACAATTGCCCTGCCGAGCGCCACACGCTGTCGTTGCCCGCCAGAAAGTTCACGCGGTTTGCGTTTTAATAGGTTTTCAATTCCGAGTATTTTGGCGGA
>JAAZNW010000004.1 GCA_012798065.1 Chloroflexota bacterium
AAGCGCCAGCCGGCAGCGCAAACGCGTTCTGCGGTGCCGGCTGCAGCCGCTTCCCGGCTGGCAGCAGATCGGGTTGTCGCTCGCCGCGCCAGCACCTCAGCGGAAAACCGCCATTCAGTCGGGACGCAGCCCCGCCGCAAGGTGGTGTACAGCGTCGGCGCCAATGGCGTCGAAACCCGCCTGCCCGCGCTGCCCATTCTGCGATTCAGCTGGCAATGGGTGTCTGGCATCCTCACCATCCTGTTATTGATGTTCATCATCGTCTTAGTCAACACACCCATCTTCAAGGTCAATAGCTTTGAGGTACATGGTTTGAGTACCTACTCCAGCGCTGATTTCAATCCGCTGCTCAACGGCAGGCGTGATTCGATCTTCCTCGTCAACACCAATGAGATATTTGATTCCATTCTGGTCGCTTTTCCTGAACTGGTCGGCAGCCAGGTTGAGATCGGATTGCCCAACCGCATTGTCATCACCGCCGCCGAACGAAAACCGGTCGTTTTATGGCATTCCAGCACCGGAGATTACTGGATTGACGCCGAGGGTGTCATCCTCGCTCCGCGTGGAGAGGGCAGCGGTTTGCTGACGATTGAGAGCGCGTCCTTACCTCCGCTGCTCGTTGAGCGGCATGACCCGCGAAACTTCACCGAGTACGTCACCATGGTTTTTGAACGCAAGGAAAGACCATCGAACCCTTCCGAGCGCGCTGCCCATATTCGCCCGGAAGTACTTGAAGCGGCGCTGCAAATGAATTCTCTCCTTCCTCAAGGAGCGACGCTTCTTTATGATTCAGTTTCAGGTATGGGCTGGAGGGATCCCGGTGGTTGGGAAGTTTATTTCGGCAACGACCTGAGCAATATCCAGATGAAACTGGTGATGTATCAGGTGATTCTTGGGCGCCTTCAGGAGCTGGGTATTTCTCCCGAGATGATCAGCGTGGAACACGTTGACGCGCCATATTACCGGATGGAGTAAGCACTATGGAAGAACCTATTGTCGTCGGGATTGATATCGGCACCACCAAGATCTGCACCCTGGTCGCCCGCCTGGAAGGCGACACAGATATGCGCATATTGGGTGTAGGCATCGAGCCGGCCCTGGGCATCAAAAAAGGCAACGTGGTGGATATCAGCACAGCTACCCAATCCATCTCTCGCTCTATCGAAAAAGCCCAACGCACATCTGGGCTTGAAATCGAATCTGCCCTGGTCAGCCTGGCTGGTTCGCACGTTATGGCCATGAACTCACGCGGTGTGGTGGGCATCAGCGGCGGGGTTATCTCTCAGGAAGATGTGGACCGAGCCCTTGAGGCTGCCATGGCGGTCGCCATGCCCCATAACCGTGAGATCATTCACGTGATCCAACGCGGTTTCACCGTGGATGGACAGGAAGGCATTCAATCACCAGTCAACTTCTCTGGCTTCCGGCTGGAGGTCGAGGCTCACATCATCACCGCCGCAGCAGCCACTGTTGAGAACTTGCGGCAGTGCGTCAACGGGTGCAATGTGGATGTGTTGCAATTCGTGCTCAACCCCCTGGCTTCGGGCGAGGTGGTGCTCAATAAACCCGAGCGCGACATGGGCGTTTGTATTTGCGATATCGGTGGCGGCACCAGCGACCTTGCCATTTATATCAATGGAGATGTGTGGCACACCGACGTGCTGCCGGTGGCAGGCAACCAAATCACAAATGATATTGCCATTGGTTTGCACATCAGCCCGGAGCAGGCAGAACAGATCAAAAAGCAGTATGGGCACGCCATCACTGGCGAAGTCGGCGAAGGCGAGTTCTTTACCCTTAGAACCTTTGGCGATGACCAGCCCAAGCAGATCAGCCGCCGCGAACTGGCTTACATCATCGAAGCCCGCGTCGAAGAGATCTTTCAACTGCTGCATCAGGAAGTGCGCCGTTCCGGGTACGAAAATCTCCTTCCAGCGGGCATGATCCTCACCGGTGGAACCAGTCAGCTTCCTGGTATCCGCCAGCTTGCTGCCGACGTGCTGAACATGCCGGTGCGCGTCGCCCGCCCCGAAAACCTCGTCGGGTTGGTTGACCAGCTGCAATCACCAGCTTATTCCACCAGCGTTGGTCTGCTGAAATGGTTGGAGCTGATGACCCAGCCCTCTTACGCGGTTACCCACCCGCGTAAGCCTAAAACCAGCGGCTTCAAGCCATCTGTCCTGAATTGGGATAAATTGAAAGTGCTGGTGGAAAGATTGCTTCCGTGAGTTACGGTCATTGTTGACCGCTACAGAATAAAATCAAAATGGAGGATGAAACAATGGAGACCAACAGAACACCACAATACGCATCACCAAGAAGCAGTTTTGAAGCAGAAAGTAAATCTCCCATCGAAACCTTCGCCCGCATCAAAGTCATTGGCGTCGGCGGAGGAGGATGCAATGCCGTCAACCGCATGATAGAACAGGGAGCCCAGGGAATCGAGTTCATCACAGTGAACACCGATGCCCAGGCGCTGTTGATGTCAAAGGCACCCACCAAAATTCGCATCGGTGATAAGACCACCAATGGTCTGGGCGCCGGCGGGAATCCCGAGGTTGGACGCAAATCCGCCGAGGAATCTTACGAGGAGCTGACCCAGGTGCTCAAAGGCAGCGATATGGTCTTTATCACCGCTGGCATGGGCGGCGGTACCGGCACCGGCGCAGCGCCCATTATTGCAAAGATAGCCAAAGATAGTGGCGCGCTCACCATCGGCGTGGTCACCCGCCCCTTCACCTTCGAAGGCGCCAAGCGCTTGCAATCGGCTGAGCAGGGCATTGCCCGCCTAAAAGAACAGGCACACACCCTCATCGTCATTCCTAACGATCGCCTGCTGCAAATGGTGGACCGCAAATCCACTCTGCAGGAGTCCTTCAGGCTGGCTGACGAAGTATTGCAACAGGGCATACAGGGCATCTCCGAAGTGATTACGATCCCCGGTCTTATTAATCTTGACTTCGCCGACGTTAAGAACGTGATGTCAGAAGGCGGCGCTGCCTTGATGGCGGTGGGGCGCGCCAGCGGTGAAGACCGCGCGATAAAAGCAGCTGAAATGGCCATTTTCAACCGTCTGCTCGACATCACCATTGATGGCGCCCGCGGTATCCTCTTTAATGTCACCGGCGGTCCCAACCTCACTCTCCATGAGGTCAACCAGGCGGCAGCAATTATTAAAGAAACCGCCCATCCCGAGGTTAACCTCATCTTCGGCGCGGTTATCAACCCGGATATGGGCGACGATGTGCGCATCACCGTGATCGCCACCGGGTTTGACCGCGCAAATGGTTCGCCCATAGTGAGGAAACCGGTCACAAAGGTCAATGATGAAAGCAGGAAGCCCGCCTTCCAGACCAACACAGAAATCAAAGAGGTCACGCCAGTCAATACGCCGGTGAACGAGTTCGTTCCTGTCAAGATGGATACCAGGAATTTGGATTTACCCACTTTCTTGCGCATTCATCTGGATGAGAAGTAGGCTCACGCTTGCTTCGCATGCTTGAACCATGTCCTCCATAAGATATGCCGGGCGCGCACAGCGCTCTGCCCGGTCATATCATTCATTCGCGGCTGGCGGCTGGTCCCCGCCAGCTGCGCGATTTAATCGCTGCACCGGTGAATCATTTAATCGGAACAAATTGCCCGCGCCTGGCTGCTCCTCTCTCTTTTTATCTACCTGCTTTTTTTAAGGTTATCTCACTTTAAGGAGGAGTTTAGTAATTTGAAGATTTTTGCCAGTTTTTAACATAACTATTGGATCAAATTGGGTTTGTTACCGTATTTCCCTCGGTTTTTTCTTCATCAACCATGACACTTCTCAGAATCAGTTTTATTATCATTTCTGAAAGTTTTAAGAAAATTGACCCTTTTTTGGCTTGAATCGAAATACGCTGTATGTTAGAATACTTCCTAGATGTACGGTCTGATTATGTAGCTCCCCCTATATATGGGGGATGTCATTTCCAGGCGACCATCACAACCCAGCCACCGGTCAGAGGTACCGGCACAATGTTCATGGGGTCAATTTGGAGGGTAGGATGCTTTGTCCATATTGCCAGAAAGACCAATCAAGGGTAATTGACACCACACACGACAGCCGCGGCGGAATACGCAGGCGCCGTGAATGTGAACATTGTCAGCAGCGCTTCTCCACTTATGAACGCCCCATCCTCGCCACCCCGCTCATCATCAAGCGGTCTGGCACCCGTGAGCAGTTCAACCGTGAAAAACTCCTTGAAGGCATCCGTATCTCCTGCGCAAAGCGCCCCGTATCTGCGGATGATATCAACCACCTGGTGAACGAGATTGAAACCGCCCTGCAAAAAATGGGACGTGAAGAGGTCTCCTCACGCGTGGTTGGAGATATGGTTATCGACGGGCTCAAGCGGTTGGACCAGATCGCTTATATACGATACGCCATCGTGTATCTGCAGCTTACTGACCTGCAGTCTATCCGTAAAGAAATTGACCGATTACTGACCTCCTAGGAGACTACATGGACACACCACCGCGCACTGCCCAAAAATCACTCCTCGACCTGGGCGGGATTCCAAATAACCTGCCCACCGTAACACTCTCAGACAACGCCCGCCAGGTGCTGCTCAAACGTTACGTGCGCCGCAATCCCGATGGCTCCCCAGCTGAAACCGTCGAAGAGATGTTCTGGCGTGTAGCCTCCACCATCGCGAACATTGAAACCCGCTGGTCCGCCGATGTTGACGCCCTCGCGCAGCGATACTACATCCTGCTCAGTTCCAAGGCTTTCTTCCCGAATTCTCCCACTTTTACCGGTGCTGGCACCCCCCTGGGGCAGCTTGCCGCCTGCTTCGTCCTTCCCATCAATGATGATATGGGTCGCGACTCCGCCGGTATCTTCCAGACCCTGCGCGATGCCGCCCTCATCCAGCAAACCGGCGGCGGCAATGGCTTTTCTTTTTCGCGCCTGCGCCCTAAGGGCTCTCATGTGAAAACTTCAGCCGGTCAGGCTACCGGCCCGGTGGGTTTTTTACGCGTTTATGACCACGCCTTTGGCGAAGTTGCCCAGGGCGGCACCCGCCGCGGCGCCAACATGGCCGTGTTGCGCGTGGACCATCCGGATATCGAAGAGTTTATTGCTTGTAAGACCAACGAGAACCAGATTACCAACTTTAATATTTCCGTTGGCATTACCGACGCCTTCATGCGCGCCGTGGAAGACGATGTGGAATGGAACCTGCGCTTTCCTGACCTTTCAGACCCGCGCGCGAAAAAGTTCATCGGCACCTTTGAACAGGCGGAAGATGCGGGCATCCCCTTCCGGATTTATAAGACCATTCGCGCGCGCGACCTCTTTCAGCGCATTGTCAAGCAGGCACATCATAACGGCGAGCCCGGGCTGCTCTTTTTAGACGCCGCCAACCGCGCCAACCCCGTCCCCCACCTTTACCAACTGGAAGCCACTAACCCCTGCGGAGAGCAATGGCTCGGTCCATACGAAAACTGCTGCCTGGGCTCCATCAACCTCGCCCAGCACCTTGGGCCCGACCGCAGCGTAGATTGGATCAAGCTACGCGAGAATACTGTGCTGGCCACTCGCTTCTTAGATGACGTCGTTGATGCCAACGCCTACGTGCCGGCTGTACCACAGCTCAAAGAGGCCGCCATGCGCAACCGCCGTATCGGGCTGGGCATCATGGGCCTGGCTGACCTGATGTATCACGTGGGAGTGCGTTACGGTTCGCCCGCCGCCGAGGATTTCGCCTCTCAGGTGATGGAATTTGTGCGCTACCACGCCATGAAAACCAGCATCGAACTGGCGCGTGAGCGCGGCCCCTTCCCCTCCATCAAGGGCAGCATCTACGACCCCGAAAACCTTGTCTGGCAGCCGCCCGTGTCACTCATCGAAACCCAGCAGTACTGGGGGCGCCCCACCATTGATTGGAGCGAGATCAGCGAGGGTATTCGGCGTTACGGAATCCGCAATGCCGCGCAAACCACCGTGGCCCCCACCGGCACCATCGCCACTGTCGCCGGTTGTGAAGGATACGGCTGCGAGCCGGTTTTCGCCCTGGCGTACATCCGCCACGTTAATGACAACGGCAAAGACCTTAAACTCACTTACACCTCGCCTGCATTCGAACAGGCCTTGCTTGAAGCGGGTGTCAGCGAGATGGACCGTCAGGATATCTACGACCAGGTGATGAAAGATGGCTCCTGCCAGCATATCAAGTCAGTCCCCGAGATGGTCAAGAACACCTTTGTTGTCAGCGCTGATATCAGCGCCGAGGAACATGTGCGCATGCAGGCAGCGCTGCAAGCCTTTGTGGACAATTCGCTCTCCAAAACCATCAACTTCCCTGAGAACGCCACCGAGGAAGACGTCGCCACCGCCTACCTGCGCGCCTGGGAACTTAACTGCAAGGGCATCACCGTTTACGTCACTGGTTCGCGCGAAGAGGTGGTGCTCGAAACCAACGCCACCGCCAGTAAAAAAGCCCCTGCCGCTGATGACGCCATGCCGGACCAAATTAAACTGTGGCAAGAATCCAAAAAGCCCAGACCGCGTTCTCTGATCGGACGCACCTTCTCCATTGAAACCCCGCTGGGCAAGGCTTTCATTACCATTAACGAGAACGACGCCGCCCAGCCTTTCGAGGTCTTCATCAACACCGCCAAAGCCGGCTCTGATACCGCCGCCGTCAGCGAGGCCATCGGCCGCCTCATCTCTTACGTGCTGCGCCTGGCTTCGCCGATTGAGCCCTCTCAGCGCCTCACCGACCTCACCCGCCAGCTGCTGGGCATCGGCGGCGGGCGTTCGCTTGGTTTTGGCCCGAACCGCGTCCGCTCCCTGCCCGACGGCGTCGCCCAGGTGCTCGAGGAATACCTTGATGAGCGCGCTATCCGCCTGGGCAAAGCCGATGGAAAGCCCGGCGTTGTGCAGCAATACCTCATTAACGATATCACTGACCTCACCCCACCCGTTGAAGAGCCGCCCGCCAGCCCGCCCGTTGTGCAGCACATTGGCGACCTTTGCCCCGAATGCGGCGTCGCCGCCGTCATCAACGAAGAAGGCTGCCGAAAGTGCTACGCCTGCGGCTATAGCGAGTGCTGAGAACCTGCAGCAAACGGTGAAACAAAGGATCGGGGCATTTTTTCAAACGCCCCGATGGATTTAAAAGGATCAAATGACCGGCAAAGAAAAATCACTCCCTCATCGCTCGTTGGGAAATTGGATGATGCGGCTTATGGTCTATGCGATTTATTCAGCAAGGGTTTGATCGTCCAACCGCCTGCGTTTTTAAGGGTTGACCATGCAGTTCTGATTGAGTGGTTTTCAGCGAATCGAAAACGCAAATAGATGGTTAATGCATAAAGGTGAATGCTCATTCTGCTGAAGAAAATTTGGTCGTGGTTTAGGAGTATGCATGCATAAAGTCAAAGTCATCACCGATACCGATTCCAGCCTGCCGGCCGACGTCGCTGCGCGCTATCGTATTGACCAGGTGCCCATCACCATTCAGTTTGGCGATGACACCTATGAAGCCGGTGTCAACATCAACGACAAAGAGCTTTTTGAAAAAATTGACGCGCTTGGCAGCCTGCCCACTACCGCCGCCCCTGCTCCCGCTGCCTTTAGATCAGCCTTCGCCAAAGCCTTTGCGGAGGGCGCCGATTCCATTATCTGCATCACCGTGGGCAGCAAGATCAGCCGCACCTACGATTCCGCCATTGCCGCCAGCGAAGACTTCCCCGATAGGCTTATCACAGTGGTTGATTCCACCTGCCTTTCATTACAGCAGGGTTTCATGGCGCTCTCCGCCGCTGAAGCCCTGGAAGCCGGCTCGTCGCACCAGCAAGCGGTTGATGCCGCCCTTCAGCTGTTACCGCGTTCCCACCTTTACGGCTCGCTCACGACATTAAAGTATTTGGCAATGGGCGGTCGCATCGGTCAGTTTCCAGCGAAAATGGCCAACTTGCTCGATATTCGCCCCATCATGACCATGATCGACGGCAAGCTCGGCTTGCTCGAAAAAGTGCGCACCCACCGCGCCGCTATGAACCGCCTGATTGAACTCTTCGAAAAGTCCACCTCTGGCAAACCCATCGTTAAAGCCGGTATCGTGCACGTCAACAACCTCGCCGATGCCGCCCTCCTCGAATCGCGACTGCGAGAAAGCCTGCCCATGCCTGACGAGATTCTTGTCGCCGAATTCACTCCCGGGCTTTCAGTTCACGGCGGTACCGGTCTTATCGCCGCCCTTCTTGTCACTGAAGATTGAGAGCTTCCCCTTTCAAAGAAAATAAACGCCGGCAAGCCCGGCGGTTTGTAATGCCATCCATCACCTTATCAGGCGAATAAAATCCCAACGCGGTTGTTTTTCACCCTCTCCTTCCGGCTGAAATACTGCCTGTAACGGTGCCTTCCTCGCCTTGCCGTATAATAGATGTATTCTAAGTTGCAGGAGCAAGCGCATGGTCAAGAGACTCATCCTCGTCGCGGGTAACATCGGTTCCGGTAAGACCTCGCTCACCGAGCGCATCGGTGAACGCCTCGGCTGGCACACTGCTTACGAATCTGTCGTCGACAACCCATACCTGCCGGATTTCTACGCCAATATGAGGGAATGGGCTTTTCACTTGCAGGTCTATTTTCTAGGGCACCGCGCTCAACAACATCTGGATATGTATCATGACCCGCGTTCCGCCATCATTGACCGCAGCATCTATGAAGATGCTTTCATCTTCGCCCGCGCGCTCTATTCCATGGGGAATATCAACGAACGCGATTACGGCACCTACCGCAAGGTCTTTGACCTCATCACCGCCACCTTACCTCATCCCTCGCTGTTGATATACCTCAAATGCCCTGTGGATACCCTGATAAAACGCATCCAATCGCGCGGGCGCGACATTGAATCTTCCATTTCCCGTGATTACCTGGCGCTTCTTGAATCTTATTACGATGACTGGACGAGCAATTTCGACCTCTGCCCGATCCTCACCATCCGCACAGACGACCTGGATTTCGTTCACGAGCCGCGCCACCTAAATACTGTGGTGAAAAAGATCAAAGAAAAGCTTGCTGGCCGGGAAGAAATCGTCTTTTAATACTTCCTGCTCAATCAGCAGTAAAGTAGTAAAAATGTGGCTGCAACCTATTTCACCCCTCTGCGTATATTTGCTAGACAATAAAATAAAGCGGGATGGCAATGAAGCAGATTGACCCAATTTGGATCGAGAGAGCCCGCCATGGAGATGAAGAAGCGTTCACCATGTTGGTTGAAGCCTACCAAACCCCTGTTTTTAACCTGTGCTATCGCATGCTCGGCGAGAGCACAGCTGCTGAAGACGCTGCCCAGGAAACGTTCTGGCGCGTTTGGCAGAAAATAAAAAGCTACGACCCGCAGCGCTCGTTCAGCACCTGGGTGTTATCCATCGCGGCGCATTACTGCATTGACCAGCAGCGTAAGCAGAAGATCACGATTTTTGAACTGGATGAGTATCCCGATTTTGACCTTGGCGACCCGCATATGCCCAACCCCGAGATCACGGTCATCACCAATGAAGAAGAGGAAACACTGCACCGTATGATCAACCAGCTAAACCCGCCTGATCGCGCCGCGGTGATTTTAAAATATTGGTATGGATGCTCGGAAGAAGAAATCAGTCAAATGCTTTCATTGACAGTCAGCGCGGTTAAGAGCCGCCTGCATCGCGCCAGGCGACAGCTCGCTGAGGTCGTGACCAAAAATCAATCAACAACGCTGCAAAGAGGATCATCTGATGAAGCATTATCCCTATGAAGGTTGGATACTGGATGACATAGACCTTGATGAAACACGGCGCGCCGACCTGGAAGCGCACCTGGCTCTTTGCCCGCGGTGCGCCCAGCTTTCACGCTCACTGCGCATCGCGCTGCAGGCCATCCGCAACGCACCTGAACAGAAGGCTCCTGCCGGGTTCATTCACAAGTTCGTTTCTTCGTTCGAAAGCCGGCGCCGCCTGCAGGAGCGCAAGCAGGCGCGCACCCTCGCCATTGTGTTTGCCTCTACCGCTCTCACAGTCGTGCTGGTTTCTCTTTATGTGTTCCTCCCCGAGCTTTCGCTTATTTCACTGGCTGCCGGAGCCATTTCCGCAGTCGTTGGCCTGCTAGAAGGCCTCCATCATGTGATTTCCTTCATTTCAAACGCTTACAAGAATCTCAGCCCTTCCGCGCTCATTGTCATCGGTCTGGTTTTTGCCGGCTGGGTTCTCCTGGCCAGTCTCACGCTTGGGCTTTCTGTGTGGAAGCTCGCGTTTAGAAAATCAGAGGTAAAACAATGAAAAAAACCTGCGCCTTCGCAACGGTCATTCTGCTCTTCCTTCTCGCCTTCGTCGTTTCGCCTGTACACGCCCAAGAACCCCAACCGGGTAATACCATCTCAGGCGACCAGGTGATTATTGGCAACAACTTCACACTCGAGAAGAATGAAACGCTCGAGGGCAGTCTGCTCATCATCGGCGGCACGGCTTCCACCGCCGCTGACTCTAAAATCAACGGTGACCTCGTTCTTATCGGTGGAACGTTGACCATCGATGGCGCAGTAGAAGGGGATATTGTTTCAATAGGCGGTGTGGTAAACCTGCAAGACAGCGCGATGGTCAATGGCAGCCTCACAATGGTCGGCGCTACCCTCTCACGTTCCCCAACCGCGCAAATAAGCGGCAGTATCTCAGAAGAAACACCGCGGTTCTTAAATTTTGATTTCCTGAGGGATAACGGTTTGAAACCACCGCTCCATCTTAAAACAAACCCATTGAACAGGATACTCACCGCTACCTTTCAGGCGTTGGTGATGGCAATACTGGCGGTACTGGTAGGCCTGCTGCTGCCGCGCAATCTCAAGAACACAGCCATCGCGTTGGTACGGGAGCCGGTTGTAACTGGAGGTGTTGGCCTGCTCGCTATGGTGGTGGCTCCTATCATTTTAATATTGCTCAGCATCACTATTATCCTTATTCCTGTGACGTTATTGGCAGCCATTGCCTTCGCACTGGCAGTGGTCTTTGGCAATATCGTCATCGGATACGAGATTGGCAACCGCCTTTCTGCGGTGTTTAAAGACACCTGGCATCCTTCTATTGCAGCCGGTATTGGCACGCTGCTGCTCAGCCTGGTCACTGGGTTCGCCGGGGTAATTCCCTGCGTGGGCTGGGTGCTGGGGTTCCTCGCTTCCATCATAGGTCTCGGCGCGGTGGTCATCAGCCGTTTCGGTTCGACCAAATACGCCACAAAAGTAATCTCAGCCGTGATCCAGCCAGCGGAAGAAGATCTCCCCACAGAACCGCCTGTTGCCCCCGAGGAATGAAAACGTTTTATTCTATCGAAATGAAGGTGATTGAAAAATGAAAACAACCAAATTGCTCATCTTACTCGCGCTCGCCCTCTCTTTGATGGCCTGCACCTTTTCGGTAAACGTACCTGAGGTGAAAACCGGACAGACAAGAACATTTGAAGTGAGTGAAGCCTCCCCACCTGCTGAAGATGTGTCCAGTATTAAAATCGAAATGGGAGCAGGGTCGTTAAACCTCAGTGGGGGTGCCGATAAGTTAGTCGAAGGCACCATTACTTACAATATTGACTCCTGGAAGCCGGGCGTCACCCGCCAGGGTAATGCTGTTACGATCAAACAGTCTACCTCTACCAGTGTTGCAATCCCTGCTGATACATACAAGAACTCCTGGGATCTCAAACTTGGTTCCACGCCTATTGAGCTCACTCTCGCCACTGGCGCCTACGAAGGCGATCTGGAGCTTGGTGGCCTTGCCATCACTGCTCTTTCGGTAACTGACGGCGCCAGCAAGTCCATCATCAGGTTTAATGAGCCCAACGCCGCAAACCTCGAGCAGTTCTCCTATAAAACCGGGGCGTCTGATGTTCGCCTGGAGGGTTTGGGTAACGCCCGCGCCAGCCATATTGAGTTCAATGGAGGGGTGGGGAGATACACCCTGGATTTCTCGGGGATAAACGACAACGATATTGCCGTGAAAATGGACTGCGGTATGAGCGATATCACGCTCGTAATACCTGAGAATGTGCGCTCGATCATCACCATCAATGGCGAAATGAATAACACCAATTTCACTGGCACCTGGACGGTTAAGGACAATGTCTACCAATCAGGTACGACAGGAGTGCTCATTGAAATAGAGATCGATATGTCAGTCGGGAACCTTAACCTGATCCGCCACGAGTAGGCGGATGAACCTTAAAATTCCGGCGGGTTGACGCCGGAATTTTTTTATCATCAAATCATTTTTGCCTAACGGTACAAACCCAGCTCGCATACCGCCTGGTACACCGCGTCACGCAGGTAATAGCGGTAGCCCATGCCTTCAGCGATTCGCTGTCGAATCTGTTTAGAAGAAATCTCGAGAATCGGTGCTTCAACGATTTTCACCTTCTCTGATATCCCGTGCAATACCTTCTCGAGTGCAGATAGGTCCACCTGGTCGGCGTGGCGGCGCATCACACCTATACCATCACATAAATCGATAAATTGCTGCGGTTTATTCCAGGTTGGCAAATCGTGAAGCGAGTCACCACCCATCAGATAATACATTTCCGCTCCTGGGTACTCTTCTTTAAGGATGTTGACCGTATCAATGGCAAAATGGGGGCCCGGGCGGTCAATATCCACCCGCGAAGTTCTGAAGGATGGGTTCCCTTGAATGGCTTTTTCTACCAACATAAAACGATCTTGAATGGGGCTGACATTGGTATACCGTTTATGAGGGGGGTTGTCTGTTACCACCCACAAGAGCAGGTCTAAAGAAAGCTGCGTGCGGCATTCCTCCGCCAGGATCAGGTGCCCTACATGTGGAGGGTCGAACGTTCCGCCAAAAATTCCAATACGTTGATAGGCTGTCATATCAATCCTGCCATTCCAGTTCGTAATCGAGGATATACACGGTATCGCCGTTCTTAATTCCCTGTTCGCGCAGCGCTCTATCGACACCTAACGCAACCATCAGGCGTTGGAAGCGCCGCACAGAACCGAAATGCTCCCAGTAGGTCATTTCCGCCGCGCGTTCGATCGCCGCACCGCTCACCCGCCAACCAGTATTTTCGCGTGTGATTGAAAAATCACGCGGGTCTCCACCTGGTTTATACACTGGCAGTTCAGGCTTGATCTCTTTTTGAGGTACTTTCAAAAGGACTTCGTGCGCTTTCCAGAGTGCAGGGGTTAAGTTCTCTCGCGTCAGCGCTGAGATGAGAAAAGTGGGATATCCCATCTTCTCCAGTTGTTTGATTACTTTAACCGCACTTTCTTTCACCCCCGGCAGGTCGGCTTTGTTCACCACCACTACCTGCGGTTTCTCTGCTAATTCAGCATCAAACAGCGCCAGTTCCTGGTTGATCTGGCTGAAATCTGCCAGTGGGTCAGTGGAACTGCCATCCAGTATGTGAATGAGAACCTTGGTACGTTGAATGTGCTTAAGGAAGGCGTCTCCCAGCCCTACCCCCTGATGCGCACCTTCGATGAGCCCAGGGATATCCGCCAGGACGAGGTCAGTTTCGCTGTCCAGGCTGGCTACGCCCAGGTTGGGCTCAAGGGTGGTAAAAGGATAATCCGCAATTTTGGGTTTGGCATTGGTGACCGCTGCTAAAAAACTGGATTTACCAGCGTTCGGGACGCCCACTATTCCCACGTCAGCGAGCAGTTTCAGCTCCAGCCTGATTTCCCGTTCTTCAGGAGGTTCTCCTTTTTCAGCGGTGCGTGGCGCCTGATTGCGCGAGGTGGCAAAATGCTGGTTTCCCCTGCCGCCTCTTCCGCCCTTGCACACCGTCAGTTCCTGCCCTGGCTCAACCAGGTCACCGAGAAGCGCGTTTGTCGCGTGGTCATAAATTATCGTCCCCGGGGGAACAGGAATCACCAGGTTTGGTGCCCCTTTACCGCTCATGTTGCTGCCGCGACCGTTTCCGCCATCTTCTGCCACAAACTTGCGTTGATAGCGGAACCTGAGCAATGTGTTCAGCTTTTCATCTACGCGAAAGATTACATCTCCGCCCCTGCCGCCGTCTCCACCATCAGGCCCTCCACGAGGAACGTACTTTTCGCGGCGGAAATGCACCACTCCCGCCCCGCCGCGGCCTGACCTGCAGAGTATTTTGGCTTCGTCGATGAACATCCTGTTTCATCCCGCAACAGGCTCGGCTTTTTCGCGCCGAGCCTGTTTTGCTTTTCTGTTACTTCTTGGAGAATTTCCCTTTTAAAATGTCTTCCAGGTCTGGTTTACCAATTTCCTGCAGTTCGTAACGCACGCGTTGCATCGGTTTATTCACCTTGATAATGCGATTGAGGTCGATGGGTGTGGCTGAGATGACCAGGTCCACATCGATTTTGTTAATCGTATCCTCAAGGTCTTTGATCATTTTATCTCCATACCCCATCGCCGGCAGAATATTGCCAGTCTTCGGGTATTTCACAAACGTTTCATGGATCGTGCCAACCGCGCAAGAACGTGGGTCAACAATTTCACCCGCGCCAAATCGCTTGGCAGCCACCCAGCCTGCTCCGTACGCCATTTCGCCGTGGGTCAGCGTCGGGCCGTCTTCCACCACCAAAACGCGTTTGCCACGGATGGCATCGTGGTCATCCACAAATAACGGTGAAGCGCCTTCGATGATGATCGCGCCTGGGTTTAATTCATGCAGTGTGTTGCGCACGGCGATAACATCACCGGGTTCCGCGGTATCGACTTTATTGATCACAAACACGTCCGCCAGCCGAACATTCGTTTCACCCGGGTGATATTTATATTCATGGCCGGCTCGGTGCGGATCAGCCACGACAATGCTCAAATCAGACTGATAGAATGAGAAGTCGTTGTTTCCACCGTCCCACAAAATAATATCCACTTCTTTTTCCGCTTCGCGCAGAATCGCTTCGTAATCCACGCCAGCGTAGACTATGACGCCATTGTCAATATGAGGTTCGTATTCCTCGCGCTCTTCAATGGTGCATTCATGCTTATCCAGGTCAGCGTAGGTGGCAAATCGCTGCACCTTTTGCTTAACCAGATCGCCATAAGGCATTGGGTGGCGGATGGCAGCCACCTTGTAACCAAGGTCGCGCAGAATTGTCGAAACACGGCGTGTGGTCTGGCTTTTACCCGACCCGGTACGCACCGCGCAAACAGATACCACGGGTTTAACCGATTTGACCTGGGTGCTGTTTACCCCCATTAATCGAAAGTCCGCCCCAGCCGCTAACACAGTAGACGCTTTGTGCATCACCACTTCATGCGGCACGTCACTGTACGCGAAAACCACCTGGTCTACTTTGAATTTCTTAATCAGGTCCACCAGTTCACTTTCCGGGTAGATGGGGATCCCCGCCGGGTAGAGAGAACCCGCCAGCTCAGCCGGGTATTTGCGGCCTTCGATATTGGGAATTTGCGTGGCAGTGAAAGCGACGACTTCATAATCCTTGTTGTCGCGATAGAAAACATTGAAATTATGAAAATCGCGACCGGCAGCACCCATGATGAGGGTTTTAATTGGGGTCATTTGAATGGTCTCCTTTTTTTGTTAGATTATTTTCACATCGCTTGTGGGGCTGTGATGCCCAGTATTGCCAGACTGTTTGCAATTGCCTGTCGAGAAGCTGCTACAAGTCGCAATCGTACGGAGCGGGCCGGTTCTCCGGCACTCAGCACCGGGCATTGCGTGTAAAAATCGTTAAACGCGCGCGCCAGTTCATACGCCTGGTTTGTAATGATCAAGGGTCTCAAATCCCGGGCTGCTTTTTGTATCTCATCCGGCATGCGGCTGATCAGGTCAACGAGGGTGATCTCAGGCTGAGTAAGTTCATACGTTGGAGCCAGGTCAGGCGGAATGCGATCTCCTATCTTACGCATAATGCTATTTGCGCGTACATACGCGTATTGAATATAAGGGGCTGCCTGCCCGTTAAAGTCCAGCGCTGACTCCCAGTCAAAGGTAACCACTTTATTGCTCTCGCGCGCAAGCATTGGGAACCTGATTGCGCCAATTCCCACTGCCCGCGCGATCTCCAGTTGTTTTTCTGCAGAGAGCTCACGGTTCTTCTCCTGCACTACGGTCAAGGCGCGGTCAGTTGCCTCCCGGATAAGGTCTTCTAGAAGAACTACCGTGCCTTCTCGAGAAGCCATCACCACATTCCCGGGTAAATTCACCAGTTCATAAGGTAAATGTTGACAGCGAGTTGCCCATTCATACCCGGCAAGTTCCAATGTCTTAAACACCTGTTGAAAATGCAATGACTGCCGTACATCCACCACATAAAATGACTTCTGCAGGTCAGGATAATCCAAGAATTTCTGTCTCGCCAGCGCCAGATCTTCTGTGGCGTACAGCGCTGTTCCATCTGAACGCAGAACGACCATCACCCGGTATTTTTCTTCTTTCAATCCGAGTTTCTCATCTATTTTAACGACCACAGCGCCATTTTCCGGGCGCTCATCGTCCGCGATCCCTTTTTGCAGCAGCTCTTCAACCATCTCCTTGCCCGGCACTTCAAACATCGAATTGAAGTAATAACGATCGAAGTGAATGCCTAACAGGTTGTACATGGCATTGAAACCATCCAGCGACCACTGCCTTGTCTCTTTCCAGCACGCCACCACTTCAGGGTCACGCCTGTCCCAGCGGTTGTACATCTCCCTTATTTCGTCTTCAAGCGCAGGGTCCTGCTCCAGGCGCCTGACCGCCTCCGCGTAGATCGATCCCATCCAGCGTGTAATATCAGCGTCTGGTTTTTCCCCTTTATGGAACTTCAGGTAATTCCACAGCCATTTGATCACATGCAACCCAATATCGCCCGGATAATTCGCCCTGATAACTTCATAACCAGCAGCATCCAAAATACGCGCCAGTACATCGCCTAAAAAAGCGCTGCGCAGGTGCCCCACGTGGAAGGCTTTGTGTGTGTTTGGGTGAGAGAACTCAACCATAACCCGCTGGTGTAAGCGTTCTCCATGACCAAACTTATCCTGTTCTTCCAAAACCGAATTAAGCACTTGTTGAAAGTAAGCAGATGTTGAAAAATAGAGATTAAGATACCCTTTAACCGCTTCGATTTTTTCGAACGCGGGCAATTTTGCGAGAGACCCAGCCAGGTTTTCAGCGATTTCGCTGGCGCGTGCCGCCACGTTGCCCTTCTTTTCACCAAAAGAAGCGGCAGCCAGCTGGAAGAAAGAGGTGCTGATTCCCCACTGGCCGTTGAAAGGGATCCATGTCCATTTTATTTCGATTACTGGCAGCCCCTGCTGCCGGCAGTAAGCATGGATCTTCTCTTCGACCTGCTTTTGTTCCAATTCAAACATGTTTTTTCGTTTTCCTCGATAGGCAGATGGATTATATCATAGGGAAAAAAACGACTCTGGTTTTTAACAGCAAGAGCGGGAGGTTTCTCCTCCCGCTCGGTTTTGAAAAAACGATCTTATTTTAATGCTGCCAGGCGCTTCATCAGCCTGCTCTTGCGCCGCGCTGCGTTGTTCTTATGAATAACGCCTTTCTGTGCAGCCTTGTCGAGGGCGCTCACAGCAGCCTTTGTCGCGCTTTCCGCGGTTTCAAGGTCCTGGCGGGCCAATGCCACCCGGGCGCGGGCGACAAACGTGCGCGCTGAACCCCGGTAAACCCGGTTGCGCAGTCTTCGTTTTTCATTTTGCTTGTTGCGTTTTATTGCAGATTTAATATTCGCCAACTTGTTCCTCCAAAAAATTCCGTCAGTGCGAGGGTCGAGGGTAAGCACTGTTCAGGTGGCGCAAGAATTCTACCGCATCACCTGCTTTCTGTCCAGATAATCGTGTTAGTTCACCTAAAATGTTACTAAGATAACATCGTTAGGCCAAAAGAAAATGTTACTGGAGCCAACGATGTCCGAAGAAGAACCCATGAACGTCAACGAACGCAGGAAGTATATACACAAAATGTGGGGCCGGTACC
>JAAZNW010000130.1 GCA_012798065.1 Chloroflexota bacterium
ATGACCGCGGCAGCGAGCAGCACCAGCCCGAGGATGAGGAACACCAGCCGGTATTTTCCATGCGTCAGAGAGTTGAACTTCTGCTGCAGCGCAGCCAAAAAACCTTTGACCTGCTGCAGCCCCGAACGCACAAGGGCGAGGTTGAACACGCCAGTGAGCAGCCCGCCCAGCGTGGCGCCAGCCAGAAACACCCCAGCCACAGCCAGCGCCCCGTTGAGAGGGGCGAGGTTAAAGAGCGTCACGCGAATGAAATCAAAAGAAAGCACCGACAGGTACTGGCGAAAATCAACCCGGTGGATGAGAAACCAGGAAAGGCCCAGGCTGAAGGCAAAGGCGAGGGCGGCGCTGGCGAGCCCCGCGGCCGCTCCGTGCGCCAGTGAACCGCCGAGCGTTTTGGCACGCGCCTGGCGAGCGGCGCCGAACCCGGCCCATAACGCCAGGAGCAGGGCGTAAACCACCATAAAGCGGGCAGGAGGCAGCGAATGAACAAGCGGCGCGCCGCTGATGCGCGCCAGCAGCGTTCCCACCAGGGAATTGAAGCCGATCAACACCAGGAAAATATGAACAATGCCAAAAATAAAGCCCACGCGGAGGCTTTGAAGAAAAGGTTTTTTCATACTTTTTCCTCCGCAAGCACCTCGCCCAATAAACCAGAAGGGCGGAAGATGAGAATGATGATGAGCAACGCGAAGGCGATGACATCTTTTAATTGAAAGTCAATCCCCAGGGCGGCAGGGCCGAGCGACTCAATGATGCCCAGGAAGAAACCGCCCAACATGGCGCCGGGAAGGTTACCGATGCCTCCCAGCACGGCGGCGGTGAAGGCCTTGATGCCGGGAATAAAGCCGACGAAATAGTACACCAGCCCGTTGTGAAGACCCCACATCACGCCGGCGGCACCCGCCAGCGCGCCGCTGATGAGAAAGGTGCGGCTGATGGTCTTGTCCACATCGATGCCCATCAAAGCGGCAGTCTTTTTATCCAGCGCCACCGCGCGCATGGCGCGCCCGAGGCTGGTCTTGCGAACCACCAGGTAGAGACCGGCGAGCAGTAAAAAGGAGAGCACAAAGGTAAACACCCCGGTGTAAGGGATGATGACGTTACTGCCGTTGATCAGCACCGTCCAACCGGTGCCGCGGCGCATCACTTCGGGGTTGGCGACGTCTCTCAATTGGGGGCTGAAGAGCAATTGCGCGGCGTTTTGTAAAAAGATGGAAGCGCCAATAGCGCCGATGAGCGGCACCAGGCGGGGCGCCTTGCGCAGCGGGCGGTAGGCGATCTTCTCAAGCAGGAAGCCCATCGTGGCTGACACACCCATGCCCACGATGAAACCGATGAGGATGGCGACTGCCGGGTAGGCATTGGCGAAACTTTCGCCCGAGGGGACATGGATGGCCTTGAAAGCCTCGAACACAAAAAAACAGCTGTAAGCCCCTAACATCATCACTTCGCCGTGGGCGAAGTTGATCATAAAAAGGATACCGTAGACCAGCGTGTAACCAATGGCGATAAGCGCATACACGCCGCCAATAACCAGCCCGGCAATCAGCAGGCGCATCCAGGTTTCGGGCCCGTACTCCCGCTGTACCAGGAGTACCTGGTTCAAACGGTAAAGGATAAAAATGATGATGACCGCGCCTAAAACTGGACGCAGCACCTTGAGAAAACGGTTGGATTTGAGGTTTATTTTATTAAGTGAAGGCTCATTCATTGACCCGGGCAACTTTCATTTCAGGATGGTGGGTCGGGGAGGAAACCCTCCCCGACCAGAGGAGAGAAAGATGACTATGGAGCAGGAACCCACTCGCCATCCTTGACAACCACGAACATCGGCGGCAGCGTGTTGCACTCGCCAACAGCGTCACAGGTGTATGTGCCGCCAACGCCTTTGTAATCGGTAAGCGTGCGCACAGCCGTTACCAGGGCTCCGCGCGGCACGTAAAGGTTGCCGTCGCTGCCGGTGATGGCGACCGATTTGACCGCGTGGATGAGCGCAGCAGTGGCGTCATAACCATTCCATGTGTAAGGAGAAAGCGACCCGGCCTCTTTACCGAATTTGGCCAGGTAAGCGGCATCAAACGCTTCTTTTTCAGGTGATTCAGGCGGAATGGGGGAGATGGTAGCGAACGCGCCCTCCCCATTGGCACCGGTGCGGGCGAGGAAATCAGTGCCGTATGTCCCATCGTCACCGAAGAAGATTGCTTTCTCAAGCCCGGTCTGTTTCATCTGATTCACCACGATGGCGCCTTCCGCGGTGTAACCGCCGAAGTAAAGCGCATCGGGGTTCTTGGCGGCTACAGCGGAGAGCACAGCGGTGTAATCTGACTCGCCTTTGGTGAGGGCTTCGGTGGCTACCACTTCACCACCAAGTTCAGCAAAGTGGGCAGCCACGGCTTCGGCCAGGCCTTTGCCGTAATCACCGCCATCATGCAGCACGGCGAGTTTTCTGACATTCAGCTTGTTGTATAGATATTCTGCGGCTGGGGGACCCTGGCGGGCATCGGTGAAGACGATGCGGTTGAACACCGGGGAACCCATTGTGGTCAGCTCTGGCAGGCTGGCGGAGGGCGAGAGCAGGGGGATGCCAGCCTTGGCGTAAATGGGCATGGCAGCCGAAGTGGCACCGGAATAGATATGACCGGCGACCGCGACCACGGCCGGGTCGGAAGCGAATTTATTGGCCACCGCCGCGCCGCCTTCGGGGGTACCGCCGTCATCTTCCGCGACGAGTTCAAACTTGAAGCCGTTCAGGTCACCGAAATCATCAATGGCGATGAACCCGCCGCTGGAGATATCGATCCCGTAAGAGGCGTCGCCGCCGGTCATGGGCGCGCCCATGCCGATCTTCACTACCTCGCCGGGTTTGAACACCGCGCAACCGAAAGCGTCGGCAGCGCATTCGGCAGGCGCAGCGGCTTCAGCAGCCGGTGTTTCAGCCGTGCCGGCTGTTTGGCAGGCGCTGATCACCAGGGAAAACAAGACGAACAGGGTAAATAGTTTAAGGGCTTTCATGATTCTTCTCCTAGTTTCTATCAATTGTGAATGGGCTTGAATAAGAACGCTGTTATTTTATTGACTTTCATCACACCTCCTCACTGCGGATTAAGAAAAAACCACCTGGTTTGGGTCAGGTGGCTTTGGGGTTTTCTTCTTTTGTTCTTTATTACCTGAGGATTTCAGCCATCCCAACCCGTAAAACGCTCGCGTAAATAAGCATAACGGCGAGCATCATAAAGGAAATCATCATGGAGACGGCGAATGTGTTAATCATAGTGAACGCTGATAATTGAACATGTTACGACTTTGTATGGAAATAGTCAAGCGACCTTGCAAAATCGTTAAGTCGAGAGACGAGCGCGAGCGTTATTAACCCTTACGGGAAATGGAGGCAGTCCAGCGGGTGACGCGGTTACCGCCCGCGTCTTTGGAGACGTAACTGGCGAAATCGGCGCGTTCGAGCAGTTGTTCCAGGCTTTTGCAGCTTTTATTGAGGGTGGCCACGCCCACGCTGACGGAGAAGGTCAGGGGTCCGGCGTTGGTTTCAAACGAAGTGCTGCTCACTATTCGACGCAGGCGCTCAGCCGCCTTAAAAGCCGAGGTGGCAGCCGTTTCAGGCATGAGAATCATGAACTCATCTCCGCCGTAACGCGCGAGGATATCAGAACTGCGCAGGCACGAGGTGCATAATTCGGCCAGGCGCCGCAGCACCTGATCTCCAACCACGTGCCCGTAGGTGTCGTTCACACGTTTGAAGTAGTCGCAATCCAGCATCACGGCTGAAAGCTCGCGTTCATAACGGATGGAGCGGGTAAATTCGGACTCCCCGAGCTCGATCAGTTTACGCCGGTTGAACAGCCCGGTGAGCGGATCAGTGACCGCCAGTTCCTGCACCGCGTCAAAAAGGCGCGCGTTTTCAATGGCGATGGCCGCGTTGGCGCCCAGCAGTTCCAGCAACTCCAGGTCGGTCTCCGAATAAGCGTACGGCTTGTAGGTCTGTGTGGAAATAACGCCCACCAGGCGCACACCAATCTTCAGCGGCACCACCAGGATGGATTGAGAAATTTGCTCCTCTTCGCTATCCCCAAAGAGGATGGCGCCTGTTTCCTCAAGCATGCTTTCTTCGAAGGTGTTGAAGTGGATGGATTGACCCGTTTTAAGCACCTTTCCAAACAACCCCTGATCGAGCGGACGGCTGGAAAGCTCGCCGGGTTTACCGCTATCCACCATGTACACGTCTTCGATCAATCCTTCTTTTTCTTTCACCAACGAAATACTAAAAAATTCCGTCTCCATCAATTCGGAGGTGGCTTCGTGAATGGCCGGGTAGATGGCTTCGGAGCGTATATTGGCGCTGATCAACTGGCTTACCTTGTAAAGGATTTCAAAGCGGCTGGCGGATTGTAACGCGTTCTCGTACAGGCGGGCGTTTTCCAGGGCGATGGCCACCTGGTCGGCGAAGGCGATGACCAGGCGTTCGTGTTCTTTATTGAACTGGTTAACCGAATGCCCATCCAGCGCCAGCACGCCGATCGCTTGGTTTTGGATGACCAGCGGCACGCACAGCCAGGAGCAAATGATGTGGTTGTGACCTGTAAGATGGTTAAAGTGAGGTACCTGCTCGGGGATGTTGGTGAGGATGAGCGGCTTTTTCTCCAGGAAAACCACCGCTCCCGGGTTGTTACGGTCGAGGGCGAACTCCATCCCCAGAACCGCGTGAATATCCTTGAAACCGTGCCCACCGACGATCTTTAATTTGCCTTTGTTGTAGAGCAGCACCGAGGCGCTGTCATAGGGTACCACCTGGACAAGTTGTTGAAGGATCAACTCGATGGCTTTTTCCTGGTTGAGAGTGGATACCACCGCCGCGCCGGCTTCGCGGATGGTTTCGGCTTCTTCCGCGCGGCGCCTGGCTTCTTCATACAGCCTGGCGTTGCGCAGCGCCACCGTAGCCTGCTGGGCGAAAAGATTGATCAGGCGGGTATCATTTTCGCTAAACCGGTGCTCATGGCTGGTAAAACCCACTGCCAGCACGCCCAGCACTTCACCCTCCGCCGAGAGCATGGGTACCGCCAACGCGCTGTACAGGCGCTGGTCTTCGTATTCCAGCAGTCTGCCGCCCCAGAGCGAGTAATCTGGCACAGCGACGGCTTTTTTGGTCTTCACCACGCGCCCCATTAATCCTTCACCGCGCCTGACGACCAATCCCATGGTGTCTGGTTTGAAGTTCTCCGATACTACAATTCGCACCAGCCGGGTTTCTGGATCATACAACCCCAGTTCGCCGACCTCACCGGAGAGCAAGCGCATGGCGCGTTTGACGATTTCTTTGAGGAGGGTGTTGACATCAAGCTGCTGAGTGATATCAGTGAGCGTGGCGCGCAGCCCGTCCAGTTCTTTGATGCGCCTTTTTTCAGCGCTGTAAAGGCGCGCGTTTTTAATCGCCAGCGATGCCTGGGCGGCGTAAGCGCCTAAAAGCCTGGCGTGTTCATCAGTGTAAAAACCCGCTTCCACTTTGTCGAGGGAGAAAACGGCATTCACCTGGCCATCCGTGATCACGGGGGCTCCCAGCCAGGCGTGGTAGTCAGGCGATACGGATGTGGGTACAAAGGTTTTTTCCTGGGCGGTATTCGGAATGATGACCGGCATTTGGGTGGCGAATAACCGCTCGAGGTTTGGAGTAGTTTGAATCTTAAACCGCAGCCCTTTGAGATGCGCGGCGTTCTTCTTTTGCGATAGTTCATATCCGCGCGAACGGGCAATCACTACCTCTCCATCTTCCACCAGCATGACGTTGCCGCCGTCGTAAGGGATCAAGCGCGAAAGCTGATCCAGGAGCAGGTCAAGGATTTCGTTGATGTCCAGCGAGGTGGTGAGCGCCGTGCCAATGTCGCGCATGGTTTCAGCCAGTTTGCGTTGATCGTGCTCGCTCTTGAACAGGCGCACGCGCTCCACCGCCACCGCCAGCGAATCACAAATCGTTTGCAGCAACTTGAGCTTATTTTCGTTCACCGGTGAGCCAGGCTCTTCGATGAAATTAAGAATGCCGAGCGGACGATTGCTGATGTACAGGGGAAAGGCATAGTGCTTCCCCTCGCTGGTGAGGGTGCTGCAACGGCAGTCGGTGATTTCCCGGGGGCCGATCAGGCTGTCCTCCAGAAGCCGCGAGAGGCACTTGGGTACTCTGCTGTGCATGTACTCGGAGCTGAGCTGGTTGATGGCTTCACGCGGGTGATATTCATAGCGTTGGTGCCCTGAAGGGCCAGAACCGAGCAAATATAGCCAGATGCTGGAACTTTTCGTAACGTCTCTGACCGTGGCGAAAACTGGCAGCAGGGCGTGGCGCAGCGAAGTGGCCTGGTTCAGCGCTTCACCCATCACGCGCAGGGTGGCCAGTTCATCGGCGCGCAATTGAGCGTTTTCCAACGCCGAGCGCGTAGCGGTTTCAGCGCGCTTGCGGTCGCGGATATCCTGCAGCGTGACGAAGTAGGCGGTGCCCCCCGCGGCTGAAATAGGGGTGATGTTCATCTCAACAGGCAGGTAATCTCCGTTCGCCAGCAGCAGCGCCGCCTCCTGGTAGGCAAAGGGGTCATCGCGCGCGCCGTCGACAGAGATTTCAGCCAGGTCGGGGGCGAGGGAAATGATCTCTTTCAGCCGATATGCGCGCAGCAGGTCAGGGGTGTATCCCGAAAGCAGGACGAACTGTTCATTACTGTCAATGATTCTGCCCTGACTGTCCAGCAGCAGGATGCCGTAGCTGGTGTTTTCAAATATGGCGCGGTAGCGATTCTCAAACTGCGCTTTTTCAACCTCTTCACGCTTGCGCAGGGTGATATCGCGCAGCACCACCATCGAACCAGCGGCAGTATCGCCGGCTTCGATCAGCGGAGAGATGCGCATATCGTAAGCGTGAAGGTCGCTGCTCTGACCGAGAGCGATTTCGTGCGGGTAGGTGCTTATCCAATCTGCGCCGAGGTCAATACCCGCGCCTGTTTTGATAACCTCAGGGAAAGACTGCCCAATTTTTTCTTTGAGCAGCAGCGAGGGAATATTCGCCGCGGCTGGATTCAGATCAAGGATTTCGCCATGGGCGTTGAGGATGATGACCGCATCGCTTAACTGGCTGAGCAGGGTGCTGGCCGCCAGCGGAATGGCGTGAAGCAGGCGGTTGCCCAGCAAACCGTAGGTAATAACGATGATGGCGATAAGCAGCGCGGTAAGGGTGATAAGATCGGTGAAGTTTTCCATCCACATGGGTAGTGAAAGGATGGCAGCCGCGGTGATGACCAAAGAGGCCAGCAATAACACCCCCAACCGCGCGCGCGCCCAGTGTGGCGCGCGAAGGTGGGAAAACAACAATAAAGCCACGGCAGCAAACATCATGATAAAGCCGTGGGCAACCAATACCCAAAACCAGGGACCGTGAAGGTGTTCAGGAGGTATCAAGCTGCCATCATGACCGCCGGCGGTCAACTGAAAGAGCTGGTGGTGTTTGCTGGTGGCGATGATGAAAATATTCATCACTGGAATCACAAATATCATCAGTGCCAACTGCGGTTTGTGAAGTACAGCAGCGCGGCCAGTAAAGACCATGGTCACCACAAAGAAAACCGGTGGTAGAAAACCGACCGGTATATATTGCAGGTTGTCCAGCAGCGCTTTGCGCTCAATGTCTTTGGTCAATAGTTCAATGAGGTAAATGACGCCCCAGATCGTCCCCAGCGAGGAAAGGATGGCCAGGTGAAGCGCGCCGTTGATCTTGCGATGAAACCCGGCGTACACCACCACCACCAGGGTTAATATAACCGCGGCGACGGTGAGGATGAATTCAGTATATACAGACGCTTCGATTACTGGCATTGCTGTCAGCCCAAAATTTACCAGGTTGAAATGATTGTCATTCCTACGTTCCCTGTTCTTCCACCCTGATTATATAGGGTGAACTTCGACGAACAGGGTTTCTGAGGTAACTGAAAAGATATTCTAAACTCATTCATTACCCCCCTTCAGGTGGTGAATCCTGGCGCGCACGCGCTTCAAGCGCGCCAGGTGATCATTTACCAGGTGAACAGCCCCCTCGCGAGCAGGTTACAAGGAGCCGCCCACAAGCGCGCGAACGTTTTCCAGTTGACCGGCGCTGCCCAGTTTGACGTTCTTGTGAGCGATGAATTTGGCGTACTCCGACATAAAGATCTTCCCCACAGGGCGCAGGTCGAAGTTCTCAGGGTGTTCGATGAAGTATTCGCGGTGAACGCGGGTCCACACCAGGCGGCCATCGGTATCGATGTTGATCTTGGTAACGCCGAGTTCGGCGGCGCGTTTAAACTGGTCGGCGTCAACCCCTTTGGCGCCCTTCAGGTTGCCGCCGGCCTTGTTGATGCGCTCCACTTCATCCTGCGGCACAGAGCTGGAACCGTGCATCACCAGCGGGAAGCCCGGCAGCTGCTTTTGGATCTGCTCCAGCACGTCGAAATGCAGGCTCTGGGTGCCGCTGAACTTGAAGGCGCCGTGGCTGGTGCCGATGGCAACTGCCAGCGAATCGCAGCCGCTGCGCTCTACGAACTCGCGCGCCTGGGCCGGGTCGGTGAGCATGGCGTTGGCTTCTTCCACCTGCACGTGCTCTTCAACACCGCCCAGTTTGCCCAGTTCAGCCTCGACAACAATGCCTTTGGCGTGCGCGGCTTCAACCACGCGGCGGGTGATCTCGATGTTCTTTTCAAAAGGTTCAGCGGAGGCGTCGATCATCACCGAGGAATAGAACCCGCTATTGATGCAGTCGTAGCAGGTCTCTTCATCTCCATGATCAAGGTGCACGGCGAAGATGGCCCTGGGGAAGACCTGGTCGGCAGACCGGATGAGACCTTCGAGCATGAGCTTGTTTGAGTAGGCGCGGGCGCCTTTGCTGATCTGGATGATGAATGGGGCGGCGCTGTCGAGGTTGCCCTGGAAGAGACCCATGGTCTGTTCCAGGTTGTTGATGTTGTAGGCGCCGATGGCGTACTTTCCGTAGGCGGCTTTAAAAAGTTCTTTGGTGGTGACGATCATGGGGCTCTCCTTGGTACTTCCGGAAGGAAGGTTATCTCTGGCTTAATTATAGCACCGACGGGCTCACTATCGAAGCGGCGTTGCGCTGATGAAGGGGCGGGTGGGCGCGGGGCATGAGCCTTCAGCCTGACCCTCGCCGCGGGTTGCTCTGGCCCTCAAACCAACGGGCAAAAAAGAGATGGCAACTTCACTCTTCCACCACGTAGTCGGGCAGGTCTTCTTCCGCCACGTCGCGGGCCGAAACGACCTTGCCGCGCACGGAAGCGCCGGCGCTGTGCACCGCCTTGCGGTCGCCGCAAACCAGGTAGTGCCAGGCGGGCAGGTCTTTGCCTTCTGCCAGCAGGCGGTAGGCGCAGGTTTCGGGCATCCAGGAGAGCAGGCCGACCAGCGCTGGCGTGAGGGTGAGGCAGGTGGGCACGAGCGTGGAACGCTCTGCGTAGCGCGTGCAGCGGCAGTGGTAGATCTCGAGGTATTCACAGACCACGTTGGTGAGGTAGAGATGCCCGCTGTCTTCGTCCTGGAACTTGATCAGGCAGCAGCGCGCGCAGCCATCGCAGAGAGATTCCCATTCTTCGCGG
>JAAZNW010000120.1 GCA_012798065.1 Chloroflexota bacterium
ATAGCTGTCATCAGCCAGTTTCCCCAGATGATAAAAACTCCCATCATATTCCACTGCTACCTCCCCATTACGCACGAAGATTTCCTCCACGTAGGGGTCACGCAGCAACTGATCGAGTAATCCCACCCCGGACAATGCATCCGTGATAATTTGTGAATTGCGATTGACGACGCTGCGATTCTCACCCTGATCAATCAAGATAGAGCGCACCTCATCATAGAAACGACGACGTTTTTCTGAGTCTGCTTCTCGCCAGCTAGGTGGGTTGATTCCCCGCTGTACCAATTCCTCACGGACCCGTTCAATCAGGAGCAGATCGGATTGGTTTAAGGGCTGAAGGGTTGGTGGAGCGGTTGGATGGATCAAGGAAGTGCTAGGGTTGACCATAACAATCCACCTTGTTTTTTGCTTGCTGCAACCGCAGTGAGAATGACGTTCACATCTTCCGGCTTCACGGCCAGGGTAAGGATTTGGACCTGCTCGTTCTGAGGGCTGCCGCCGAATGTTGAGTTATCTTCATTCTTCTGGTTGGATTCCGCGGCGACACCTTGCGCATTGCGGACGTCTACTACCAATACGCTACTGGCGATGATCTCTACCTTAAAGGTAGGTTGATCGTTGGCTGAAATCGCTGTGTTCTCAGGGTCAATTTTCTCAGGAAGCACCTGATAAAGATTGACTCGTTCTCCAATGCGGATCTGTCCACCAACAGCAGAGACAGGTTCAACCGGGATAGATAGCACTTCAAAAGCTGCATCCGCAAGACGAAATTGGGCGATTGGAACTGCGTTAACCTGAGCCACCGGCAGACCCGCAGGCAGCGGAACTGTGCTAATCTTTTCACCCAGGTTCTGGATGGATTGATAATAGGGTAAGGATTCCATCGTGCGCGGCATCTCCCGCATTTGGAACATATCCGCATTGAGAACGGTATAAGCCGGGATAGCGCTGATCGGTACAGGCACCTGGTAAGTGGATACTTCTTTCAGGTAGAGATTGCGCCCGTAAAAGCCTGCGCCCAGCGCAACGACTACCGCGATAAGGCCGATAATAAATTGGGTCGTTCGGTTCATGATTTCCTCCGTTTCCAACCTGAATAAGCCAGTTCCAGGATGGGATCAGCCAGGCGTGGGTCGAGGGATTGCGCCCATGTTTCGTTGTATGGCAACACAATCGACATGCCACTTTCTGCACGATCAGAGACCGATTTAGACATGTTCATAACCAAATGGCGTGGTTCTGGTATTTCGTTGATCAATCGTCTGGCTTGCAAGATGGCATCATCACGAGGGGAGGTAATCACCAGGTTGATTAATCCTGGCTTGGGTTTCGATAATTCCGAGAAAAGAGGATGCCCGGGAAAACAATCCACGACAAAAAGTGTGTGTTTCCTTTGTATCTCGGCCAGTAGGTTTCGAACCCCTTGCGGGTCTTCGCTCCAAAGGACATCGATCGTTCGACCATCCATCGGGTATAAACTGACCCCATTCCAAAGAGCAGGCTCTGCTTTATGAGTGGCAATGGTAAAGAACTCGGGAAGGTCGGGTGAAATGCGAGCGTGCAGTGCACTTCCGCCCATACTGAGTTCCAGTAATGCAGCTGGCAGTCCCG
>JAAZNW010000035.1 GCA_012798065.1 Chloroflexota bacterium
AAAAAGGATCAGCCAAGAATTCCTATCACCGCGCGCCTGGTGGCGGATATGATAGAAGCGGCCGGCGCGGACCGTTACATGTTTCTTGACCTGCACGCCGGGCAAATTCAGGGATTCTTCTCCATTCCCGGAGATGTGCTCACTGCGTTCTATATCTTGAGCGATTACCTGAAGGTGAAAAAGTCAAAAATGCACAAACCCGTGGTGGTGACCGCTGACCTTGGTTTTGCCAAGAAAGCGCGCAATTTTGCGGTCTCAATGGATGTGCCTCTGGCGTTCATCGAGAAACGGCGTATCAGCAATGATTCAAAAGCTCAGGCGCTTTCTATGATTGGTGATGTGCGTGAACGGGATGTGGTGATTGTGGATGACGAAGTGGATACCGGCGGGTCGATGATTCAGGCGGTGAACCTCGCCAAAGAATCAGGCGCCCGAGACGTGTATATGGTTTTTGTCCATCCGGTGCTTTCAGCCAACGCGGTTGAAAACCTGGCTGCCCTACCGGTCACCGAATTCATCACCACGGATACCATTCCCATTCCGCCGGCGAAATTTAAGAAATTCGGTAAACGTATGACCGTCCTTTCTATCGCTCCTCTTCTGGGAGAGGTGATCTTACGTGCCCATGAAGGGCGCAGTGTGGGCGAATTGTTCAACGAATAGGCTTTTTATAACCATATGCCTGAATTACCCGAAGTTGAAACCATCGCCAGGTTTTTGCGGGGAACGCACGGCCTGGCGATTTCACGCTCACCGCACCCGAATGGCCCGCTGGGGGTGCTGGGGAGGAAATTCGCCGATGTCCAGGTGACCTGGCAGCGTTCTATCGCCGAACCGGCTGCCCCTGCGTTTTGCGCGCGCCTTTACGGGCAAAGCATTTTGGAAATTACACGCAGGGGAAAATTTTTAGTGTTTCAACTTGAAAAAGATTGGATGCTCATCCACCTGCGCATGAGTGGAGATCTCCGGGTGGAACCCCGTGATAAGACCACCCTGGGGCTGCACGACAGGATCATTTTTAATTTTGCGGATGACGCGCGCATGGTTTTTAACGACACACGCAAATTCGGTCGAGCCTGGCTGCTCAAAGACCCTCAGCAAGTTCTGGGTACTCTTGGGCCAGAACCCTTTGACCCTGAGCTGACGGCAGACGCCTTTCATAGTATGTTACACAAAAAGAAGCGGGCTATCAAACCGCTTCTCATGGATCAAAAGTTCCTGGCTGGAATGGGAAATATATACACCGACGAGGCGCTGCACCTCGCCCGCGTACACCCGCTTGAGAAGGCGTCTTCCCTCAACTACAGCCAGGCAGAATCCCTGCTGCGGGCGATCCGCGAGGTACTAACAGAAGGTATTCGGCGGAACGGTGCCAGCATCGACTGGGCTTACCGCGGCGGGGATTTCCAGAATTACTTCCGGGTGTATCAGCGCAATGGCGAGAAATGCCCCTTGTGCGGCGACAAAATCGAACGCATCATGGTCAGCCAGCGGGGAACTCATTTTTGTCCATCTTGCCAGCCGCTGGAAAAAGGCTAAAAAAACACTATTGTAGGGTTATTGCATTATTTACTTTTTCATTGGATAATGATGGTGTTATTGTATTTCTATTTTTCACAGGTCTTATTTCGAGGTGTTAAATGAGTGCTCAAGGATCTACGCTCCTTCTACTGCTGGCGGCCCTTATTGGGTTGTTCATTGGCTTGTTGCTCTCCAGTTTGTCTTCAGGCAAAGAAGGCAAACGAAAAAGCCAACCTCCCCCTGAAATTCTAAAAGAAGGATATGGTGAAGTGGCGCGCTTGTGGTACTCTCCCGGTACCAAAAAAATCCTCACTGAAATGGACGGGGGCTTTTACAAGAGCGTTAATGGATTAAGTGGGGAACAGAAAGCTAAGTTGAAACGGTTGATCGCGCTGTTAAATGAATGGTTAGGGGCGGAACCTCCGGTTGAAACAACTCCGCAGGCAACTGTTGTGGAGAATACGCATTACCAACCGCTGCCTGACCCCGTTAGCCGTGAAAATGACGATTTCTATGATAAAGAAGAAGGAGCGACCCCTGTTGAAGTTGCGGTTTCTCCTTTCTTGCCCACCGAGGAAGAAGAAGCGGATGTGATCAGCGAGCTGCAACAGTCTCTACCTCCTGAAGATGAAGAGGAGACCGGGTACACAGCGCCGGAAGCTGCTGAGTATACAATCACCCAGCAAATAAACGCCATTCTACAGGAGATGCTGCAAACCACCGACCTGGCGGATAAGGGCATCAGGCTGGAAGAGAACCCGAACCACAGTGTGGATGTATTTGTTGGCGCAGAAAAGTATTCGGGGATCGAAGAGGTCCCGTACCCCCAGGTGCGCTCGTTGATCCATGAGGCAGTGCTGCGCTGGGAGCAGGAAACCAACCCTCAACAGCGTTTAGGGTAATAACCCCAGGTCTTACGCAAAGCGGCTACCCTGATGCAGGATGGCCGTTGATGCTTTAAAGGTATTCTCTCAGTTGCCTGGAGCGGCGCGGGTGGCGCAGGCGCCTGAGCGCTTTGCTCTCGATCTGCCGGATGCGTTCGCGGGTGAGACCGAATTTTTCTCCCACCTCTTCAAGCGTGTAATTGTGCCCGTTTTCCAATCCAAATCGCAGGCGCAGGATGCACGCTTCGCGGGGTGGCAGTGTATCCAGCACTTCTTCGATCTTTTCGCGCAGCAGCTTAGAATAAGCGCTTTGGATGGGTGTTGGCGTCACCTGGTCTTCAACGAACTGGCCCAGTTCAGAATCTTCTTCGTCATCGTTCACCGGGCTTTCCAGTGAAAGGGGTAGCCAGCTAACCCGCAGCATCCATTCGATTTTTGAGGTGGTGGTTCCCATCTTTTCGGCGAGTTCGTCGTTGGTTGGCAGGCGGCCCAGTTGTTGCTCCATCTCGTGCGTCAGTTTGTACAACTGGCGAATGCGGTCCACCATATGCACTGGCACACGGATGGTGCGTCCCTGATCTGCGATAGAGCGGGTGATGGTCTGCCGTATCCACCAGGTGGCATAGGTAGAAAAACGGAAACCGCGGTGATAGTCAAATTTTTCCACCGCTTTCATCAAGCCCAGGTTCCCTTCCTGGATCAGGTCTAAAAAAGGCACCCCGCGGCCGATGTATTTTTTGGCCACGCTTACCACCAGCCGGGTATTGGCTTTAATGAGGTGTTCGCGGGCAAGCAAGCCATCTTCAACTTGCTGCTGCAGCTGGTGTTTTTCTTTCTCCGGGCAGCCTCCGTTTGAACGTTCCAGCTCTCTCTTGCTCGAGCGCCCATCTTCGATACGCCGCGCGATATCGATCTCTTCATCCACTTTTAACAGCGGAACACGCGACATTTCCTTAAGGTAAAGGCCGATCGTGTCGTCAGAGGAGATGTTCTCAAAGGTGGAGGTAAAGTCCAGGTCGGTTACTTGCGCGTAACCTTCATTGTCAGTGATATCTGAGTCGTTCTCACCATCCAATATTTCCACACCTCGGCGCCGCAGGGCAGTGAGTACCGCTTCAATCCGCTCTGCGTCTCTGGTCACGTCTGGGTAAAACTCCATCAAGTCTTCCGTTGTGAGGTACCCCTGCACGTCAGCTTTTTCCAGTAATAAATTCAGTACTTCCGCGCTCTTGGATCGCCTTCCGGGATTTGCCACCTGAGAGTCTCCTTTATTTTAATATTCTTGCCCCTGGTGCATCCAGAAATGGTTTACTCGATCTTAATCCTGGCCTGGTGTTCACAAGTTGCTAAGTTTAGATTCTCCCCGCACACTACGCACAAACCCTGGCAATCGGGTTTACATAGCGGTTTGATCGGGTTTTCCAGCATCAGGTACTCCCTGATAACCGGCGAGAGGTCGATGTTCCCATCATCAGGGACGAAAAGGTTGGATTCAGTAAAGGAGTGAGATTTATAAGCGTACACTTCACTGAATTCAGTCTCGAGCAGTTGGTCATAAGGTTCCAGGCAGCGGACACATTCAGCCTGGATGAAGGCGCGAAAAGCCCCGTCAAACAGCAACCCCTGTGGGGTCCGCGAAATATGAACACTCCCTGAAAAATTGGTTACGTCCAGGTCCGGAGGTAGGTGCAGTTCGGGACTTTCAAAATGAATGTCGCGAAAACTCCCGATCGGCAGATTATTAAAGAAGCCGACATTAATTTTTAATGGGTTACGTTGGTTGGCCACGGCACACGGTTATTAATCGGGATATAATCTTAACAATCACGATTATAGCACTTTGGGTAGTTGAAGTCAATTTATTATTATAATTATGATAAATATAAATAATAATAAAAGCATGCAGCTGCTGCTGGCGACGACCAATAAAGGCAAAATACGTGAATTGAGCTCTCTATTGGCAGGCTTGCCGCTGCAACTGCTGACTCCGCAGGAGGTTTCTCCTGACACGCGGGTGGAAGAAACCGGCCGTACATACCTTGAGAACGCGCTCCTGAAAGCCTTTGCCTATCAGGCTGCCACCGGGTTGGCAGTACTGGCTGACGATACCGGGCTGGAAGTTGATGCGCTTGATGGTGCGCCGGGGCTGCACTCCGCGCGCTTCTCCCCGCTCCCCGGGGCAACGGATGCAGACCGACGCGCGTTACTGCTTGCGCACCTGGCAGGTAAACCGCGCCCCTGGCTGGCACGTTTTCAATGCGTGGTTGTGGTGCTGCTGCCAGGCGCTGAACCTCAGGTGTCGTACGGTTCTGTGGAGGGGGAGATCATCGGAGAGGAGCGTGGAGAGCAGGGGTTTGGTTATGACCGCCTGTTCTGGATCCCCGCTGCGGGCAAGACCATGGCTGAGCTTGGCCTGGAGGGGAAAAACCGCTTCAGTCACCGGGCGGCCGCAGTAAAGAACGCGATTCCTTATTTACGATCCGTAATCAAATAAGAAGCTTCGGAATACAAACCGCCATATACGCTGGAAACACACCTGGTATCAATAGTCAATTTCATATAAGAACTCAATGGGGTGTTCAAGATATGAGCGAGGGCAAGCCTGATCACCCCCCAACGTGAAACGCAGACGATTTCATCATTTTATTGCATACCCGGCCAGAAAGTGGTTATCCGTTTCCCTGTGTCGCTCGTTTACCCATGCTGAACCAGGGTAACGATGGTCACTTTGTACCATCAGGCGGCGCCTCCAGCCCTAATGCCTGCGCCTGGGCTTTACGCCATCTCACCACCCGCTCGCCAGCCTGTTGCTCGTACCCCTGGTCAGTGGGTTCATAAAAGTGCTTCCCCAGCAGGTTATCAGGAAGGTATTGCTGCGGGATAAAGTGACCTGGGAATAGATGGGGATACTGGTAGCCCTTGCCGTGACCGAACCCTTTGGCATCGCGGTTGGAGTCCATCAGGTGCACAGGCACCGGCCCCGCGCCATTCTGTTCGATTTCGGCCCGGGCAGCGAAGTATGCGCCGGTTGAATTGGATTTGGGGGCGGTAGCCAGGTACAACGTAGCCTCGACGATCGGGTAAATCCCCTCGGGCATGCCGATGTATTCATACGCGTAAGCCGCCGCCGCAACCACCTGGAGAGCCTGCGGGTCTGCCAGCCCGATATCCTCTCCACTCAACACGATCAACCGTCTTAATATGAAGCGTGGGTCTTCACCGGCGAAGATCATCTTAGCCAGCCAGTACAGCGCTGCGTCGGGGTCAGACCCGCGCACGGATTTAATGAAAGCAGAGATAGTGTCATAATGCTCATCGCCCATGCGATCATAAAGCAGCGTGCGCTTCTGGATGGATTCTTGCGCGACGTCCAGCGTGATGTGGATGGCGCCGTCATCACCTGCCGGGGTCGTTTCAACCGCCAATTCGATGGCGTTCAACAGGTTACGCGCGTCTCCGCCAGCCTGGTGCAGCAGGTGCTCGCGGGCTTTTTCATCAAAGAGAACCTGGCGCTTGCCATAACCGAACTCTTCATCTGCCAGTGCGCGTTTGAAGATGACCGCCAGCTGTTCTTCGGTAAGCGGTTCGAGCTGGAAAATGCGTGAACGGGATACAAGCGCGGGAATGACATCGAAGTAAGGGTTTTCGGTGGTGGCGCCGATGAGCGTGACCATCCCGTTCTCTACGTGAGGTAGCAGCGCGTCTTGCTGGGCTTTGTTCCAGCGGTGTACTTCATCCACAAACAGGATTGTACGCCGGTGGTAAAGGCGGCGGCGGTCTGTAGCCTCTGTGATCACCCTGCGCAGGTCTGCCACACCCGCCAGTACAGCGGAGATATTTTCAAAATGCGCCTGCGTATGCTGGGCGATCAAACGCGCCAGGGTGGTTTTTCCAGTTCCGGGAGGGCCGGTGAAGAGGATGGACGAAAAGAGCCTGTCGGCGATGATGGCGCGGCGCAGCAATTTGCCTTCGCCGATTATGTGTTCCTGACCAACGAATTCATCCAGTGTGCGCGGGCGCAACCTGGCTGCCAGCGGCGCTTCGTGCTGCAGGTTCTCATTAAGCGCGTGGTCAAATAGATCCATCGACATATTGTAGCATGGAACATCAGAAATAGAACAAAATACCCATTTCTATTGCGGAAAAGACCGAATATCTTTAAAATGAGTGTGGCTCCTTTCGCCGGCAGGCTGCTATTGCCAGACGGTTTTAATGAATTGCGGTGTGCCATGAGGAACGCGTTCCCCTCATTCACCCATTGCCAATGCGTCTTGATCGATGCGCTGATTTTCTGTAGTGGAGGAGATAGGGTTGACCAGCCAAGCAGCTTGTGCAGTCGTTGAAATTTAAAAAGCGTCGAAGTGATAGGAAATGGGATGCAAAAATGAATTAGCCTTACCTGGTGGGCTTGACCGCGCTCAGCGATAAATTCCGCGCCGCTGCAGGATGGGTGGATGCGACAAATGAGCTGGTGATAACAAAAGGAGGAAGCATGAATGAGATTCTTGACCATCTGGAGAAATCAGTAGACCCCTGTGTGCGGTATCTTTTCCGGCGCGAATACCTGAGGGAAAACTCTGAAAACCCGGAAATGCTGGCTTTGCAGGAGGAAATACGCCACTCCAGCCGTGTGCGCTTAATGCTCGCAAGGCGAGATGCGCAGGGACGCTTCCCGTGGCATCCCTCTTCCAAATGGGTGGGCGCGTTTTGGACGCTGTTGATGCTCGCTGACATTGGCTACCCGCCAGGAGACCAGGGTCTTGCACCGCTGCGCGACCAGGTGCTGGATTGGTTGTTGAGCCCGCAGCATTTGAACAAGGTGCCGCAGATCGATGGTCGCTGGCGGAGGTGCGCGCTGCAAGAGGCTTCTATTGTGTACTCTTCGTTAAAGCTGGGTATTGAGAATGAAAGGATACCGCAGGTAGTGGAGAATTTACTTCAATGGCAATGGCCAGACGGCGGATGGAACTGCGATAAAAAACCCGCCGCGGTACACTCATCCTTTCATGAAACCTGGATTCCGCTGTTGGCCATGCACACATACGCGCTGGCTTCCGGTTCTCCGCGCGCGCAAGAATCATCGCAGCGTGCCAGCGAAGTTTTTCTCAAACACAGGTTATTCAGGCGCATAAAAGATGGCGAGGTGATGGATACAAATTTTGGTAAAATCGCATACCCCCCATACTGGCATTATGATATCCTCGTCGGTCTGCGGGTGATGGATGTGGTTGGCCGTCTTTCCGACCCGCGCTGCGGAGACGCGCTCGATTGGCTCGCTTCCTTGAGGTTACCAGATGGGGGGTTTGCTGTGGAACAGAAGTATTACAAGGTATCTGCAGACAAGAAGGAAGGTTCCGCGGTGTCATTTGTGGATTGGGGCAGCACCGGCAAAGGGAAAATGAATGAGTTTGCTACGGTTCACGCCCTGTCTATTCTCAAGAAAGCCGGGAGGCTGAACTGAGGTGGGTTGTTCTTAATCCCAGAACAGAGCGTGAGACCTCACAAAAAAACTTGCCCACTGTCTGTTTTGACAGCGGCATTCACGCTGGTTTCTTGATGATGCGTTTATGGGCCGATGCGACTGACGGAAACCGTGGCAGCTTGGCCACCATCCGCAGGATGAGTGGATGGCGAGGTGTTCAGTCTACCTCAGCGCTCAATGCCCTGCCCGTCACCTCGATCTTGCATCAGGTCGTTCATCAACCCTTGATATGTTTTCTGGAAAATAGATGTTTTTATTACTCGTTTAATTAGAACACTTGCTCCTTGACGGAGACAGGGGGATTTGATATAAATGCCCTGTTCGCCGGGGAGGCGAATTTTTAAAACCTTGTTTTTGGTCTAAGGCTTTGGTATAATCTAGCACGCTGTTTTGCTATTTAACAATCGATGCGCCGACATAGCTCAATCGGCAGAGCAGCCGCCTTGTAAGCGGCAGGTTATGGGTTCGATTCCCATTGTCGGCTCAGTTACAGGTTCGCGAGTGCGTTTCATCCTCTGCGGATGAACTCACTCTCAAGCCGGTAACGGCTTAAAACGGACGGTTACCCAAGTGGCCAAAGGGGACTGACTGTAAATCAGCTGGCAGACGCCTTCGGAGGTTCGAATCCTTCACCGTCCACTAGGCTGGGGCAGATACTCTACCAATCTGACCTCAACATCGGCAAGCCCTCATAGCTCAGTTGGTAGAGCGCGCCCTTGGTAAGGGCGAGGTCATGGGTTCAATTCCCATTGAGGGCTCTTATTGCCGGAACTAATAAAAGAAATGTGACCAAGGAGAGGAAACATGGCGAAGCAGAAGTTTGACAGGAGTAAGCCGCATTTGAATGTTGGGACGATGGGGCACATCGACCACGGGAAGACGACGTTGACGGCAGCGATCACGAAGTACTGTCGATTTTTTGGTCGGGCGGACTACAAAGCGTACGATCAGATTGACAACGCGCCGGAAGAGAAAGCGCGAGGGATCACGATCAACATTTCGCATGTTGAGTATGAGACTGACAATCGGCATTATGCGCATGTGGACATGCCTGGGCACCGTGATTATATTAAGAACATGATCACGGGAGCGGCGCAGGTAGATGGGGCGATCCTGGTGGTAGCGGCGCCGGATGGGGCGATGCCGCAGACGAAAGAGCACGTGTTATTGGCGCGTCAGGTGGAAGTGCCGAGCATCGTGGTCTTTTTAAACAAGACGGACCAGATGGACGACCCGGAGTTACTGGAACTGGTGGAGATGGAACTGCGGGAGATGCTGACGGAGTACAAGTATCCTGGGGATACGACGCCGATCGTACGTGGGAGCGCGTTGAAAGCGTTGGAGAGCAGCAGCACGGATCCGGATGCGCCGGAATACGCGTGCATCAAGGAGCTGTTGCGGGTGGTGGATGAGTATATTCCTGAGCCGGTGAGGGATGTGGACAAGCCGTTCATGATGCCGGTGGAAGACGTGTTTTCGATCAAGGGGCGCGGGACGGTGGTGACCGGACGCGTAGAGCGGGGCAAGATCAAAGTGGGGGACCCGGTGGAGATCGTGGGGTTGAGAGAGAAGAGCATGAGCTCGGTGTGCACGGGAGTGGAGATGTTCCACAAGCTGTTGGATGAAGGACAGGCTGGGGACAACTTGGGTCTGTTGTTGAGAGGGATTGAGCGCACGGATGTAGAGCGGGGGATGGTGATCGCCAAGCCGGGGAGCATCACGCCGCACACCAAGTTTATGGCCGAGGTGTATATTTTGAAGCGAGAAGAAGGTGGGCGTCACAAGCCATTCTTCAGTGGGTATCGGCCGCAGTTTTACATACGGACGATGGATGTGACGGGGTCGATCAAGCTGCCGGAAGGGGTAGAGATGGTGATGCCGGGAGACAACGTTACGATGGAATGCGAATTGATCATCCCGGTGGCGCTGGAGCAGGGGTCAACGTTCGCGATTCGTGAAGGTGGACTGACGGTTGGCGCCGGCAGGATCACAAAAATCAT
>JAAZNW010000036.1 GCA_012798065.1 Chloroflexota bacterium
ATTCGTGAAGTAAACATATCCGTATTTCCCAAGCGCGTGGGGATGGACCGTCTGGGATTCTTGGAACGGATGTAGGCAGCGGCGTATTCCCCACACGCGTGGGGATTGACCGCGCAAGCGCAGGTTCTACTGCGAAGAGTGTAAGGTATTCCCCACACGCGTGGGGATGGACCGTGAATATATATAACTTTTTCGAGGTCACTCCTGGAGAAAAGCACAGGCGAAATTACGACCAGTTACCCACAGCGCGGAACCAGGCTTCAAAGCGGCGCGCTTTCCGCTCCAGCAGCCATTCCAAAACTCCGGGGTTGCCCCAAAAACCGCTGGATTCCATGAATTCGAACATGCGATAAAAAATGCTGACGGCGTATTGCGGCATGCCCGCGCTTGCCGCCCGCGCGCACCAATCTTCGCGTGAAATCACCTTCAGAGCAATCTCCTTACCGGTGACGAGCCGGATGATATGCAAAACTTCAGTTTGAGAAAGGATTTCTGGCCCGGCGAGTTCGTAAGTCGCCCAGTCGTAGGTTTTCGGGGTGAGAAGCACCCGTGCGGCCACCTCAGCGACATCGTCCAGATCCACCATGCCCAGCAGAGTGGAAGGCTGATACGGAATTTCATACACACCCCTTTCGAGGATGTTCTGCCGCTGCCCCAGTACATTTTGCATATATGGCGTTGGCTGGAGGATGGTAAAGTTGAGCCCCGATTCCTTAATTTTTTCTTCCACGCGTAATTTCAACCAATGGTTGGGTAGCGATTCGATTTGCGGGTGGCATAAAGAGTGAAAAACGAAGCGTGGAACCCCGGCCTTGATCGCGGCTGCCACCGCCGTTTGACCGAATTCCAATTCGCGCGCGTGAACGTTCGGTGAGATGTGATAAATGGCGGCTGCTCCCTCCGCAGCGCCTATCATATCCTCAAGCGAGCCCATGTCTCCGAGGACGGCTTCCGCGCCCAGGGCGGTGATCTTTTGAGCGTTTGTATTTGAATTGACAATACCGCGGACACCCGCCCCGCGCGATATGAGCGCCTGGATAACAGCCCTGCCGGTTTTCCCACCCGCGCCTGTAACAAGAATCATTTCATTCCTCATTGTGTGTGAAGTATAAGGTCATTATAGCATCGAGAGGAGCATCCATTATTTGGATGTGACCGCCCAGGGCGCGAGAGCGAATTGAGAGTTGAGAAAAAGTAAGAAAAAAGGGCAAGTGGTTTATACTAGGGGGAAGCGAAAGGGTATGGAAGACCAGAAAGGCTCAATAAATACAGAAAAAACGTCTTATTTCTTCCATGTCAGACTGGTGCCCCGCTGTTTTGATTGGTGGACAGGATTGATTAAGCGAAGTTTCCTGAAATTCATGACTTATATCCTATTCGCCTTGATTCCTGATGCATAATTGGTTACCATTAAGGAGTCAAAGACCCGCAGAGGTGGTTATTTCCCAAACCACCCGACTGATTATTTATTGTGAAAGGAGCAAGGAATGAAATTTAAATACCTGGGAAAGAGTTACAACCGACCGGACGCGATCAGCAAGGTGACCGGCAAAGCGGTTTACCTGGATGATATTCGCATCCCGGGCATGCTGCACGCGGCCATCCTGCGCCCTGAGTACGCACACGCCGAAATTGTCCGTATTGATAAGACTGAAGCGGAAAAGATGCCGGGTGTGGTGAAAGTGGTCACAGGAGAAAACTGCCACTATCACTATGGGGATAATTTCAAAGACCTGGTGCCTATGGCGGTGAAGAAGGTGCGCTACATCGGTGAGCCGGTAGCGGCGGTGATCGCTGAAACGTTGGCGCAGGCTGAGGCGGCGTTGGAAAAGATCAAGGTGGAGTACAAACCTTTGCCAGTGTATATTGATGCGCGTGACGCGATGAAACCCGGCGCAGCGCTTGTTCATGAAGAAAACGGCGAGTACTGGCACCTGCCCACGCTAAAGCCCACACCTGGCACCAACATCGCCCATACCTATCACCTTAAGAAAGGCAAAGGGGTCGATGGTTTCAAAGACGCCGATGTCATTGTCGAGGGTGAATTCAATTACCCGCTGGGCTCATGCGCGGCTATCGAACCGCATGGTTCGATTGTGTGGTTCAAAGAGGATAAGACCATTGAAGTCTGGTCTTCCTCCATTTGCCCCTTCATCATTCGTGATGATCTGGCGCACTCTTATGGTGTTCCAGTTTCAGATGTGCGCGTGCGCATCCCCGATATTGGCGGCTGTTTTGGATATAAATCTGATATCACTGTTGAGCAAACCGTCGCCTGGATTGCCAGCTTTGTGCCAGGTCATCCGGTTAAATGGGTGGCTTCACGCAAGGAAGATTTCACCTCCACGCTCGTGGCTCATGGTATTCGTTCGCGCATGAAGATTGGCGCGCGTAAAGATGGCAAGCTTGTGGCCATCCAAAACGAGGTGCTGCACACGGGCGGCGCGTACGCGGATACGGCGGTCAATATCACTATCGCTGCCACGCACAACTCAGCCGGACCATACGAATTCGAGCACTGCGACCTGACGGGTTACACGGTTTACACCAATACCCCGCCTGTTGGCGCTTACCGTGGTTATGGTCACCAGGAAGCCCAGATTGCCACCGAGCGCATGATGGACCTGCTGGCGCGCAAGCTGAACATGGACCCGATCAAGCTGCGAGAGATGAACTATCTTGTCGAAGGCAAGGTAAATGCGCTGGGCGAAAAGATGTGGAAGAGCCACGGAGACCTGATGACCTGTTCCAACATGGTCAAAGAAAAGGTCTTCTCCAAACCGAAACCAGCCGAAGATGAAAATTATTACTACGGCCGCGGGTTCGCGGCGGTGATGAAGAGCCCCAAGGGCGCGCCGTTTTCCACAAAAAGCTGTTATATGAAGATAAATATCGATGGTTCGATCAGTGTGAGCATGGGCGGCGCTGAAGTAGGGCAGGGGCTGCGCACTGTCGTTCAACAGGTGACAGCCGAAGCATTGAAGATCGCCCCGGAGCGGGTGAGGGTGTACACCGAGATCGATACGCAGTATTCACCGTATGAATGGCAGACCATTGGCTCAATGTTCACCACCCAGGGTGGGCGCGCTATCGTGCGCGCGGCGGACAAGCTGATCGCGGTGTTGAAGAACACTGCGGCACAGGTACTCAAGACAGATGTGGATTACCTGGAATATGATGGTGATTACGTTTACCTGCGCAATGACCCGGATATCCGTGTGGCGGTGGCAGACCTAAGCCGCGGCTATATTACTTCAGATGGCATCACCATTGGCGAATATGCGCACGCCGTTTCTGACGCGCGCCTGCCGCGCTACGCCAACCCAGACGAAAACGGGCAGGGCAGCCTGGGTGTGAATTACACCTTCGGCGCTACGGCAGCGGAAATCCGTATTGAGAAGAAAACTGGCAAGATCATTGTGGATAAGTTCACCTCGGTGTTCGACGTTGGTCAAATCATCAACCCCAAGCAGATCCGCGGTTCGGTCATGGGCGGGGTGACCATGGCGGTAGGGGCGGCCTTATACGAAAAACTGGACATCAGCGAAGACGGTAAGATCAACAACCCGCAGTTGTTCAAGTACCATATTCCCACTTACAAAGAAGCCATCCCGATGGATATCGAATTCATCGAAACGCCCGATGCCGTTGGCCCGTTTGGCGCGCGCGGGGTTGGCGAACACTCGGTCATTGGACCGGCGCCGGCTATCATGAACGCCATCCGTGACGCGGTGGGTATTGATTTCTTTGAGATTCCCATCACACCGGATGTGATGAAAAAAGCCCTGGAAGCCAGGCAGGAGGTGAAATAATGGCAGAAAAAATCACTTTTACTATTAATGGGAAATTGACCACGGTTGAAGTTGACCCTGAGATGCTGGTCATTGATGTGATCCGAGATGTGTTGAACTTGACCGGCACCAAGCGTGGTTGCGATAATTCGGTTTGCGGCACCTGCACCATTGTGGTGAATGGCAAGGCCACTAAAAGCTGCAATATGCCGATCAAGAAGCTCGCTGGCGCGGAAGTGCTCACCGTGGAAGGGTTGGCCAAGGGCACTGAGTTGCATCCTATTCAGAAGGCAATTTCCGAATCCGGCGCCATTCAATGCGGCTTTTGCACGCCCGGAATTGTAATGGAACTGTACGGGTTGCTGGAAGAAAAACCAGATGCCGCTCAGAGTGAAATCGAGAACGCGCTCAGCAAGCATCTTTGCCGCTGCACCGGGTACGAACCCATCCGTGACGGCGCGTTGATGGCGCAGAAGCTGATCAAAGAGAGAAAGTAACCCTGCTTACACACTCAGCGACCCTTCTTTTAGAAGGGTCGTTGTGTTTTATCCAAACCTGCCGGTAATATAATCGGACGTGCGCTGATCTTTGGGCACCTGGAAGATTTCGATGCCGCTGCCATATTCAATCAGCTCACCCATCAAGAAGAAGGCGGCGTAATCGGCCAGGCGCGCGGCCTGCTGCACGCTGTGCGGGGCGATGAGGATGGTGTACTCCTTTTTTAATTCCCGCAGCATGTCTTCTATGGATGAGGTGACGATCGGATCAAGCGCGGAAGTTGGTTCGTCCAGCAGGATGACTTCAGGTTCAAGCGCGAGCACGCGTGCCAGGCACATCCGCTGCTGTTGACCGCCGGAAAGGCTGAAGGCGGATTGGTTCAGGCGGTCGTGCACTTCGTTCCACAGGAATGCCTGTTTCAAGGCTTTTTCTACTTTTTCGCCCAGCCTGGCTTGATTGTGTTCGCCAGCCATCACCAGCCCATACGCCACGTTATCAAAGATGGACAAAGGCAGGGGAACCGGGCGAGAAAAAACCATACCGATTTTTCGCCGCAAGGTGATGACATCCTCCTCAGGGTCAAGGATGTTGCGCTGGTGAAAAAGCACCCGGCCTTTTATCTCCTTCACATCCGCCAGGTCATTCAGACGGTTCAAGGTGCGCAGGAAGGTGGATTTACCGCCGCCAGCAGGACCGAAGAGCACGGTGATGGCCCGTGATTCGATTTCCATCGAAACGTTCTTCAGGCTCTCATTATTATCTGAATATCGCACTGAAAGGTTTTGTACCTGTAACGCTTTCATCGGGTCACCATTGGCGTTTTGCCCGCGCGCGAGAACGGATCAAGGTGGCAATGAGGTTCATTCCCAGCACGAACACCAGCAACACCAGCACGGTTCCGTATTGGATCTGGATGGGCATGCCGGGAATCTGGGTGGAGATTACGAAAATGTGATACGGCAGCGCCATGGTGGCGTCTAACGGCGAGCGCGGTAGTTGCGGTAAGAAGAAGGTGGCGCCAGTGAAAAGAATTGGCGCGGTTTCACCGGCAGAGCGTTCCAGCCCAAGGATGATGCCGGTGATGATCCCGGGCAAGGCTTGCGGCAGCGTAATACGGCGGATGGTCTGCCAGCGCGTTGCGCCCAGCGAGGTGGAGACCACCCGGAATGAGTTGGGCACGCTGCGCAGCGCTCCTTCAGTGGTGCTGATGATGACCGGCAGTGTCATGATGGAAAGGGTCAATGACGCAGCCAGGATGCTGGTGCCCAAATGAAGGAACAACACGAATAATCCCAACCCGAAGAGCCCGTAAACCACGGATGGGATGCCCGCCAGGTTGATGATGGCGATGCGGATGATGCGGGTGAACGCTGTCTCCTGGGCGTATTCTGCCAGGTAGATGCCTGCCAGCACACCGATGGGCACTGAAAAGAGCGCAGTACCCAGCGTGAGATAAAGCGTACCCACGATGGCGGGAAAAATCCCTCCTTCCCGCATACCATTCGACGGCGCAGCTGTGAGGAATTCCCAACTGATGGCTGGCGCACCCTTGACCACTATATAAACCACCAGTCCGATGATGGGAATGATGGTGATGAGCGTGACCAGCCGCAGCAGGTGGAACCCGATGGTTTGCGCCATCTTCGCGCGGGCGAGGTGGGCTGCTTTCATCAGGATAACAACCTCTCAGAGCGTTGACGGGCTTTGGTGCTTACCAGGCTGGCGGTGATATTGATAACGAGCGAGAGAAGGAACAAAGTGATACCGATAAAGAACAACACCTGGTAATGAAGGCTGCCTGAAGCAACTTCACCCATTTCTGAAGCGATGGTGGCGGTCATGGTGCGCACCGGCCTGAAAAGCGAGTTTAAATGCAAGGGCATGAGCGGAGCGTTACCGGTGACCATCATCACCGCCATGGTCTCACCCAGCGAGCGCCCGACACCCAGCATCACAGCGGTTAACACGCCGGTTTTCGCCGCGGGCAGAGTCACATCCCAGATGGTTTGCCACTGCGTGGCTCCGAGCGCCAGGGATGCCTGGCGGTAGGAATGGGGTACAGTGTTGAGCGCGTCTTCGGCCACAGAGACGATGGTTGGAATGGAAATAAATGCCAGCAAAATGGCCCCTGTGAACGCGGTCAGCCCGGTGGGAATATTCAGCATTTTTCGAAACAAAGGCGCAAAAACCAAGATCCCGATGAACCCGAGCACCACCGAGGGGATGCCGGCAAGGATTTCAACGATGGGCTTTAAAAGGTCGCGCAGCCAGGGCGGAGCGACTTCTGAGAGATATACTGCGGTGCCAATGCCAAAGGGCAACGCGATAAGGGTGGAGGCGAGGGTGATCAGCAGGCTGCCGAAGATTAACGGCAGGATTCCGTAGTAACCTTCAATCGGGTACCAACGAATGCTGAAGAGAGAGCGGAGCGGGATATTGGTTAATGCCGGTAAACCTTCACGCAGCAAGAAGAAAAGAATGAGCACCACGAACAGGATGCTGGAATACCCGCTGATACGGATCACACCGTTGATGACCAGGCCGTCTTTTTCTTCTCGTGCCTTCATGATAGGGTTCTCATTCGTTTAAAACCGGCATGAACCCAAGTTTGTGCGCGATTTCCTGCGCTTCAGGGCCCATGATCCAATCCAGATAGGTTTTCACCAACCCCTCAGGTTCGTCAAGGGTGTACATATAAAGGTTTCTCGAAAGGAGGTACGTATGGTTGCTGACAGTCTCCAGAGAAGGGAGGATGAAGTTCATCGGCTCTTCAAGTGAGGATATTCCCACCAGTTTGACATCGCTGGTGATGTAACCCAGGCTGTCGTACCCGATGGCATTAGGGTTATCTCTCACCTCAGCGATAATCCCTTCAGAAGAGGGGAGCAGCAAGGTGCTCGCAGAAAAAATGGCATTGTTATCCATCTCGCCCATGCGCACCACTGATTCCAGGAAGAAGAGATGTGAGCCAGAGTTGGTTTCGCGCGAAAGGCGGACGATTTCGCGATCTTCTCCGCCCAGTTCGCTCCAGTTGTTGATCTCTCCGCGGTAGATACGAGAAAGCTGCTGCAAGGTGAGATTGCTGACGAGGTTGCGAGGGTTGACGATGATGGCGATGGCGTCACGGGCAATGATGAATTCCTGGGGATCGAAACCAGCCTGACGCGCCGCTGCCAGTTCTTCTTCTGTAATCCGGCGTGAGGCGTTGGCGATATCCACCGTGCCGCTGATAAGCGAGGTGATGCCGGTGCCGGAGCCACCTCCGCTGACCGAGATGCGCGCGTTCGGGTTGACCTGTTGATAGCGCTCCGCCCAGGCCAGGGCGAGGTTAACCATGGTATCAGAGCCTTTATTCTCAATGGATACCGCAGCTGGCTGCAGCAAGGTTCCAGGCCGGGTATGCGAACGCCCGACGCAGCCCGTGAGCAGGAACAGGATCAACATAAATGAACATAATGTTTGTTTCATTGATTTTTCAATTCTACCTTAAAGGCCAGGTTATTGATGGACACCCAGGCTGGAACCAACAGCGTAAAAATTGAATGAGGTATAATCATGCGGCTGATAACACAGGAAAGGTTGAATTATGGATTTCGGAACAGTACACCAGGTGGATATTGACGAGCAAATGCGCTCCGCTTACCTCGATTACGCGATGAGCGTGATTATCTCACGCG
>JAAZNW010000134.1 GCA_012798065.1 Chloroflexota bacterium
GCTAATGGAAGCAAAGCAAGGGAAAAATATGCCCATTGGTGGAACCCCTGTCCCAAAGCGAGAAATCATTGAATTAGTCATCCGGAATATTCCTGGCGACCAAATTCGAGAAATGTTAAAAATCCAGGCTGAAACCGACTTAAGGCGTAGGCTTGATGATTTCTCAAAAAATCAATTAGTGGAGGTTCTACAATCTACGGAAAATGGACATAATGCTCTTGAAGATACAAAAGCGAACTATCCATTATCTTCAAGCCCAACACTTTATCTGGTGTCGGTTAACTCCTGGCCAGATTTTCAGCACCTTCTAGAGACGACTACTGAACTTGCAGAACAGATGCAAGAGGCAGCGATTCGATTTGGTTCGGATCGAACAGTAAGGTCAGTTTACATCATTACTCCTGCGAGAGAGGTTGTTACACAAATACCATTTCAAGAGATTCCTCTCGTTTATGAAAAGAAAATTGAATATGTGGTTTCTGATCCGGAGTCGGAGGACTTTGGAGAAGTTAATGTTATTTACAGTCTTGAAAAAGCAATTATCTGGTATAGCAGAGAGTTTAGGCATGCCCTTTTATTATGTGCGGATTTCCAAGCAGTTAAGCCAATTCTCTATTATTGTAGAACATTGTTGTCCATAAGTTGGCAGCTTCCATATCTTTCCGAGGAAATGCTAGATCGTTTAGCAGAAGGAGCAAATCCAAGGACGGCCTCCTTTTCACGAATTGACGATGATCCAATCGGTAATTTTGATGCCCAGTCTCTCACAATTTCAGATCCATTTTTAGGAGAACTAAGATCCTATCGATCTCTTTCCGGTGATCCATCCCGCCAGCAAACTTTTGGTTTTTATTCAAGTCATCCCGATTTAGTCCAAGGTGGAATGGGAATATCACGTCAATACGGCCGTATATGGACGCCAACACACTTACGAAAAGATTCCCTATTAGCTCTCTCTATCAACTTAATTCAGAAAACAGAACAGGAACTAAATAGGGAGGCTGATATTAATCCGAATGGGTTTATAGCGTACTATCGACATGTGCCTGTAACCCTTGGCAGAAAAAAACTAAAAATTCAACAACGGTATTATTTCGAGGAATTGATAAAAGCGATAATTGGAGCTCGAAGGTCACGTAGTTCAGAATTTCAATTCGATCCTGTTTTCGTTAGGAACCTGGTTGAACAATATCATTTCCTTGACATTGTTCCAGGACTAAATATTCACTGTGAAAATTGCGGGGATAATATCGCTCGCTGTTCAATTTGTAATTCTCCTCTAACCCCTATTGTTGTAGATCACCAGCTCATTTTTCAATGCTCCACCCATCCTAATGAGCATCAATATCAAGATAATGAGTTGTTCCCCTGCGACTGTGGAGCCAATATTGAGCTGACATTTTCGGCAGATATCAGGATTCTTCCCGGGGTACAGCTTCTAAAAGCAATCCACAGGTTTTTAGGCGTATTGGAGAATCAACAATTCGATGGTAGTTTTATAATCATTGGACATGTTTTAAGATTGCTCCCAAGAAATAGAGTGGCAATCAACGAATATCATCTATCCGAATTCCAAATGTGGCAAACTAGGGCACATATTCACCAACGGAATATTTCTGATGAAAGAAAAAAACAATATAGTCAGATACTTTGGCGCATAAAAGAAAAGTGCGCCCGAAACAATCGTCACTCCAGTAATGAAATTTGCAGTGGTTGCATGCGAGAAGTAATAACCACGGCCAGGATAAAAACAGGTAATGATCTATGTCTTTCCAGATTGTTCGGATATGCTGTTGATGAGGAGTTTGACGGCGTTCATCATGGCCATGAGATAGCTGATATTCAATATCCAGATGTATGGATAAACACTGGAGAAGAAAAACGAATAGGGATCCACCTAAAAAGCAGAGAGAGATCAAAAGTTCGCGGTCTTGGAAGGTCGGTACCCTCAATCAAAGGACTTTATACACAGTATTGTCACTCTGCATATTTAGCAACAATTCAAGGCGTAGATCTAGATATTATTGGGGTGTCAATTCCCAACACAATCAACGATGAAGTGAGAGAAGATTTTCAGTTTGTTTCTGGACAATTTGGTTATCCAGTAGTAATTCTTGACGAAGAAGATTGGTTCCGAATTGTTGATGCGGCTATTGAAAAAGCTGCGGTTGAACAGAATTAATGACATTCAACATGATCTTGGATTGGAATGAACAAAAAAGACCTTGAACTTTCATTCAAGGTCTTTTTTTCTAAATTGTATGATTCACTAACATTGTTTCAATGAGTTCTCTTTAACATTATACGTCCGGCTGTGGAAAAGTGGACAAGAGCGAAGCGGTGTCCACTTTTCCACAGCCACTACTACGATGGCGGCTGGCCATTTTTTGAATACAAA
>JAAZNW010000123.1 GCA_012798065.1 Chloroflexota bacterium
GGAGAGGTGGTATATCGAGGCCCACAGAGGCGCATAATTCAGGCTGTCGAAATCGGTCGGCCCTCCCCAGGCAAAACCAGGAAGGAAGCGTCCATATGGCCGGTGCTTGAGATCTTGGATAGACCGAGGGATGATATCTCCCGCCAGGTAGCCTGTGAGGGGGTGGCCGGAGATCGTGCCCACATCCGCACATTCGCAGTGGAAACACCCTATCTTGCGGCTATTGGCTGCGGTGTAGCCAGCCGGGTAGGTGGTTGCGGCACTAAGGATGATTACAGGCACATATCCACTAACGGGAACACATGCATAGATATAGAAGTCCTTGCCAGCGCGATTGGCCGCGACTGCATAATTGGTCGGTATTGTTGTATCCCAATTAGAAGCAGTATTCAAATCAAGTTCTACAGAGGCTTCTAACTCGTATGCATGAGCACCGGCTCCGCCGATGTTCACGAGCATATGGCTGGGGCTGACCAGAGTTCTGCGGTTGGCCGCCGTGTCGCTGCCCTTGTTCTTCCACATCCGGTTGCGGTTGTAGTAGCCGTCCTGGCGGGCAGGCAGCCTGTTCAAGAATCCCATGTTCAGCTCTCCAGGATAGCGAGGATAGCCGCGAGATCGGCTTTCATGAGGGCGATATCTGCTTTAACTGTGGCAATATCAGCTTGAATCGTTCCCAAATCAGCCGACATACTGGCAAGATCACCCGAGATGGTATCGGGAGTGGCACCTGCCAGGGCTTCAACGGCGGTCTTGACACTACCCAGTGTAGATTCTTTTGCCAGAGCTTGGGTTGTTAGTTGGGCATCCGTGAGCGGGCCGGTCACAGCGACTGATTCGGAATCTAGGGTGACCTTAATATCAGAAGCCCGCAATTCAGCATCGGTCAATGGACCCGTCACGGCAACCGATTCCGAATCAAGAGTTACTTTGATATCGGATGCTCTTAATTCGGTGTCGGTCAGCGGACCTGTTACTGCTACAGATTCCGAGTCTAGGGTGACCTTGACATCATCCGCGTCCGATGCAGGTACAATCGACAGAGACGCTGCCTTGAGCTGCTGTCCGATGGCCGGGAGCTTGCCATCGATACTTGCAGAAGCGGTGTTAATGTCCGCCAGGTCGCCAGCAGCAGTGTCCGGCAACTCTGTCAGGGAAACCGCAAGTGCCCCGGCTGATATTAGTGCTGCTAAGGCTTCTGTGGCGGTCTTGATGTCGCCCGTTGTGGCTTCGGTCGCAATCAACCCGAGGGCGGTCAGGATCAGATCTTGTTTGGCTTCGGTGGACGGCGCTGCCAGAATCTTTGCCAGGATATCTGCTAATGTGGCTTGTGTCGCCAGACCCGCGGGATCTATCGTGGCCGTGAGTTCGGCGTCGGCTTCGGCGGTGATCGACGTACCTATCGCCAGTATCGACAGGGTGCCATGCTGGGCGGCTACGGCTGGTTTGACTTGAACCTGGAGGTAAGGCCAATAGGCCAGTATTCTTTTGGTGACCGGTGTGGCTGTGGTCACA
>JAAZNW010000005.1 GCA_012798065.1 Chloroflexota bacterium
CGCCACAACCAGCCCGGTCAGCGCAAAAACCAGGGCGCCGAACAAACCCCCGCGGACCAGTTCTGAACGATCCCGCGCGTAACGGGCGTCCCACCAGGTGAATCCCAATCCGAGAAGGGCACCACCCAAATATCGCGCGACAAAGCGGCCTGGCTCGTTCAACTCCACGCCATAGAGCTGAATGGTCCAATCAGGAACAATTAGAAAGCCTAAACCGAACAGGATCGCCAGAGCTATCGCTATGATCATGAAAACCTTCATCGGAAACCTCCTCGTAGAAACAGTTTGGAAAATACTAGATCTTCCAATCCGTATGAGCAAGGTGGATATTCCCAGACATCCATCCTGCTCGATGAATCCGGCTCACATGATATTGAACTGTCAGTTAATTGTGGGCTGTGATGCTTATTGCATTGAGATGTGACTGATTCCATTATAGAGATTATTTGAGATGGTTTCAAGAATTAATGAAAAGAAACCAACAACCTCTACTTTGGTTGGCGGTGTGTGGGGGGGGCTGCGAAGCGAAGGGTAAATATGGAATTGTCGAGCTTGATGAAACGCTGTGAACCAGTGAGCTGTTGATCTGAATTTCAGCAAATCTTCCAGTCAGTGATTGCCTACCGGTGAAAAACAGCCATGTTACCCAGCACGCCCCAGGAGTTGAGAAAAACCTCGGTGGGAACATCAGCATATTTGCCATTGTTCAAATATCGCACCGAATCGATGTCGTAACCGGTGAGGATCACCACATGTTCATATGGAGCCACAATGGTCATATTACCCAACTTATCTTCATAAGGCACCGGCTCGCTGTATACCATGTTGCCGATCACCCAAACGATCACCGGATGGGATCGTGAGATCGCGACCTTGATGTCTTCCAGCTTGTAACCCTTGCCGCCCTCCACGTCGACCCCATACTTGTAGAGTAGGTCTGCCACCGGTTCCGCGTGCACTCCATAAGCGTAAGGCGGGATCTGCCCCCAGGGTCCGTTCACATCGCCGACAAACCCAATGTCGGGGTTGTCTGAGATGGGCAGGTTGATCTGGAAATCATACTGGTAGATGTTGACGTCGTAATACCACGCCAGGTCCACCGCGGCGCTCGCTTCGCACCCCAGGGCGTAGTATTGGCGATTGCCGACAAAATCGCGGATGTAAAAGGATTGCGGTGGAAAATATGGGGTTGACGTGGGGAGGATCGAAGACGCGGTGGGAGGAATGGGGGTATGGGTCGGCTGCGCGGTTGCCGTCATAACCGATGAAGACTCGAGGTCCCGGGTGACGCTCCTTGTGGGGATGAGCGACGGAGCGAGCGAAGGGTCGGGAACCGCGCCGCGGGAGGGATTGGCAACGAGGGAAGACGCCAGGAGAATGGCAAGAATGGCGATGATGACGAGAACAATCAGAACGGGCTGGTTAAGTTTGCGCATCGTTTATTGAATCCGGCAGTTTCAGGAGACTATCATAACAGCAAACCGCCGAACTCAGATGAAGTTGGTGGTGAAGTGTCGGGGCGGGCGGATTTGAACCGCCGACCTCTCGGTCCCGAACCGAGTGCTCTAGCCGGACTGAGCCACGCCCCGAACGCCTGCATTATACCCTAACCCGGAAAAATCAGAGAGGGTTCGCGCTTCCGGCTTTTATTCGTTACAATTAACCTGTTGTGAAACGACCTTCCCTGCCCTTGCTGCTGTTCATCTGCTGGCTGCTTGCCGCCTGCGCCGCGCCCGCAACGCCCGCCGTCCTGCCGCCGACGTTTACCATCCAGACGGCTGCCATCGCCTCCACTTCACTGCCCAGCCCGACCAGCGCGCCCACCTCCACCGCCACGCCCGCAACGCCCGCTCCCCCCGCTGTAACTCTGCCCCAGGGCGCGCTCAGCGCGCAGCAGCGCCAGGCGCTGGAAAACGCCGCTCGCGCTTTCATCAGCCCCTCTCCCGAGGAAGCGCTCGCTACCGCTATTGAGCTCGGTTACCTGGGGCGCAACGCCAATCCCGCCACCATGTGCGGCCCGTTGGCGTTGGCGATTTTGCAGCAATCCGGTCTTGTCGATTCTTCTTTCCCTTTGAAGAGCTTTTACTACCTCAATCCACGCCCCGGTCATGACGAACGCTACCTGGAAAAGGTCTTTCCAGCGGATCGATTTGAGAAGATCGTGCGCGAAGAATCCATTGGCAAAATCGACTTCAGCGCAGACCCACTTTTGCCGGGTGATTTCCTCTATCTGTTTGCCGGCGACAGCGGCAGTTTTGAGCACATGCTGGTGGTCTCGCGCGTAGATGATGCGGGGCGGGCGTACGCTGTGACCAACCTCAACACTGCCAGGGGGGTGATTGTGGATGAGGTGCTGTTGTATGATCCCGCCAACCCCGGCGTTGGACAGTTTTACCAGTGGACAGATTGGGAGAACCGCATGATCGGACGAACCGGTTATGGCGGTTACTGGCTCTGGCGTCCGCTGCCCTGATTTTCCCCCTTCACCCCCCCACACACACACTTGTTGCCGCTTTCTATTCATGGATAAAATTCAGGCCTGAATATTGCAACCAGATACAAGATATGACCAGTTGCGTGTTTTGCGATATCATCTCCGGCAGCGCCCCTTCAGACCAGTTATACGCGGATGAAGAGCTGCTCGTCATCCAGGATATCCACCCGGTTGCGCCGGTGCATGTCCTGGTCATCCCGCGCAAGCACATCCCCTCGCTCAACCATCTCCAACCGGAAGACCAGGCGCTGGCGTCCCGTCTGCTGCTCACCGTGCCGCGCATCGCCCATCAATTGCTGGGAGATGACGCCGCTTACCGTACGATCATCAATACCGGCGCTGCCGCGGGGCAAACGGTCTTCCACCTGCATGTGCACATCATCTCCGGCCGTCCTTTCATTAATCATCTGCTCACCCGGGGGCTGTATTGATGCATCAATCCGCCCGCCTGTTGTTCGCGATACTCGCTACGCTGCTCATCAGCGGCTGCATCAAACCAGCGCCGGGGTCAGTGCCCTGGCAAATTTCGGGCACGCAGGAACTTCCGGGTGCGCAGCATCCCGTGACCTCCTCCCCACCTTCCTGGATGCCTGCTACCCGCGTTCCCGGATCGCCTTATTTCACACCCACGCCAGATACGCCGCGGGTTATGCCCACCTTGCGCGCTGACCAGGAGTTTTACACGGTGCAGTATGGCGACAGCCTGGGGAACATCGCCCTCCTTTACAACCTCGATCTGGCGTCGCTCATCGCGGCAAACGACCTGGCGAACCCGGATATCCTGGAAATTGGTCAGGTCATCACCATCCCCGCACCGCAACCCGGGGCGGAACCTTCATCCTTTAAGATAATCCCGGATTCCGAGCTGGTTTACGGTCCGGTCAGTTCCACGCTGGACATTGAAGCGTTCGTGAACGAACGGAATGGCTACCTTAACGCCTACCGCGAAGAAGTGGAAAAAATAGAAATGAGCGGGGCACAAATTGTGGCGCGGGTAAGCCGGGAGTTTTCTATCAACCCCCGCCTGCTGCTGGCGCTGCTGGAATACCGTTCTGGTTGGGTGACTACTTCCTTAATCGATGATTCGTTGCGCGATTACCCGATGGGGCTGCAAGACCCGGCGCGCAAGGGGCTTTACCTGCAGCTGGCATGGGCGGCCAAACTACTCAACCGCGGTTATTACCTTTGGAAGATCAACGCGATATCTTTCACCAGTTTTGCTAACCACAGCCTGGCGCTGCTTTCACCGACCATCAACGCTGGTACAGCAGCGGTGCAATACATGCTGGGGGTTGGCTCGTATCCTGATGCCTGGCAAAGAGCGGTCTCAGAAGAAGGGTTATTCCGCACCTACTGCGAATTATTCGGCATCCCATTTGACCTGGCTTTCGAGCCTTTGATCCCCGCTGACCTTCAACAGCCAGCGCTCACGCTGCCCTTTGAACCCGGTACCCTGTGGTCTTTCACCAGTGGCCCTCACGCCGGTTGGGCAGACGGCTCAGCCTGGGCCGCCTTAGACTTCGCCCCTCCGGGTGAGCAGCTCGGCTGCTACATCACAGACGAATGGGTAACCGCGGTTGCTGACGGGCTCATCGTTCGTTCCAGTAGCGGCGCGGTGGTGCTGGACCTGGATGGTGACGGCCTGGAGCAGACCGGTTGGACCATCCTCTATATGCACATCGAAACCCGCGACCGCGTCGCGGCAGGCGCACGGGTAAAAACGGGGGACCGTATTGGCCACCCTTCGTGCGAAGGGGGTTTCTCCAATGGCGCACATGTTCACATTGCCAGGCGCTACAACGGCGAATGGATTTCCGCTGATAGAGAAATCCCATTCAATATGAGTGGCTGGGTCTCTTCGGGTGATGGCAGTGAATACAGCGGGACGTTGACCAAAAACGGTAAGGTGGTTTATTCCTGGAACGGACGGGTAGATGCGAACCAAATCGGTTACTAGGCTCTTTCAGATAGTCGCCGCCTGGGCGGTATTAGCCGGCTCAATGCTAGCTTGCTCGCAGGGTTACGTGAGCCCGGCGGAGCTTACAGCTACCGCTGGCCTCCGCCCCATGGCAGACACAACCGCGGCGCCTACAGAAGAAACCCCTTTTACCGCCAACATCTCGCTGTTTCAAACGCCAACCCAACCACCCCTGCCCACGTTCACTGACCTGCCGGCGTTTACCAGCACACCGCAACCCTCACGCACGCCAGATCCTAACGCTACGCCCAAGCCGCCCCTCCAATATTACACTCAGGCGGGTGATACACTGGCTTCTATCACCGGTCGTTTTGGCGTCAGCGCCGACCAGATAATTCCCAGCGAACCCATCCCGGTGGATGGGTTGATCAACCCCGGGGTGCTGCTCATCATCCCCGACGTGCTGGAAGATGTGTATGAATCGCTGACCTTGCTGCCTGACAGTGAAGTGGTTTATTCTCCTTCCGCGGTGAATTTCGATATTCTGAAGTACGTTGCAGAAGCGGATGGTTACCTCAACCGTTACCAGGAGACAGTTGGTTCACGGCAGTACAGCGGCGCGGAGCTGGTACAGCGCGTAGCACTGGAAAATTCGATCAACCCCTACCTTTTGTTGACCTTACTGGAATACAAAAGTCACTGGGTCAGCAGCCGACCCACTAATATGGCAGAAAGCGAATACCCCATGGGATACGTGAGGTTGGAATACCGCGGTTTGTACAAGCAACTCTCCTGGGCGGTAGAGCAGCTTTCCATCGGGTATTACGGCTGGCGGGCGGGCAGCCTGAACTCGCTTACTTTTAAAGATGGTTCCAGCGTGCGCATCAGCCCGGGTTTAAACGCCGGCACCGCCGCCATTCATTACCTGTTCTCTCGCTGGTACAACCAGGCTGAGTGGGCAGCCGCGCTCTATGGCGCTGATAACATGCCCGATCTGATGAGCCGCATGTTTGGTGACCTGTGGGAACGCTCACGCGCGGTTGACCCCCTGTATCCGGCTGACCTGCGGCAGCCTGAGTTCAGCCTGCCCTTCCAGCCCGGGCGCGTGTGGAGCTTCACTGGCGGACCGCACTCCGCTTGGGGCGAAGGTGGCGCGCTGGCGGCGCTTGATTTCGCCCCGCCATCAAGCACCGCGGGCTGCGTGGCCTCAAATGAGTGGGTGACAGCGGCCGCCTCCGGCGTCATCGTCCGTGCGGCGGATGGGATTGTCATCCAGGACCTGGATGGAGATGGCGTCGAGCAGACCGGGTGGAATATCATGTATCTGCATGTCGAAACACGTGACCGCGTTCAGCCCGGTACATACGTTCAAACTGGTGACAAAATAGGGCATCCCAGTTGCGAAGGCGGCATATCCACCGGAACCCATGTGCACATGGCGCGCAAATTCAATGGAGAGTGGATCCTGGCGGACGGTCCGCTGCCCTTTACGTTAAGCGGTTACGTGGCGAAAAACGGCGGCTCCCCTTACCAGGGCAGTCTTGAAAGCGGGCAGGCAAGGATCATCGCCAATCCATTAGGAACGCTTCGGTCTTACATCTCCCTTCCCTAGCGCAATATCCTCCCATCTGGTATAAAATTTACCGGTATGAAATCAACAGGAAGTCGCATAAATAACCACCGCGGCGGTTTCGGTTCGCTGTTCAGCGCGATCATGAGTATCCTGATCCTGTCTGCCTGTTCGCCGCAACCTCCCATAACAGTGTACATTACTCCGTTTCCGTTAAGCGCCACCGAAGCCCCGGCTCAGCAGCCCACCGCGCTGGCCACGCGCCCGGTTTATCAACCCGGCACGCTGGTGGCGTATACCGCGCGCACAGGTGACAACCTGCCAGCGCTGGCGCACCATTTCAACACAACGGTGAAGGAAATCCTTGAAAACAACCCTCAACTCTCTGAAAAAACGACCACGCTCACTCCCGGCGAGAACCTGCAGATTCCGATTTATTACGAAGCGCTTTGGGGGAACTCCTTCCAGATAATTCCTGACTCTCTCTACATCAATGGTCCAGCCCAAATTGGCTTTGATACCAAGTCATTCGTCAACGCTCATCCCGGCTGGTTGAAGAACTACGCCTCGCTCGCCGGCGGCGAAGTGCGCCGTGGCGCTGACCTGATTGATTACGTCTCGCTCGAATATTCCATCAGCCCACGCCTGCTGTTGGCGTTGGCCGAGTACCAGGCCGGTGCGCTAAGCGTAGAAACCCTTGAACCGCAAGAAAAAGTTTATCCGCTCGGCTACGAAGATGAATTCCACCAGGGTTTTTACCTTCAACTTCTGTGGGCGGCCAACACCTTAAATAACGGCTACTATAGCTGGCGCTCCGGCAAGCTGGACACCATCACCAGGCTGGATGGTTCCATTGAACACCCTGACCCCTGGCAGAACGCCGCGACGGTGGCGCTGCAGAATTACTTCTCTCAGGTGCTTCCCGTTGCCGATTACCACAAAGCCATTTACAGCGAGGGGTTATACAATATATATACTGCGTTGTTCGGCGACCCCTGGCAATATACCTCTGACCACATTCCCGGCGATTTACAGCAACCGCCGCTGAGGTTGCCGTTCGTGCCGGGAAAGACCTGGTCTTACACCGGCGGACCGCACTCTGCCTGGGGCGAAGGCGCACCATTGGCTGCCCTTGACTTTGCCCCTCCATCTGTCGTAGGCGGCTGCGCTGCCAGCAACGAGTTTGTCACTGCTATGGCGGATGGTCAGATCGTGCGTTCTGAAAAAGGCCTGGCTATGCTGGACCTCGACGGCGACGGCGATGAGCATACCGGCTGGGTGATCCTTTACCTCCACCTCGGGCTGAACGATAAGATTCGCCCCGGTATGCTGGTGAAAACAGGTGACCTCATCGGGCACCCTTCATGCGAAGGCGGTTCCGCCACCGGCACACATGTGCATATCGCCCGTAAATACAATGGCGAATGGATTGAAGCGGATAGCGTGGTGCCATTCAACCTGGAAGGGTGGATCGCGAAAAACGGGGTGGTCCCTTACCAGGGAAGCCTGAGCAATTATGGGCGTATCATCACCGCTAGCGACAAGGGCCTGGCAAATTCCTATATCACCGCGGGGAATCCATAATGCACGAACGAACCCGTTCTGGTCAGATTCGGCTGGAATCGATACGCTTGATTTTCGGCTTGTTACTGCTAGCTATGGTCACCAGCGGCTGCGTGGCCAACCCTGTGCCTGATGAGCCCGCGCCTGGTTCCGGGCAACCAACTGCCGCCAGTACACTGGAAAGCAACACGTTGGAAACGTCGGACGCGATCACCGCGGCGGTTACTGCAACCGCTGACTTGCCAGCCACGGATTCACAAACGCCGCCCCCCCAGGCGGAAGCTGAAGCAGACTGGCTCTCCATGCCCATCGTGCCGACAGTATCCCCCCGGATGAAAGACGTTTTTGAACGCGGACAGAAAAGCGGTCGCGATGCCGCGCGTTTTTCAAAAATAGGCGATTGTCAAAACATCACGACCTATTTCCTGGCGATGTATGACAGCGGTAATTACCGGCTGGGAGATCAATACGCTTACCTTCAGCCAACGATTGACCATTTTAAAGGCTCCTGGTGGCGCCAGAGTCTCTCAGTTAAAGGCGGGATGAACGTAGCAGCGGTACTCAGCCCGATATGGGCGAACCCCGATAAATGCCTGCCCAAAGAGACTCCCCTGGCCTGTGAGCTGCGCGTGTACAACCCGGCGTTTGCGGTCATCAGCCTGGAAGAATCCTGGTCAGGCAGTATTGAGCATTACGACATGTATCTGCGCGAAATCGTGGAATACGTGCTGGCGCAGGACATCGTTCCCATCCTCGCCACGCGCGCGGAAACTGAAACCCAGGAAAGGCAAATCAACCCTACCGTGGCGCGCATCGCGCATGATTACCAGGTGCCTTTGTGGAACTTCGGCGCCGCAGCCAGAGCTCTACCTAATAATGGGATTCGACCGGACGGGTTCCATATTACCGAGGGGCAATCTTACTTTGATGACGAGGCCATGTTAAAAACAGGCTGGACCCAACGCAACCTCACCGCTCTGCAGGCGATCGATGCCGTCTATCGTGGACTGACCCAGGAGCCATAACCTTACGCGGTTTTTAAGGTAAGGTGCGCAAGCCTGTTTTCCCAGGCAGGTTAGGCTTGTTCAATCGTATATTTGGTTTGAATATTGGCTGCCTTTCGCAGCATCGCCATACCGGGGCAATATTTGTTTTCACTTAAATCGACTGCCCGCGCCACCGCGTCGGGATCAATATTCCGTCCCTTGATGATATATTCAATGGTGATATCCGTGAACACCTTGGGGTGTTCGCCCGCGCGGTCAGCGTGCAGCTTCACCTCGAAATCAGTTACCTGCTGGCGTTTCTTTTCAAGGATTGAGATGACATCCATCGCCGTGCAGCCTCCCAATCCCATTAAAATCAGCTCCATCGGTACCACGCCATCTCCCGCTCCGCCGTGATCAACCGAAGCTCCAAGCGGCACTTCAAAATTTGAATCCGCGACTCCTTTGAAAGACAACCCGTATTTCCATCTCAGCTTTGCATCCATTCTTGCTTCCTCCTGGTTATGATTGTGATAATTCAGTTCTCATCAACTTTACAAAACGAACCCAACTCTCCAAACTGGAGAAGGATTTCTGTTATCAAGTGAAACTGCCACCGGGTTCTTTAAACCCGCACACCGCGCAGCCTAACACCAGCCAACCGTCATAGTCTAAAACGCCCTTTCCACATACCGGGCACGGCTGACCAGGTTTACCAGTAAGACAGCGCTCGCCTTTAAGCGAGGGCACCGCAGCCGGGGCATTTATGCTATACGGACATTTCCCGGGTTGCTGGTTCATCCCGCTGGTTTCACTCACCAGGTTTCTTCCCTGTTGATTGAGCGATTTGCAATCTGGCGAACAGGCGCGAGCGCACCCCTTCTGGCAGCGTCTCTTCGCCTTCTGCAACCTGGTACAGGTCGATCGTCTTTTGCAGCGTATTCATTACCACCTGGCAGTCCCTGCACTCCTGTAGATGGGCCTCAAGCTGAGCGCAAATGTCGGGCGCCAGTTCTCCGTCGATATAATCTGAGAACTGCCTCAAATGCTCCTTGCAATGACCGCGTTTACCCATTATTACCCTGTCCTTGCAACCGTTCGCGGAAATAACCGCTCAATTCGTCGCGCAGTTTCACCCTGGCTCTAACCAGGCGGGTTTTTACCACTTCTTCGTTTACCTGTAAAATTTCCGCCGTTTCCCTGGTCGAAAAACCGCGCACATCCCGTAAGAGAAATACCATTCTCATAGCGTTCGAAAGTTTCACGGCAGCTCGGGTGAGCTCGGACCTTGTTTCTTCTGAGATAAATTCCTTTTCTGGCAGACAGCACCAATCCACCACCTCTTCGCCATTCTCGGCTTCTTCCTGCGTTACCGGTTCAGAATCGAAATGAAATTCTGATTTCCGCCTGCGCAGCATCATTAACGCTTCATTCGTCGCGATCCGGTAAAGCCAGGTATAAAGCGAGGAACGCTTTTCAAACCCTCGCAGCGCGTTGTGCGCTTTGAGAAAGGTTTCCTGCAGCATATCCTCCGCGTCTTGCGCGTTTCCCAGCATGCGTAACCCCAGCCCATAAATGCCTGCGGAAGTCTGGTCGACCAGTTCATTGAAAGCCTGCCAATCTCCCGCAATCAAACGGTCAACAAACTCAGAAGGGAACTGTCTCGCTGCACTCATATAGATGATCTTTCAAAGAAAAAGTGACTTAACTCAACGGCCAGTTTGGCAGCACATCCAGATCCAGCGGGTCTACATGTCCCAAACAAAAATGGTAATAACCCGCGCTGGCAATCATCGCGGCGTTGTCAGTGCAAAGTGAAAGCGGTGGGATATGCACCGGAAATTCAGTTTGCGAGGTGAAGGTCTTGCGTAAAGCTTCGTTCGCCGAAACACCCCCAGCGACCAGGATGGACTTCACGGCGTAATCACGCGCCGCCTTCATTGTTTTTTCGAACAGCACGCTCACCACCGCTTCTTGAAAGCTGGCTGCCAGGTTTGGCACCGGCAAAGAACGGTTTTCCTCTTCCAGCGCGCGGACTTCGCGTAATACAGCAGTTTTCAACCCGCTGAACGAAAAATTCCATGTGTTTTCAAGCCTTGAACGCGGGAAGGGAAACGCCTGGGGATTGCCTTCTCGGGCAGCCTTTTGGATGGCCGGGCCGCCTGGATAAGGCAACCTTAGCATGCGCGCGACCTTGTCAAAGGCTTCGCCAGCCGCATCATCCAGTGTGCCGCCAAGGCGCTGGTATTGAAGATGGTCTTGTACCAGGTTGAGTTCGCTATGCCCGCCAGAAACGAGCAACGCCAATTGCGGGAACTCCGGCGGTGGAGGTGGTTTTGGCGTATCCGCAGGGTAGAGCCACGCGGAATAAATATGCCCTTCCAGGTGATTCACGCCAATCAATGGCAGCTGTCTGCCCAGCGCCAATCCCTTGGCAGCATTCATCCCCACCACCAGCGATCCTGCCAGGCCGGGTCCCCTGGTAACGGCAATGGCGTCGATATCCGCCAGGCCAAGGTTGGCCTTTTGCAAGGCTTCATCGATCACAGGGTAAATGGTGCGGATATGCTGTCGCGATGCGACCTCAGGGAATACACCGCCATATTTGGTGTGCAGGTCGATTTGAGTGGCGACCACATTGGAAAGTATCTCTCGTCCGTTCTCAACCACCGCTGCGGCGGTTTCATCACAGCTGGTCTCAATACCCAGTAAGCGGGCTGATTTAAGTTTCACTGAACACGCCCTTTCTGCACGTCACCTCATTTCATTGGCAGCAGCAGGTCTTTAGGGAATTCCGCCAGTATTTCGAATTCGCCATCCGGGGTCACCCACCACGAATCTTCGATGCGCACACCCATACCGCGTTCAGGGTAATACAACCCTGGTTCAAGCGTAAACACAGACCCGGGAGCCAATATATCTGTTGGTGAAGGGTTGACCGCAGATGCCCAGGGCTTTTCATGCACTCTCAAGCCGATGCCGTGGCCCAGGCTGTGCACATACCCCCGTTCCACAGTCGGATCCGACTGGATAGTCGGGTGCCCCATCTCCTCGAACAACGCGCAGGCACGTTCTTGAAATTTATAAAAAGGTGCGTTCACTTTTAACTCGGCTGAGATGGTATCGTAAACCTGCCTGACCTGGTCATAGAGCTGCTGCGCTTCATCAGTCACGTAGCCCAGCGACCAGGTGCGGGTAAAGTCATAATAGTAACCTCCGCCAGCCTCACAGGGATAGATATCGTAGACGATGGTCTGCCCCAGTTGCAGCGCGTCGCTCGGGTTTCCCACCGAATGGGGGATACCCGCGTCCCTGCCAATAGCAAAAATGGTCCCCTCGGGGTTCTCCGCCCCCCGCTCTGCCAGCCACAGTTGAATGAGGTTCTTTACCTCGCCAATGGTCACCGGCGTACCATCTTTGTGTACCACCACACCACCCTTTGTTTTATGCCCGGTGATGTAATCAGCGGTCTTCGCCACCACATCGGTGGTCACCCTCCCCATGGCGCGGATATGTTCGATTTCACCCGCGTCTTTGGTCATCATGGCGTTCATCAAGATCTCGTCCCGCACAAAGCCAGCGAACTGTAGTTCAGGCATCAATTCCTGTAAACGATTCAGGATTGAATAAAAAGGACCGATATCGTCTTTTCCATAAAGAGCCACTCGGCCGCGGGTGAGCTTCATTTCTTCAAGCATTAATTTAAGCCGTAAAACAAACGCCTCCAGGTAATTGCCCCCTGCCTGCTTGAGCAGGTCGTGAAGAGGGTATTTGGTCATACTCACAAGCTTTAATCCTGATTTGGCGGCCTCTTCGCGTTCCATCGGGTAATGAAAAAGCACCGCATCCTTTCCCCGCTGTTTGATCAATATCGCGTCAGAAACATGCGCGGTTCCCACGAAATAGACCATCGATGGGTTGTGCTGCGCTGCACCAATAATGAAGATTGCGTCAACATTGTGCTTTTTCATCAATTTATCGAGATCTGTTTTCATCTGTGCGCTCCTGTGATATGGGTTCTGAGTATCCTGACCAGATCCTCATCTTCTTCCGGCAAAACGGTACGCGGGTCAAGGTAAAGCCTGCCGCCCTGCACCCTGGCGATCAACGGCGGGGTAGACTGGCGTAACCGCGCAGCCATTTGTTCCAACCCTGGTATGTTAAAAGATAGCGCGAAGGTGGGCAAGGTTTCCTCTGGCAGGCTTCCTCCCCCCACGGTGGAGTGTTCTTCAACGACCTCCCCACCCACTTGCTGCTGCCAGCGTGTCGCCCGTTCCTTCAAGTCATTCGCGCTGGCTGAAATCATGCGCCAGATGGGGATCTCCTTCTCCGCTTCGCCTTTCAGATAATGCAGCAAGGTGGCTTCCAACCCTGCCAGGCACAATTTATCCGCCCGGACGGCGCGCGCCAATGGATGCCGTTTTATTTTGGCAACCAGGTGCGCTTTGCCTAAAATGATGCCCGCCTGCGGTCCTCCTAACAGCTTGTCTCCTGAAAAACACACCAGGTCTACCCCGGCTGCCAGTGACTCCTGCACCATCGGTTCATGCGCCAAGCCAAACCTGGATGTATCCAGCAATGCCCCTGAACCCAGGTCATCCAGCATGGGCACCTCGTACTGGTGGGCAAGGGCAGTCAGTTCTTTAAGTTCAGGCTGTGAGGTAAACCCCACCAGTTTAAAATTTGAAGTGTGCGCGCGCATCAACAACGCTGCGCCGTCACGCAACGCGCTTTCATAGTCCCCCAGGTTGACCCGGTTGGTGGTGCCAATTTCAACCAGTCGGGCGCCTGACTGCTTCATCACTTCCGGGATGCGGAATCCTCCGCCAATTTCAACCAGCTGCGAACGCGAGATAACCACCGCCCGCCTGCTGGCCAGGGCGGATAAACACAACAAAACCGCGGCGGCGTTGTTGTTTACCACCAGCGCGTCCTCCGCTCCGGTAAGCCGGCGCAACAGCCCGCTGGCGTGCACGCTCCGGGAGCCGCGTTTTCCTTTCTCCAGGTCATACTCCAGGGTCGCATATCCCCCGGCGATCTCGCTCATCGCTTGCTGCGCGCTGCGGCTAAGCGGAGCGCGACCCAGGTTGGTGTGTAAAACCACCCCGCTGGCATTGATCACCCGGGTAAGCGTGGGAGTGAGCGCTTGTATCAACTGGTTTTTAACCCGTTCCAAAATGGCTTCCTCGGTTGGTTCAAAGGTTTCTGCCTGCGGATTCTGGCGTATGCTTTCGAGCACATTCTGGATGTTCGTGGTAACCAGTGATCGTCCATAGCAATCCAGCATCGGGGCAGCGTGCGCGTGCAGCAAGAGCCTGTCAACAGAGGGCAGTTTTCGCAGATCGATCATGGTTTCATTCGAGAAGGGAAGCGGTTCAGTTCGCGCATACGAATGAGTAACTCAATCGCAATGAACCCGATTGCGATGAAGATCGCCAGCGCAAAATTCAACACTCTGCCAAATTGCATCCATAGCAGAATATCTGCGTAAATGCCCCACCAGGCGGCTTCGCGGATGATCACCTTGGAGGTTACAGGCGGGTTGGAAGGAAATCGCAGATGCAGGTAAAAAATCGCCGGAAGCGCCAACCCGCTTGCCAGCAGAGTGACGAAAAAAAACAACAACCACCTGGGGCCAAGCGTCGGCACGGTGAAAAGGAACAAACCCATCAACCCGACTGTCGAGGTCAGCACCAGGATGATGCTGGTGGTGAGCACCGGCATAAAAAGCATTCTTGGAGGTTGAGTGTCTTTCATGCGCAGATGAGGTTCCTTTTCAATTATTGATAATCCATTATATCAATTGCGCCGGTTAATGAACAACTTCTGCGCGAAAAAACCTAATGCCTGTTGTTGTTCAGGCTCTTGACCTGGAAGCGCATTTGATTCATGGTAAAATCTAGCCATTACAGGGGATTAGTGACCCGCTCATCAAGAGAGGTGGAGGGACCGGCCCGCTGAAACCTCGGCAACCGCTCACGCAGACTGGTGCCAACTCCGGCAGAAGGGATTCTGAAAGATGAGAGAGAAAGCACCACCTTCAAACAACCTCTCTCGCGAGAGGTTGTTTTTATCAGTAAATCGCTCAAGGAGACCATAATGGATCGTACATTCACCAACCGTCAATACCTGGACGCGCTGCAAAGCAAGGTAATGGTGTTTGATGGAGCAATGGGCACCAACCTGCAAGCCCAGAATTTAACTGCCGACCATTTCGGCGGCGAAAAGACCAACGGCTGCAACGATTACCTGGTCATCACTTACCCCCAGGCGGTTGAAAAAGTTCATCGCTCTTTCCTCTCAGTCGGCGTGGATGTGATTGAGACCTGTACCTTCCGTTCAAACCGTTTAACCTTAAGTGAATACGGGTTATCACAAGAGGTGACCGCCATCAACCAGGCTGCGGCTGCTTTGGCACGGCGGCTGGCAGACGAATATTCTCAAACCGGGCAACCACGCTATGTAGCCGGATCCATCGGTCCCTCTGGCAAACTGCCCTCTATGAGCGACGCTGAACTATCCAATATCACTTTCGATGAGCTCACCTCAATCTTCAAGCAGCAGGCAGAAGGATTGATCCTCGGTGGGGTTGATTTGATCTTAATTGAAACCTCGCAGGATATCCTCGAGGTCAAAGCCGCCATCCATGGTATCCAGCAGGCTTTTTCCAGCAGCGGGGTATTTCTGCCGATTCAAGCCCAGGTGACCCTGGATACAACCGGGCGTATGCTGCTGGGAACGGACATCACGGCTGTGTTGGCGATACTGGAAGGCCTGCCCATCGATGTGATCGGATTAAACTGCTCCACCGGACCGGATTTTATGCGTGAACCCATTCGCTTCTTGGGCGAGCACTCCACCCTGCCGGTTTCCTGCATTCCAAACGCTGGTTTGCCTTTGAACGTGAACGGTCAGGCGGTTTATCCGCTGGAACCGGAGCCGTTCGCTCAGGCGCTTTATAATTTCGTGGTCAACCATGGCGTCAGTGTGGTCGGAGGGTGCTGCGGTACAACAGCAGCGCATCTCGCCCGCCTGGTAGAAAAAGTTCGCGCAATCCAGCCCGGCCCTCGACTTCGTATTTCCAGCGCGCGGCTCTCCTCAGCCATGCAGGCGCAGCCGATGCAACAGGAACCACCGCCTTTTTTCATCGCGGAACGATTGAACACACAGGGCAGCCACGTATTTAAAAATATGGTGCTGGAGAATGATTTCGAAAGTATCCTTACCCTGGCTCAACAACAAATGGAGAGCGGCGCCCACGGGCTTGACCTGTGCGTGGCATTGACTGAACGAGCCGACGAAAAAGAAACCATGCAGCGGCTGATCAAGACCATCGCTCCGGTCATCAATCTTCCGCTGGTCATCGATACCACCGAAGTGGACGTGCTGGAAACAGCGCTTAAAACAGCGCCAGGACGCTGCCTTATCAACTCAACCCACCTGGAAGGCGGGCGTCAAAAAGCTGACCGCATCTTCGGGTTGGCGAAAACACATAACGCGGCGGTGATCGTGCTCACGATTGATGAGCAGGGCATGGCGAAAACCAGAGAGCGCAAACTGGAGGTCGCCAGGCGCATCTACGATATCGCTGTTAAGGAACACGGGCTGGCCCCTCACGACCTGGTTTTTGATGATCTCACCTTCACCCTCGCGACTGGAGCAGACGAGTTCGCCAACTCAGCGATTGAAACCATTGAGGGCATCCGCCTGATCAAGGCTGCGCTGCCCGGTGTGCTGACCTCTCTTGGTGTCAGCAATGTGTCTTTTGGGTTGGCGGCGAATGCGCGCAAGGTCATCAACAGCGTGATGCTTTACCACTGCGTACAGGCGGGGTTGGATATGGCCATTGTGAACCCGGCGACCATCACGCCTTACCCCGACCTCAGCCCAGAAGAACGGGAACTCGCTGAAGATTTGATCTTCAACCGTAAACCTGACGCGCTTCAGCGCCTGATTGAATTCTTCCAGGCTGCCGGGCCCGGCAGCGCCCAGCAAAATTCACAGCAAGAAGCCCTTTCCGTGATGACACCTGGCGAACGTCTTCACTGGAAGATCGTGCATCGCGTGAAAGAAGACCTCGAGACCGATATTGACACCCTGCTTCAGATGAGGGAAAAGGAGGTCAGCCACAATGACGCCGCGGTAGGTATCTTGAACCATGTTCTGCTTCCAGCGATGAAGGATGTGGGTGATAAGTTTGGCAGGGGCGAACTGATCCTGCCGTTTGTGCTGCAATCCGCTGAGGTGATGAAAAAGGCGGTTTCCTATTTAGAGAACTTCCTTGAACGAAAGGAAGGTGCCAGTAAAGGTAAGCTCCTCGTGGCGACGGTTTACGGAGATGTGCATGATATTGGCAAAAACCTGGTCAAGACCATTCTTTCCAACAATGGCTACAACGTGGTCGACCTCGGGAAACAGGTACCGGCGGATACCATCATCAACCGTGCAGTTGAAGAAAAAGCGGACGCCATTGGTTTGAGCGCGCTGCTGGTCAGCACCAGTAAACAGATGCCCCTTATCGTAAACGAATTGCAGCGCCGCGGGCTCAATTTCCCCGTGCTGGTGGGGGGTGCGGCCATCAACCAGCGCTTCGGAAGGCGCATCTTGCAAACCGAGAATGGTACCTTTTACAAACCAGGTGTTTTTTACTGCAAAGACGCCTTCGAAGGCTTGGCCACCATGGACGCCCTCTCCAACCCGGCAACCGGCACCGCCCTCCGCGAGCGTATCGTCATCGAAGCGCAAAATGAGCTGGAGCGGGCCGCGGCGGAGGTCAAGCCAATCAGCGTGCAGCCGGAGAAAACCGTTGAGCCAGCCACGCTCATCCCCTCTCCACCGGGCTATGGTGTGAGGATTGTGGAAGATATGCCCCTGGAAATCGTTTTTCAACACCTGGCGGTCAACGAACTGTTCCGTTTATCCTGGGGAGCGAAGAACGCGCATGGCGCGGAATGGGAAAAGATAAAAACAGAATACGAAAAGCGCCTGGCTTTGATGCAGAAACAGGCGATCGCTGAGAAATGGCTGAAACCCAGGGGAGTGTACGGTTACTGGCCAGCGCAATCGGATGGGAATGACCTCCTCATTTATGATGGAGATTCTGTGGAAAAGGGAAGCCCTATTGTGATCAACCGCTTCACTTTCCCCCGGCAGCCCAGTGGAGAGTTCCTCTGCCTTGCAGATTACTTCGCCAGCGTGGATTCCGGCAGGATGGATGTGGTTGCCTTCCAGATTGTGACCGTCGGCAAAGAAGCCAGTGAACGTTTCGACCTGCTGCAGGCTGTAGCGGACTATGCCGAAGCCTACTTTTCGCATGGGTTATCGGTGCAGACGGCAGAAGCGACCGCCGAGTACCTCCACCGCCATATCCGCCATGAACTTGGGCTCAGCGAAAACCAGGGCAAGCGTTATTCCTGGGGGTATCCGGCCATTCCCGAGCTCGAAGATCACAAGAAGGTATTTGCCTTATTGCCCGCGGAAGCAGCCCTGGGCATGAGCCTGACCTCCGCCTGCCAGCTGGTTCCAGAACAATCCACCGCGGCCATTATCCTCCATCACCCCCAGGCGAAGTATTACAGCCTTGGCGAGACCCGCGTGGAACAATTGATGAAGTAAACGGTGTCGAATGATCAATCAAGCAACTCTTCTGAACCTCCTGGCAAACAAACGCGCCCTGTTTTCTGACGGCGCCATGGGCACCATGCTGAGCCAAAACCTGCCCACCGGCTTAACCTGTCTGGATTACGCCAACGTGGAATACCCCAGGGTGGTCGAATCTATCCACAGTGAATACATCCTGGCGGGTTCTGACATGATACAGACCAACACTTTCGGCGCGAACAGGTACAAATTGGCCCAACACCACCTGGAGAACCAGCTGGAACAGATCAACACCGCGGGCGCGCAGATTGCCCGCCAAGCGGTGTCTGCCAGCGGCAGGGAGGTGCTGGTCGCTGGTGATATCGGCCCACTGGGAGTCCGCATTGCGCCTTTTGGCAGGGTTCAGCTGCCAGAAGCCCACGAAGCCTTTTCACAGCAAGCCACGGCGTTAATCAAAGCCGGCGTCGACCTGATCATCATTGAAACGATGACCGACCTTTACGAAACAGTTGAAGCGCTACGGGCGGTGCGTGAAATTTCCCCGCAGTTACCAGTCATCGCCTCGATGACCTTCACCCGCGATAACCGCACCCTGCTGGGCGACCCCCCCGCCAGGGTGGCGCAACAGTTGCTCGCTGCCGGCGCGGATGTGATCGGCGTTAACTGCTCTGGCGGTCCCAACCAGATTCTCAACATTCTCAGGCAGATGCGCCGCGCGGTGCCAGATGCGATTTTTTCAGTGATGCCCAACGCCGGTTGGCCTGAACAGGTGGAGGGTCGCATCATGTACCCCGCCGCTCCCGAGTATTTCGGCACTTACGCGCTCTCCTTCTGGCAGTCCGGCGCCAGCATCATTGGCGGCTGCTGCGGCACCACTCCTGCCCACATTGCCGCCATGGTGCAGGCTTTTCAACAATCGCCAGGATTGGAGCTTTCAGCAATTGAAGAGATCGCGCTGTCCGCAACCAGGCAGCCGGAAGATGAAGGCGCCTTGCCCCCCACAAAGCTGGCGCAAAAACTCCGCGATGGGCGATTCGTCATCGCTGTTGAAATGGATCCACCCCGCGGGCTTTCCACCCACAAATTAATTGCCGGGGCGAGCCTGCTGTCTGAAGTCGGCGCGGATGTCATCGATGTGGCAGACAGCCCCATGGCGCGCATGCGCATGAGCCCCTGGGCGGTTTGCAGCCTGATCCAGCGCAATGTGGGGATCGAGACCGTGTTGCACTTTCCAACGCGCGGGCGCAATGTGCTGCGCGTGCAGGGTGACCTGCTGGCAGCCCACGCGCTGGATGTGCGCAATATTTTCGTGGTGATGGGTGATCCGACTTCTATTGGTGAGTACCCTGACGCGATGGATCATTATGATCTGGTTCCTTCCGGGTTGATCAAACTGGTCAAACAGGGGTTCAACGCCGGTGTGGACCATGCCGGAAGCGGTATTGGGCAGCCGACCAGCTTTTTTGTCGGCTGTGCGCTTAACCTGAAAGCCGCGGATATGGAAGCAGAACTGAAGAATCTGCGCCGAAAACTGAAAGCCGGAGCGGATTTTATCCTCACCCAGCCGATCTATCACCCCGCTTTGGTAACTGATTTTTTGCAGCAATACGAGTCTCAGTTTGATAAACTACCCGTTCCATTAATTGTGGGGCTGCTGCCGCTGGCCAGCGCGCGCCACGCCGCTTTCCTGCAGGCGGAAGTTCCCGGAATCGAAATTCCGCAAAGCATCCGTGACCTGATGGCAGTCAGCGGTGACCAGGGAGCGCAGACCGGTATCCGCCTTACCATCGAACTCATCCAGAATATCAAACCAATGGTGCAGGGCATCTACCTGATGCCCGCATTCCAACGCTACGACTACGCCGCCGAGATCATCGAAAAAACAAGAACGGCTGAATAATGTAAAATAAACCCATTGAACCATCAAAAAACCGACCAAGGGAAAAAATGAAAATCCTGGTGATTTCTGATGTGCACGCCAACCTGACTGCGCTTGAAGCCGTCCTCGCGGATGCCGGCAATAATTATGAGGTTGTGTGGTGCCTGGGAGACCTGGTTGGTTACGGACCAGACGGCAACCAATGCGTACAGCGGATACGCGAGTTGCCCAACCTGCTTTGCATCAGGGGCAATCACGACCTCGCTATCTGCGGTGACGCTGACCTGAGCATCTTCAATCACGAAGCCGGAGAAGCGATTATCATTTCCCGGCGCATGATGTCGCCGGAAACGCTGCAATACCTGCGCAGTCTGCCTGAAAAACAGGTGTCAGGTCAGGCAACGCTTATCCATGGCAGCCCGCGAAACCCGGTTTGGGAATACATTTTAGATGTCAGCATTGCGGCTGAGAATTTTGCCAGTTTTGATACACAACTCGCCTTCGTCGGACACTCTCACCTGCCGCTGATGTTCACTGCTGACCCTCAAAGTGGGCTTGTCGAACGCGCTTACCGATACCCCGGCGTTACCACGCCTGTTACCACCCGCGCAATCCTCAACCCCGGATCGGTCGGTCAACCACGGGATAATGACCCCAGAGCGTCTTACGGTATTTTTGATCCTCAGAACATGACCTGGGAAATCCATCGCGTTCCTTATGATATCCCCTCTGTACAACAACGAATCATCGCCGCTGGTTTACCGGAAAAGCATGCCCGTCGCCTGAGCGCTGGCTGGTGAGCAGGAACCAATCTTGCTCCTCTGGCGTCTATTAAACAGTTGCACACATCGGTTTATTTCAAGGAGGAATGGTATGAAAACGAAAAGCGTGTTGATTGGCATCGTCATTCTGTCGCTCACCCTCAGTGGTTGCGCGTCCAAATCCTACACTGCTAACAATCTGCGGTCAGGCGGGGTGGAAGATTACGCCATGAAAGCAGCCACCATGGTAGAACCCATGGAGCCCATGCTGGATAGTTACGCAGAATCTGCCGGCAGCCCTGGTATCGCAGCCGCAGGGGTGGAATCCGTGCAGATGATCATGATGAACGCCAGTCTGTCGATCGCGGTTGATGACCCTGCCGCCACCCTGCGTGACGTGCAGCAGCTCGCCAAAGGTATGGGTGGTTACACAGTTTCTTCCAACCTGTATAAAAGCTATACGTCTTCTGGGGTCGAAGTACCTCAAGCCAACCTCATTATCAGAGTGCCCGCTGAGCGCCTGGACGAAGCCATGCAGAAGATCAAGGACATGACTGGTGACCCCAAAAAATATACTTTGAATGAGAGTGTCTCCGGGCAGGATGTGACCAAGGAATACACCGACCTGAAATCACGTTTACGCAACCTGGAAGAAGCCGATGCCAAATTGAGCGAGTTTTACGAAAACGCCGCCAACACAGAAGATGCCCTTTCCATCTATTCGCAGAAAATGCAGGTGACCGAACAAATTGAAATAATCAAAGGGCAGATCAAGTATTACGATGAATCGGTTTCTACCTCGTCCATCACATTGCAGATTCAATCCAAAGAAACTATCGCTCCTATCACGGTGGCTGGTTGGCAGCCTTCAGGGGTTGCGCGCGACGCGCTTCAGGCGCTGCTGGATTTCGGCAAAGGTTTGGTCAACTTCCTGATCTGGCTGGTGATCCTGGTGGTTCCCATTGTCCTGTTATTTGGCCTCCCCATCTTCTTCCTGGTGCGCTGGTTGAAACGCCGCAGCACAGCGCGCAAGCTGGCAGCGCTGGAACGCCGCGCGCAAGAGAATAAATCAGAACCAACCCCACCGATCCCGACGAAAAAGTGAATCCACGTCCACAAATAGGCAAGGAGCGGTCAACCCGCTCCTTTTTCTATCTCATAATACGCACATTGCAAAAACCTTCCACGACGACTGGCAGACGATAAATTCCTTGCTCCATAGGGTGCAAATAAACTGGCTTGCCGTCCACAAACGCTGCCTGTGGCTTGCCTGGCAGGTGGAAAAACACCTGCCCTATTGCCGTCCTTGGCAGGCGCAGCGTCATCTCCAGGCTGCCGTCCTTTTCGAGCCACTCAGCCACCTCAGCGCCTTGAGTGAAATGCAGGTCGCTGCCCAGGTACAGCGCTTTTTCGCCCACAAACCTGCGGACAGCCAGTAAAACTGGCGCGTGCGGCGGTATGCCTGGAAATACGTGCCCGCCTGTCCCGGAAATCATGCCTGTCTTCCCGCTCCAAAACTCGCGGAATAGATATTCCCCCTCTTCAAGCCCATACTCGCTGGCTGAAATCATTACATCCGCGGTCTGTTCAGACCAGTTGAACCCGCCCAGCAGATGCCAGCCGCCAGTCTCATTGTCCATATCTACACGAAGTCTGGACGGCGTGGCGTTGTCGAACCAATCCAAGACACGCACTTCTTCACCCATAACTGGAATTAACGCTTCTGCCAACCGTATACGCTCGGGTGGCACTCCAGGCAGGTCATCTGAAAGCAGCAATGAGCCGCCAGTGAGTGCGATGACCGTTGCCAGTGAACGCACCTCTTCCTGCGTCAGGCTCGTGTCAGCGCGCACAAGCAGGCAGTCTGGGTCATTTACCCACCAGCGCCGGTTGAGGTTGGCCCGGGTAAGGATATTGTGAATGGAATTGCGCGTGCTGGGCATCGAGGGTTCCCGGCGGAGGCCTATCTGCACACCTTTGAAGACCGGCAGCCACTCCTCGCTGACATCTGGCCCAATGCGCATGGTATCGACCACGCCGATGACCGAACCCAACGGTGCTCCGCAGCCAAGCAGGGTCGTTTGTTCGCCAGCTGCCTGCCGCAACGCTTCCATGCCCATGCGCATCACCTGCGCCCTGGTCTTACTGCGGTCGTAGTAGTGACCCTTCAGCGCGGCAGCATAGAGAAAGTCCAGCTTCAAATACGGGAACCCCCATTTCTGCACTGCCGTATGAACCACCTCCGCGGCATACTGTAAAGCCGGCGGTTTGGTCAGGTCTAAGGCGGTGGTTAACGCGTTCCAGCCTAACCCTGCATTCACCAGCCTGCCGTTGGCTTTGCGCAGCATCCAATCCGGGTGTTTATGCAGCAGGTCAGCTCCAGGGTGCACGATGAAAGGCGCCAGCCACAATCCCGGCAGCAGTCCACCGCCACTGATTGATGCAGCCAGCGGGGCTACCCCCTCTGGAAAGGTCGATCTGAACTCCAGCCAGTCTCCAACCTGTTTTTCAAACCCGTCATCGATCTGCACCAGTTCAATGGGCAGCTCCTCCTGGCGCTCAAGGATCGTGTCCAGGTTCTCGATAATATTCCTGGCGGTCACCGATGTGTAAAAATGATACCAGGAGCACCACCCCACCGGGGTTTGCGCGGGCACGCGCGCGTGGTTTTCCCGCCCTACCGCTTCGATATAAGTCTCCAGTGGGGCGCGATGATCCAGCAAAACAGGCGTGAACACCGCCCAATCCGTTTGCATTGACTTCCCCGCTTCAAGGCAGGCACCATCTCCATTCGCCCACATGGAGATTTCACCGGTATTGAAGTCAGCCAGGATCGAGCCAAAGTGGTTCAACTGAGAAAGGAAACCGAGAAGGTAACCAGCACGGGTGGCGCGGTCTCCGACCACCGCGAACATATCACTGGAGAAAACACCTTTTTTAACGGGCGTTGGCGTTCCCGGGTTATAAATCATCGGGCGCTGCAATGCGTACAGCCGGCTGATGGTCATTCTTTGATTCCCACTGTACCATCGGCTGGGAGACCAGGATTGCCAGCCATTGGAGAAAAAACCCAGGTCATCCGGCCGTCTGACCTTCAGGTAATGGGTGTTATCCACCACGCGCAGCAGGGTGATGCGGTTTATCTCCACACCTTCTTTCCCGTGGTTGGTGACCTGAATCTTCCACAATACCAGCGGGTATTCTCGCATAAGCGCGAAAGACAGGCGCAGGCTGACCTTGTTGGCATCCGGCTCAAGCGCAACTGTCAGGCAATCCATTTCGCCATGCGCCTGCGCGCGCTCCAGGTGATGCGCCAAGCCATTCACCTGCCAGCCATCTTGACCGCAGCGCTGCTGCTTCCCCGCGAACGTGTACTCGCAGCCCAGTTGAATATTCTCCAAGCGGGGAAAACGAGGGTCCCTGGCCTGGATCGAGAAAGTCCCTGAATCAGGGTTGACCTGAAGCATTAATGAAACAGAATTGAGCTGCTCCAATTAAATCCTCCACACAGGCAATGAATAAAGTAATCTTATCACGAGGCTCTAAAACCCGCTTCCAGTCCCCTTAAAACACGCGTGATATAATTGCCGCATGCCCCCCATGGTCGCCATTGATATCGAAACAACCGGAATGGACGCGCAGCGTGACGCGATCATTGAAATTGCCGCTGTGCGTTTTAATGGGCACAGGGTGGAAGGAGAATGGACGAAGCTGATCAACCCCGGCCGCCCCATTCCCCGGCAAATCACGCAACTCACCGGCATCACTGACCAAATGGTGCTGCACGCGCCACCACTGCAAGCGGTCATTCAGGAACTGGTGGATTTTGTAGGCAACGACATCGTGGTCGGTCACAATGTGCGTTTCGACCTGAGTTTTTTACAAAGGCAGAAGGTCCTCCTTTACAACAAAGTGATCGACACCTACGAGATGGCCGCTATTGCGCTGCCCGGTAACAGCCGTTACAACCTCGGCACCCTCGGGGTTACCTGCAACATTCTGATTCCCAACTCGCACCGCGCCCTGGACGATGCCCGGCTGGCGCAGGCAGTCTATTTTTCACTCTCACAAAAGTTGCTGGAATTACCCATCGAAATCCTTGATGAGATCGTGCGCATGTCAGAAGGCATTGAATGGGATGGCGAGGTTGCTTTTCACCTGGCTTTGCAGGCAAAAGGCCGTTTACCCATTGAAGCCCGGAAGGCTTCTCAAGACGATTTCGGCTTGCTTTTTGCAGGAGCGCAGAGCTCCCCTCCGTTGGTTCCAGTCGAAACACCCGTGCGGTTAGACCCTGATGAAATCGCGGCGCAAATTGAACACGGCGGACCATTTTCGCGCTACTTCGATAATTTTGAGAGCCGCCCGCAACAGCTTGAAATGCTGCGATCAGTGGCGAACGCGCTTAACAACAGTCAACATTTCATCGTCGAAGCAGGTACCGGTATCGGTAAATCCTTTGCCTATCTCATCCCTGCCGTGGAATGGGCTGTGCGCAATTCAATGCGCGTGGTGATTTCGACCAATACCATCACTTTACAAGACCAGCTGATTAAAAAGGATATTCCTGACCTGGCATCAGCGTTAGGCTCAGAGGTGCGCGCCACAGTCGTCAAAGGACGCGGTAATTATCTCTGCCCGCGCCGCTTCAGCGCAATGCGTAAGATCGGACCGCAGAGCGCCGAGGAGCTGAGGATCCTGGCAAAAACACTGGTCTGGCTTTACCAGGGCGGCAGCGGGGACCGCGGCGAAATCAATCTAAATGGTCCGCTGGAGCGCGAAGTCTGGCAGCGGCTTTCAGCCGAAGATGAAGGCTGTAAAACAGAAGTGTGTGTCTCCCGTATGGGCGGCGCCTGTCCTTTCTATCGCACTCATCTGGCGGCGCAATCCGCGCACATCCTGGTCGTGAACCATGCCCTGCTATTGGCAGATGTGGTCACCGGAAACCGTGTGCTGCCAGAATACAATTACCTGATTGTAGATGAAGCCCATCACTTAGAATCCGCCACGACCAACGCCCTCTCCTTTCGGTTGACCCAAAACGATTTTACGCGCATGCTGCGCGAGATTGGCGGAATCTCCAGCGGCTTGCTGGGCAGATTGATGAGCCTGGTTTCTCACGCCCTGCCGCCATCTGATTTTGCTGCGCTGAACATGGCAGTGCATAAGGTCTCTGACCTGCTCTTCCAGTTGGAAAATGAATTTTCTGAACTGATTTTCAGTTTAGACGCATTTATGGATGAACAACGCGAAGGGCAGCCCGTCAGCAGTTATGGTCAGCAATGCCGGATGCTGCAGGCTACGCGCACTTTACCCTGCTGGTCTAATGTTGAAATCGCCTGGGATGGCTGCCAGGATGCCCTGGGCGCTGCGCTAAAAATGATCGCCGACCTGCAAAAAGCCATCGGCGACAGCCTGGACGAGGTTCCACAAGAGGTGGAGGGTACACTGGGCTCGTTGGCCAGTGTGTACCGCCGCTTGAGCGAAGCGCAGAATTACCTTGAGGCGCTGGTGAACCATCCAGACGCCAATTATGTTTACTGGGTGGAAATTATGCCCAATACTCAGCGCCTGGCGCTGCAGGCAGCTCCGTTGCACGTGGGCCCGCTCATGGAGAAATACCTGTGGCACGAAAAAGCTTCCATCATCCTCACCTCCGCCACGCTCACCGCCAACAACGAGTTTGAGTACATCCGCAGCCGCCTCAACGCCGATGAAGCGGATGAACTGGTGCTGGGTTCTCCGTTTGATTACGAAAACTCCACCCTGCTCTACCTGGTAAATGACATTCCCGAACCTGCTGAAGCCAGCGCATATCAACGGGAGGTGGAAAGCGCCATCATCCGCCTGGCTAAAGCCACTGGCGGGCGCATGCTGGTGCTGTTCACCTCGTATGCTCAATTGAGAAAGACCGCCCAGGCGATCGGACCCGCAATGGCGGACGCGGAGATACAGGTCTATGAACAGGGCGAGGGTGCTTCCACCAACATCCTGCTGGAAAACTTCCGTGGAGCCGATAAAGCCGTTTTACTGGGTACCCGCGCGTTCTGGGAAGGCGTTGATATCCCGGGTGAAGCGCTTTCCGTGCTGGTTATCGTCAAACTGCCCTTTGATGTTCCTTCTGACCCCATCATCGCTGCCCGAGCAGAAACCTTTGAAGACCCATTTAACGAGTACAACCTGCCAGAAGCCATCCTGCGTTTCAGGCAGGGTTTTGGTCGTTTAATCCGCTCCCAATCTGACCGCGGCGTGGTGGCAATTTTGGATAAGCGTGTGCTCACCAAGAAGTACGGTCGCATGTTCCTTGACTCACTCCCGGAATGTACACGCAAAGTGGCTTCCAGCCTGGAACTGCCCGCCGCCGCTGCCCGTTGGTTGAACATCTAAACCCTTCTTCCGGTGTTATTGTTACACGACCTTAATCCCTTTATTGGAGCAATATGATGAGATACGTTTTCAGTTCCATGCGTCCGCGGTTTCTCTTGCTCGCCCTCGCCTGCGTTTTCCTGGGAACTGCGGCAGCCATCTGGGCAGTTGGTAAGGTGAACCCCTGGTATGTTCTACTGGCGTTCATCGGCGGTCTGGCAGCCCACGCCTGCGTGAACGCCTTTAACGATTACAATGATATTCGCAGCGGTTTGGATTTTCGCACCAACCGCACCCCATTCAGCGGTGGCAGCGGAACTTTCGTTGAAGTGCCCGAAAAGGTACACCTGGCGTTATGGACCACCATCGGCACTGCGCTGATTACCGTGGTGGTTGGCATCTATTTCGCGCTGGCGGTCGGCTGGGTCATCCTGCCCATTGGCATCCTGGGGCTGATTGTCATCCTAACCTATACCCAATGGCTCAACAAACAACCCCTCTTATGCCTGCTCGCGCCAGGGTTTGGTTTTGGCACCCTCATGGTGTTGGGAACCTTCTACGTGCTCACGGGGCGTATTACCTGGTCGGCGGTACTTGCTTCTTCTATTCCTTTTTTCCTGGTCAGTAACCTGCTCTTGTTGAATCAATTCCCTGATGTAGAAGCGGATACCACGGTGGGTAGAAAGCATTACCCCATCCTCGTTGGCAGAAAAACCAGCGCCATCATCTACGGTTGTTTCTTAGCAGCCACGTATCTTGCCATCATCCTGGGTGTGATGCTCAGAATCACCCCGGCCTGGACGCTGCTCGGCTTGCTGACAGCAGCCATCGCGCTGCCAACCGCGCTGAAGGTGCTCCAACACGCAGAGAACATCCCCGCTCTGGTGCCCTCGATGATTCAAAATGTGCTGCTCAACCTGGTAACGCCGCTGTTGATGGGTGTTGGTTTCTTAATCGCTTAACTGAGTCAAAGCGAAGACAAAAAAACGCCCTCCTGCCTAGCATTTTTCATGAGCGGGATTTGTCACGTTCTTACAGAGAAAATGATATAATCTTTAATAAGAGTAAGTTCATCTTAATATCGCAATTGGAGGTGTTGTGA
>JAAZNW010000141.1 GCA_012798065.1 Chloroflexota bacterium
AGGGGTCGTCTCAGAAAACGGAAAATAAAGCACGCTAAGCCGGTTGCAGCGGCCGTAGCGGCCTGAACTTGCCCGCGCCGATCTTGGCGCTGCTGCGCCAGAGGTAATCGCCGGTCAGGTTGATGTGCTCCCAGCCGAGCGGCGACAGGTACTGCAACAGGCCGTCATCGACGGCTTGACCGTGGCCACGCAAGGCGTTCGCGGCCCGCTCCAGATAGACCGTGTTCCATAGCACGATGGCCGCCGTCACCATGTTGAGGCCGCTGGCCCGGTAGCGCTGCTGCTCGAAGCTGCGGTCGCGGATTTCCCCCAGGCGGTTGAAGAACACGGCGCGGGCCAGCGCGTTGCGCGCCTCGCCTTTGTTCAGCCCGGCATGCACGCGGCGGCGCAGCTCGACGCTTTGCAGCCAGTCCAGGATGAACAGTGTGCGCTCGATGCGTCCCAGCTCACGCAGGGCGACGGCCAGGCCGTTCTGGCGCGGGTAGCTGCCAAGCTTCCTGAGCATCAGCGAGGCCGTCGCCGTGCCCTGCTTGATCGAGGTGGCCATCCGCAGGATTTCATCCCAATGGGCGCGGACGTGCTTGATGTTGAGCGTGCCGCCGATCATCGGTTTCAACGCCTCGTAGGTGGCATCGCCCTTCGGGATGTAGAGCTTGGTGTCGCCCAGGTCACGAATGCGCGGGGCGAAGCGGAAGCCCAGCAGGTGCATCAACGCGAAGACGTGGTCCGTGAACCCTGCCGTGTCGGTGTAGTGCTCCTCGATCCGCAGGTCGGATTCGTGATACAGCAGGCCGTCGAGCACGTAGGTCGAGTCGCGCACGCCGACGTTCACGACCTTGGTGTGGAACGGCGCGTACTGGTCGGAGATATGGGTGTAGAACGTCCGCCCTGGGCTGCTGCCGTATTTCGGATTGATGTGGCCGGTGCTCTCGGCCTTGCTGCCGGTGCGGAAGTTCTGGCCGTCCGACGATGACGTGGTGCCGTCGCCCCAATGCTCGGCGAAGGGATGTCGGAACTGCGCGTTGACCAGCTCGGCCAGTGCCGCCCCGTAGGTTTCGTCGCGGATGTGCCAGGCTTGCAGCCAGGCCAGCTTGGCGTAGGTCGTGCCGGGGCACGATTCCGCCATCTTGGTCAGGCCCAGGTTGATCGCGTCGGCGAGGATCGTGGTCAGCAACAGGTTTTTGTCCTTGGCCAGGTCGCCTGACTTCAGGTGGGCGAAGTGCCGGGTGAAGCCCGTCCATTCGTCTACCTCCAGCAGCAATTCGGTGATCTTGACGTGCGGTAGGATCATCGCCGTCTGGTCGATCAGGGCCTGTGCGGTATCGGGCACCGCCGCATCGAGCGGCGTGATCTTCAGGCCCGACTCCGTGATGATGGCGTCCGGCAGCTCGTTGGCCAGCGCCATGCGGTTGACGGTGGCGAGCTGCGTTTCCAGCAGCGTCAGCCGGTCATGCAGGTACTGGTCGCAATCGGTGGCCACGGCCAGCGGCAATTCGCTGGCCTGCTTGAGGCTGGC
>JAAZNW010000037.1 GCA_012798065.1 Chloroflexota bacterium
GAAGAGTTTGAAAAAATCTTCCCGCCACCCGTTCCACATCATTCCGGAACTCCGGAGATAACCCTCAATTGATAAAAGGGAGCGTCTGCTCTCTTTTATTTTCGCTCCATGTGTTCTCTGACCAGTTCTCGCCTCAGCACTTTTCCAACTGGCGTTTTGGGTAATGAAGCACAAATGGATATTTCAACAGGTATCTTATAAGCTGCCAGCTTTCCCTGGCAATGTTGCCGCAGGTTATCAAGCGCCATTCCATGGCCTTCTTGTAAAACCAACCAGGCTTTCACGCGTTCCCCGCTTTTTTCATCTGGCACTCCGGCAACAGCGCATTCTTTAATTGCTGGGTGTTCACTCATTACCTGTTCAACTTCTGTCGGCCAAACTTGCATACCGTGTACTTTAATCAGATCCTTGATTCTCCCTGAAAGATAAAAATACCCCTCAGCGTCCATTCTGGCAATGTCACCGGTGCGCAGCCAACCACTCTCGAGCAATGCGCTGCTTTCTTCTTGGTGATTGAAATATCCTGGCATCACCTGCGGGCCGCGAATTAAAAGCTCGCCTTCTTCTCCGATGGGCATGTCCGCCTGGTTGTTTGCCAGGCTTACAATCCGGCAATCCACATCAGGCAAGGGTAGTCCAATTGAACCAGCGCGCTTTTCGCCCAAAATAGGATTACAGTGGGTGGCTGTCGGTGCCTCTGATAAGCCGTATCCTTCCACGAGAGACGCCCCGGTTAGTTTTTCAAAATTTTCGCGAACCGCCTCCATCAGTGGCGCAGAACCAGAGATACAGGCTTTGATGCGGTTTAATTGATAATCTCCCCTTTTTACGCCGGGATGGTTATTGATCAGGTTAAAAATGGACGGCACCGCAGGGAAATAACTGACTGGATACTTCGTAATTGCGTGTAACATTTCATCCACATCGCCCGGTTTTTGCAAGAGCACCAGCGTTGCTCCAGTGGCGATTCCCAGTAATAAACCCAATACCAGTCCATACACGTGATACAAAGGAATGGCGACCAGGTAGGTTTCCTTGCCGTCATCGAGATTCACCAACCAGTTCTTGAATTGGGTAACATTGGCAACAAGGTTTCGATGTGTCCCAATCGCCGCCTTGGGAACTCCCGTTGTCCCTCCGCTGAATTGCAGCACAGCGGGAGCATGCGGATCAGAAAAATGACTGATTATGTGTCTCTCTGGTGAGTAGAGCGACTGACTGGTAAAAGATGCACCAGTTCGACGGTCAAGCAGCTCAATCGATTCCAAAATTCGAAAGATGCTCACAGGTTGAGGAAGTTCCATAGTCAGGAATTCGTCCTCTTTTTTTTCATCTGTAATAATAAAACGAACTTCCGCAGTCTTCACCTGGAATTCAAGTTCCCTTTTTGGAAATAACGGGTTCATCGCAGCCACTACTCCACCGCACATCAACACACCAAAGAAGGCGACAATGAAGCCGGTAGAATTTGGCAGGCACAACCCCACCCTGTCTCCAGGTTTCAGTCCAACTCTGATCAACTGCCTGGAAAAGACGATCGCTTTTTGATGCAGCGTTTGGTAATCGAAACGGCTTTCGCCACAGATGATCGCGGTCCTTTTTGGGTAGGCATGAGCCTGCGCAGCGAGATACTCATGGACGCAAATATCCGGATACTGAAGGGAAAAAGGCACTCCCGTGTCATAACTTGATAGCCAGGGTTTATTTATGATCATTGCTTCTTCCAAATACCCGCGGCAGCCAGATCATCCAGAACCTGAATTGTTGTCTGCTCACCAGTCTCATACCAGCGTATCTCAGGGTTACTTGATTTAAACCAATTCGCCTGGCGCCTCACCAGGTTGCGCGTATTTTTGCGCATAAGCGCCTTGGCACTTTCCAAATCGATTTCGCCATTGATAAAGCGCGCCATTTCGCGGTAACCAATGGCAGACATCGCAGGCAAATCGGCCCCATAGCCTTTTATGAGCAGGTTTCTTACTTCTTCTTCCAAACCAGCCGCTATCATGTGATCGATCCTCGCATCAATTCTTTCGTACAATTTTTCTCTTTCCATGCGCAACCCAATGATCCAAAAGTCATAGGCTGGTCCGTCTTTTCTTCGACAGTCTGAGAACCTTTTCCCAGTCGTAAAAATGACCTCAAGCGCCCGTACCGTTCTGCGCATGTTGCTCGCATCGATGAAACCAGCCGCTTCTTTATCGAGCAACCTTAGTTTTTCATGTAAACCAATGGCGCCAATACTTTGCCCCCATTGATTTAATACTCGCCTTAATTTTTGGTCAGTTTCAAATTCAGGTACTCTCCACCCTTCGGTTAAGGCGCGGATATATTGCCCAGTCCCGCCAGTAAGGATCGGAATGCGCTTGCGGCGATGAATTTCATTGACCTTTTTTCGCGTTTCTTTTAAAAAACGGGCTAAAGACCAGCATTCATCTGGTTCAGCGACATCGACCAGGTGATGGATTACAGAACCCAACTGGTCGAATGTAGGTTTGGCAGTGCCGATATTCATCCCCCGGTACAAATAACGCGAATCCGCGGAGATGATTTCTCCATTGACCTGCCTTGCCAGTTCAATTGCCAGGTCTGATTTCCCTATTCCGGTCGGTCCGACAATGACGAGGACCGTTTTGTGGTCAGGCGTTTCCAACATTGACAAACCACTTGATTTCAGGAGATGAAGAACCCAACTTGCCAGTTACGGCGACAATATCCAGCCGCCAGTTTTCTTCAAATTCTGCGTGTTCAACAAGGAACCATCCTGCCGTGGCTTCAAGGTGATCAAGTTTTTGGTCATCTACCGCCTCTTCCGGGAAACCGAAATCTACCGAGGTCCTTGTTTTCACTTCAACAAAAACAAGCTCTTCATTCTTCCTCATTATTAAATCAATTTCACCATCAGGCGACCTGAAATTTCGCTGCACCAAAGTATACCCTTCGCCTTCAAGATAATTGAGCGCTGCGCTTTCACCCCATTTTCCGATTTCTAATCGTAGGCTCTTTTCTTTCACCACTTCTGCGCCATCCTTATCAATCACCCAATTGATTCTACCTTATTCCTATTGCAATTTCGTCAGCGACTTTCCCTGCTTGGAACTCCCGCTGGTTAAAACCTGATAAAATGATTTATTCAACGGAGTGAGATGACACAGGCTGAAATCATCACGATTGGAACCGAACTCTTGCTGGGCGAAACCCTGGACACCAATACACGGTACCTGGCGCAGCAGTTGCGCCATCTTGGCGTTGATTTATTTCGCGCAACATCGATTGGCGATAACCCGCTGCGCATCGCTGAAATGATACGAGAAAGCCTTTCGCGGGCGGAAATCGTCATCACCACCGGCGGTCTCGGCCCGACCATTGACGATCCTACCCGTAATGCCGCGGCGATTGCTTTTAACGTGGAGATGGATTTTCACGCAGACTTATGGAAAGAAATCTACCGGAAATTCCAGGTTAGAGGTGCCATTCCCTCTGACAATAACCAGAAACAGGCGTTCCTCCCGGCGAACGCAGTCGCCATTCACAACCCGGTTGGAACCGCACCTGCGTTTTATATCGCGGAGCAAAAGAAACTGCTGGTTTGCCTGCCGGGAGTGCCCGCAGAAATGAAAACGATTTTTCAGCATGAAGTGATACCGCTCCTGCGCGGGCACTTCGAACTTCACCAACTCATCAAGACCCACGTCATCCGCACCAGCGGGATTGGTGAATCGGTGGTTGACGCTCAGATTGCCGATCTGGAAACATCCAGTAACCCAACAGTGGGCCTTTCCGCTCATCCTGGATGTGTGGATATTCGCATCACTGCCAAAGCAAATTCATCCCAAGAAGCGGATAGGATGATTGATGTCGTCGAGCAGAAGGTCATCTCTCTGCTTCAACCGCACATTTACGGTTTTGATCAGGATACACTTTTGGAGAAAGTCATTGAACTCGCAGCCAACCGTGGGGTAACGGTTACTTTATTCGTTTTTTGCGCGATCAACGAATTGATTTTATTTTCAAACCACACCAACAATAACGTTTTTGAAGTTAAGAAACTTGACCGCCCTTATACCCCTCAACAAGACCTCAACTTGGAAAGGCGCGCGTTATTATTTGCCGTAAACATCTATTGCCAGGATGATATAGCAACCCTGGACATGTTTTTTACCAGCCCTCAAAAACATGCGGAAAAAAAGAAACTGTTCAACAACGCTTTACCGCAACTGCAAAAATGGATGGAAAACACCTGCCTGGATTTCATCAGAAGGCAACTTTCTGAGGTCGAGAATGGAGAATAACATGAAGACAGTCGATATCCTGCTTCGCAATGCCGAAGTGCTCACCATGGACCATGAATTTCGCCGTTATGAATGCGGAGCGCTCGCCATCAACGGAAAGATTATCGAAGCTGTTGGCGACGAAAAAGAAATTCTCGCCCAGTATACAGCCCCGCAAATAGTAGATTGCGCGGGTAAAATTTTAATGCCCGGTCTGGTTAACGCGCACACGCATGTACCTATGACCCTGCTGCGTGGGCTTGCGGATGACCTGCGTTTGGATGTTTGGCTCATGGGGTACATGATGCCTGTTGAGCGAGAATTTGTTTCTCCTGACTTCGTGCGTTTAGGTACACAGCTCGCTTGCGTCGAAATGACCCGTTCAGGAATCACGACATTCGCCGATATGTATTACTTTGAAGAAGAAGTAGCCAAAGCGACCGCCGAGTTTGGCTTGCGCGCGCTTTGCGCTCAAACCGTGCTTAAATTTCCAACCCCTGATGCTCAGTTTTACGAAGAATCTCTTGAATTGTCACGCGATTTTATCCAACGTTGGAAAAGCCATGATCTGATCATTCCTTCCGTGGCACCTCACGCTCCGTACACCTGTACGGCCGAAATCCTTAAAGCCACCGCCGCCCTGGCTGCCGAATTTGATGTCCCTTTGCATACGCACCTGTCTGAAACGGCTGTTGAAGTTGAAAACATGCGCCGAGAGAACCGAATGCCGGTTATTCCTTATGTAAAAAAACAAGGTCTTTTCGAAGCGAAGGTCCTTGCTGCCCATTGTGTGCATGTGGACGACGGTGAAATGCACACCCTGCTGCATGTGAACGCGGGTGTGGCGCACAACCCTTCCTCTAACATGAAGTTGTCTTCAGGCGTTGCCCCAATCACCCGCATGCTGGAGATTGGCCTTAATGTGGGTATTGGCACCGATGGTCCAGCTTCCAACAATGACCTGGACATGTTTGAAGAAATGCGCCTGGCTTCTTTTCTGCAAAAAGGGTTTAGTGGAGACCCAACAACCTTGCCCGCCAGGACCACGCTGCTGATGGCAACACGCCTTGGAGCCCAGGCCATGCACATCGGTCATCTGACGGGTTCTCTGGAGCAAGGAAAACGAGCAGACCTTATCCTGATCGATATTGAGCCGCTGCATAACAGCCCCAGATTTCAACATGACCCGAACGGCACCTACGCGCAGATCGTCTACGCGGCTAAAGCCACAGATGTGAAAGATGTGATGGTTAACGGCAAATGGCTGATGCGCGATCAACAGATCATCGGTCTGGATGAAGAAGATTTATTGAAGCACAGCCGCGATTATTCGCGCAAGATCGACCAATTTCTCATCCAACGAGAGTCTTCTGTCCTCTCCAAGCTGGTTGCCATCGGTGGTACATCTGAAGAAGAAAGCTTTGAAATTCAGTTAAAAATTCGCGTCGACGACCGCAACAAATTGATTGAAAAATTACTGCATTCAGACATGGAGATTCTTCGAAAACGCCATTACCGTGAATTTGATATTTACTTCTTCTTCGCGGATATCAACCAGGGAATACTGCGCTACCGTGAAGACGAGTTCCTTAACGAAATGGGAAAGATCGAGCAGGTTCGATCCAGGCTTACCTTGATCGGTCCAACCAGTGAAGATAAGTTCGAACAGGAAGTTTTACTGTCACGCAGCCGCTACCTGGCTCCAGCCACACAAAGTCCGCGCTTTTACCGGGAGTATTTCAAACCGCACCTGGCCAAAGAGATTGAAAAAGACCGAATCCGCTATCTGGTGAAATTCAAGGATGTAGAATTCTTTATCAATTTTGATGAAATCACCAAACCACCCATTGGTCAATTTGTTGAGGTGAAAAGTCGCACCTGGAGCCGTCAGGACGCTGAGATGAAGTCTCACCTCATTACTGAACTGATCAGCTTTTTAGGCGCCAACCTGGACGAAGTCACTTCTGACGATTATATTGAGATGGTCAGGTAAACAGATAAATGGGCGGTGAGAGTCGATCGAAAAAAGTGATCCGAGTGCTTTTCATCGCTTCTGAGGCTGCTCCACTTGTTAAAGCCGGGGGGCTAGGAGATGTGGCTGGCGCTTTACCAGCCGCGCTCAATCGTCTGGGTGCAGTTGTGGGGGGAGCATCAGCAGAAGTGCGCCTGGTGATCCCTTTCTACAATTCGATCAAGACCAGTAATATTTCAGCAACCTTCATTCGAAAATTCAAAGTCAGCACCTTGAATGGCGCAGTGGAAGCCGGATTATTTGAAACCTCCCTTTCAGGAGTGGTCACCTATCTGGTTTCCGGCGCACCGGTGAGCGAATCCGCTTCGATCTATGGAAAGGACTTTAAAGAGGACGCTGAAAAGTTCGTCTTTTTCTCTCTCGCCTGCTTAAAAATCCCTTCCTTGATCGGTTGGAAGTGTGACATACTGCACGCCAATGATTGGCATACAGCAGTGGCAATACATCACCTAGCCACAGCGAAGAAGAAAAACGCCTCCCTGCAAACAACGCGCTCGGTGCTGACAATACACAACCTGCCTTTTATGGGAAGCGGGGTGGATGAAGCCCTGGTGAAATACAAAATTTCCCCATCCAATGATGACAACCTGCCAAATTGGGGGAAAACCCAACCTCTTCCAATGGGTTTGGCCGCCGCTGACCGAATCGTGGCGGTCTCCCCGACCTACGCAAAAGAAATCCTCACGCCGGAGTATGGTTGTGATTTACAGGACTTTCTTAGAAAAAGATCCGGCCATCTCACTGGTATTCTTAACGGCATTGATGTCGAATCCTGGGATCCGGCGACAGACCCCGCACTTAAATTCAACTTTGCTGTCAGTAATTTCACCACACGCAGCCAAAATAAACGGGCCTTGCTGGCTGAATTCGGTTTTCCTGTTGAAAGCGATGTCCCCCTGCTGGCTCTCGTCAGCAGATTTGACTGGCAAAAAGGGATAGATATCATTATCGCCGGTCTTCGCGCCATGAAAAATTTCGCCTGGCGCGTCATTTTACTTGGAACCGGGGAGCGCAACCTTGAACAGGCCTGCCGAGACCTTGAAGATGAAATGCCGGGGAAAGTTCGCGCTGCCATTCTTTTTGATGTCCAGCTCTCCAGGCGTATTTATGCGGGCGCTGATCTTTTACTCATGCCCTCCCGTTATGAACCCTGCGGCCTTTCACAAATGTATGCCATGCGCTATGGCTGCCTGCCAATTGCCAGAGCCACCGGCGGGCTGGCTGACACGGTTTCTGACCCGCTTTCATCTACAGCACCAACAGGTTTTCTCTTCCCTAACGCTGACGCCAGTTCTTTCATCACGGCCTTAAAACGCGCCTTGCGCCTGTATAAGAAACGCGCTTTCTGGCAGGCAATGCAGTTCAACGCGATGTCGCGTGACTTCTCCTGGTCTGTCTCTGCGCGTAACTATCTTGATCTCTACACGCAATTGTCCGAAAATTCATCTATTATGAGTGAGCCATGACCCTTTCGCGAAAATCTGGTATCTTGCTGCACCCAACCAGTCTGCCAGGCCCTGACGGTATTGGTGATCTGGGGCCGGAGTGTTATCGCTGGATGGATTTCCTGCACGGCTGTGGTTGTTCCCTATGGCAGATTCTCCCCCTTGGCCCTACAGGTTTTGGCGATTCACCTTACCAGTGCTTCAGCGCCTTCGCCGGTAACCCTTATTTAATTTCACCAACTTTATTGCTTGAAGAGCGCCTTCTTAACCGGGATGATTTTCTCGACAGACCCAATTTCCCAGTTGAGCAGGTAGATTTCGGCGCTGCCATCACCTGGAAAACCACCATCCTTGACCGGGCTTTTAGCAGATTTAAGAAATCACGTTCAACGAAGCTGCACCAGCAATATCAAGATTTCTGCAGGCAAGAAGCGGGCTGGCTTGACGACTTTGGTCTTTTCATGGCGATCAAGGAAGTTCATGGCGGAGGCTCGTGGGATGGCTGGCCCGTAGAACTCCGCTTGCGCCTTCCCGAAGCCCTTTCAAAATTCTCTGCCGAAAATACGCCTGTTGTGGAAAAGCACAAGTTCAGGCAATTCATTTTCTTTTCTCAATGGCAGCGAATTTTTGAATACGCGCACGCGCGCGGAATTCAAATCATCGGTGATATCCCCATTTTTATTGCCTACGACAGCGCGGATGCCTGGGCAAACCCCGAACTTTTCTTTCTGGGCAAAGATAGCCGCCCGACTGTCGTCGCAGGTGTCCCGCCTGATTATTTTTCTCCTACCGGTCAGCTGTGGGGCAACCCACTATACAGATGGTCTGCTCACAAACGCCAGGGCTACGCCTGGTGGATCAAACGCTTTATGTCGGTGCTGAGAACAGTGGATTTCGCCCGCCTGGATCATTTTCGCGGGTTCGCGGGTTTTTGGGAAATACCTGCCGGCATGCCAACCGCTGAAATTGGGCGTTGGGTAAAAGGCCCTGGGAAAAACTTCCTATCAGCCATTAACAGGACTTTAAAAGGCTTACCTATCATCGCCGAAGACCTGGGGCTGATCACGCCTGACGTGATCGACCTGCGTGACTCCTTCCATCTTCCAGGGATGAAAATTCTCCAGTTTGCTTTTGGTAGCACGCCTGAAGACCCCTTTTTGCCACACAACTACCCGTTCAACTGCGTGGCTTACACCGGAACCCATGACAACGATACCACAAGAGGTTGGTATGAAAGCGCCCCAGAAATTGAAAAAAACCTGTGCCGCAGATACCTGGCCAGCTCTGGAGAACATATTCATATAGACATGATACGCGAGCTATGGAAATCACCAGCGGCATTCGCTATCGGTCCTCTTCAGGATTTTCTAGGGTTGGGCAGCGAATCCCGCATGAACTATCCTGGCCGCCCCGCAGGTAACTGGAGCTGGCGTTACCTGCCTTGCCAACTGAGCCCCGAGTTGCAACGCTGGGTAAAAGAATTAAACTTCCTTTACAGCCGTTAACAGCTCAATCTACTGGCTTTTCTCATATTCAATTTTCTTGGGTGCTGCTTTCCGGGTTGCCACGGCAATTCCAGTTAGCACCAGTAGCCCACCCATCATTTCCAAAAAGGTCGGCGCTTCGTGCAGCAGCAGGGCTGCCAGGATTATCGTTCCCACCGGTTCTCCAAGCAGCGCAATAGAAACAAATGCGGCAGGCAGATACTTGAGCGCCCAGTTGAAGGCCGTGTGCCCAACCGCCTGTGGAATAAGCGCCAATGCCAGAACCCATACATAACTAATAGTCGCATAACCTGTCACCTTGTCTCCTTTGAGCACCACCATCATGCTTAAAAGGAACGCGGCGATACCATAGACAATCAAAGTATAAAGAGGCAGCGAAATTGTATTTCTAACCTTTCTGCCCGCAATCAGGTAAGCGCCTGAAAGCAGCGCTCCGGCAAAAGCCAATAGATTGCCAAGTGAATGCGAACCAGCAAAAAGGTCACCGATGCCGCTGCAGGTGAATTTTCCTTGAACCGTTGAACAGCTGCCACTGCCGCCCACAATGATCCCACCGACAAGAGCGATCAATAACCCAATAACCACTGGTTTGGTTAATCTCTCTTTTAGGAGCGCTGGTGAAACCAGCGCTACCCATAACGGCGCAGTTGTGACCAACACAACTGAACTGGCGATTGACGTATATTCAAGCGACGTGATCCAGGCGGCAAAGTGCATTCCCAGCGCGGCTCCGGCAAAACCAAGGTGGAAAATTTGCTTTTTATTGAAGGCTGTCGGGTTTCGTTTTAATTCTGCCAGTCCGAAGGGCAGCATCAACAGCGTAGCGAAGGTCATCCTTCCTGCCGCGATGACAAGAGAGGGTACTTCCTGCTGTGCGAAACGAATAAAGATAGAAGCAGTTGAAACTGCCAAAATGCCAGCGAATAAACCCGCCAGGTATTTGGCGCGGTTGTCAACCTGTTTATCAGGAATCACTTCTCTCATACCCTGTCAAGAAATACGTTTTCCAGTTACAGTGTGTTTTCTTCACTTCTGCTTGACAATCCTTCATCTGATGGCTAGAATTTTAACTGAAATGCTCGCAAAATACATACGAAACCAACCGATGGGAGGGAAAAATGCCGTTCGAACTGCCCGCACTTCCGTATGCGTACGACGCGCTTGAACCCGTAATTGATGCCAGAACCGTAGAAATACATTACAGTAAACACCATGCGACCTACTTGAAAAACCTCAACGCCGCGCTGGAGAAATATCCTCAATTTTATGAATGGCCGCTTAAAAAGATTCTTGGCAGCCTTGACCAGATTCCTGAAGAGATTCGTACCGCCGTCAGAAACAACGGTGGTGGAGTATATAATCATAATGTCTACTGGTTCTGCCTATCACCTGGCGGCTCCAGCGCGCCTGCTGGCAAATTAAAGGAAGCATTGGAAAAAAAGTTCGGTGATTTTGCCACTTTCAAGTCTGAGTTTGAAAAAGCCGGGCTAACCCGTTTTGGCAGCGGGTATGCCTGGTTGAGCGCCAAACCAGGTGGTGAACTTGTCTTACATTCTACAGCCAACCAGGATTCCCCTCTTCAAGAAGGGCTCGAACCTATTTTGGTTGTGGATGTTTGGGAACATGCTTATTACCTTAAGTATCAAAATCGCCGCGCGGATTATTTGGCTGGTTTTTGGGATATCATTAACTGGAATGAGGTAGACAATCGCTTTTCTGCGATAAAATAACCATAACCCATTTTCAAACGGAGGAATCAGATGACTCATGTAATTACCAGTTTATGTTTGCGTGATGGTGGTTGTGCAACAGTTTGCCCTGTGGAATGTATCATTCCTGGAAAGCCAGAAGATAAATGGCCGTGGTTCTACATTGATGCAGATACCTGCATCGACTGCGGCGCCTGTGTTGCAGAGTGTCCTTTTGAGGCGATCTTCCCCGAAAGCGAAGTTCCCGCAGCCTATAAGGCGAAGGGCGGTGAAAAACTTTCTATGCCCGTGGGAACCGCAGGATTCGCTGAAGTTTACGATGGCAAGAACCATAACGGCGAGCCAGTTCATCTTGAAGGAACCCGCACACTCGCCGCTGGTGAAACAGTTGACCTGACCTTCTGCATCGAAACCAATGCCGAGTTTTTCAAATCTGGCCCTGGTTACAACGCCTGACGTTTTGTATCAACTGCCAATAAAAAGGAGACCCGCGGGTCTCCTTTTTATTGGCAGTTGATACAAAACGTCAGGCGTTGTAACCAGGGC